>CAZKTF010000007.1:18128-39720 GCA_964555565.1 uncultured Planctomycetota bacterium | reverse complement strand
CGCGGGGGGACCCCCGGGGTCCGCGGCGCCACCCGGTCCGTGCGCGGCCGGACCGCCCGTCACCGTGCCCGCCTCGTCACTTCGCGGGACGCCCGGGGGGCCGGAGGGCCCGCGGCGGCTTCCATCCGCTCCGCCCGCCGCGTGGCGGCGGCGAGGCGCTCGGGCGGGAGGACCTCCCGGAGGAGGGGGAACAGGACGTTGTCCTCCTTCCAGATGTGCTCCCTGAGGAGCGCGCAGAGCTGGGCCCCCGCGCGCCTGAGGCGCGCCTCGGCCTCCCGGTGGCCGCAGCAGCCGGTCTGGAGGGTCTCGAGCGCCCCGACGACCTCGGACCGCAGCCCCTCGAACTCCACGTGTTCGGCCCGCATCTGGGCGATGGGCCCCTCCTCCGCGGAGAGCACGCCGGCGGCCTCGGGGAACAGCGCCTCCTCCTCCTTGCGGAAGTGGAGGGTGAGGTCCACCCGGAACCACCCCCACTGCGCGACGAAGGGCGCCACGGACGCGGGGGGGGACTCCCCCTGCACCTCGGCGATCCCCTTGAGGGCGGTCTCGAGCAGGTCCAGCCGCCGGAGCGCCTCGCGGTGCTCCTGCTGGAGGGTCTCGATGATGTCCATGGGGTGCTCCCGCGCGCCGGGGCCGGTCACGGCGCAGGGGTCAGGCTACGCCGGGCCCGCGGGACCGGCCGTGACGGACGTCACGCCGCGCCGCGGGGCGCTCGCCTATCCTTCGCTGCGTGAACGCCTGCGAGCTCGAGATCGACCTGTTCTGCCTCGGCCTCCGGATCGACCCCTCCTGCACGCTCGAGGAGGACGCCCGCCCCTTCGCGCGCACCCGCGCGGGGCTCGGGAGCGGACTCGAGCTCGTCCTCCCGGGCCGCCGGAAGGACGTGTGGGTGAACGTCCCCGTGGCGGAGCCCTTCGCCGGGCGCTCTCCCTGGCTCCTCCGCAGGGGAGCCGACGGCTACGAGCTCCTCGACGCCCGCACCGGGGAGGCCCACCCGGTGCGCGTCCCCCCCGCCCCCGCCTGGTACCGCGCCCGGACCCGGGCCGGGACGGAGATGTCCCGCGTGGGAGTTCTCCAGGGGACCTACCTCGGCATCTACATCGAGTCCGCCTGCGCCTTCTGGGGCACGACCCCGGGCCTCCAGTGCCGCTTCTGCACCACGGGGATCAACGTCGGCACGGCGGAGGAGGGACGCAAGACGGTCGAGGACGTCGTGGACACGGCGCGGGCCGCCAGGGCGGAGTCCGGCGTGACCTTCGTGCACTTCAACTCCGGGTTCCAGGGGGAGCGGGACGTGGACGGCGCGGGCCCCTTCGTCAAGGCGGTGAAGGAGCGGGTGGGCGCGCTGGTCGGCCTCCAGATGACCCCCTCGCGCCACCTGTGGAAGTACGACTGGCTCCGCGACCTGGGGGTGGATCACCTCTCCTTCTGCTTCGAGTTCCACAACCCGGAGGTATTCGCGCGCCTGCTCCCCGGCAAGCAGAAGGTGTTCGGGCAGAGGGCGTTCTACGACGCCATGGAGTACGCGGCGGGCCTCTGGGGCCCGGGGCGCGTGTCGGGAGAGATCATCGCGGGCGTCGAGCCGCTCGCGGACACGCTCGCGGCCATCGACGAGATCGTCTCCCTGGGGGCCTTCCCCACGGTCTGCGTGTTCCGGCCCACCGTGGGGTCCCTCATGGCGGACCACCCGCCGCCCAGGCCGGAGGAGATGCGCGTGGTGTTCCGCCACGTGGCCGAGGCCTGCAGGCGCGCGGCGCTCCCGGTGGGGATCGCGCCCAACGTGGAGGTCTCCCTCGTCGTCCAGCCGGACGACGCGCTGGAGCTGCTGGACGCCGGGGAGCTCCGGACGAAGCTCTACTTCGCCAGGCTCGCCGTCACGCGCGCCGCCGCGACGCCCGCCCTCCACGCCGCGCTCAGGCCCCACCGCGTCGCGGCCCCGGAGACGCCGCCCGCGGAGCCCGCCCCCGCGCGGCGCTGACGAAGTTGAGGGCGGAGCAAGGGGTCAGACCCCATTCGCCTGGCCCAGGCCAGGCGAATGAGGTCAGACCTTTACGACCGCGATCAGCTCTCCGCGATCTTGCGCAGCCTCTCCTCGTCGAGGATCTCCACGCGGCGGCCGCGGATGGCGACGATCCCGCCCTTCTCCATGGCCCGGATCGTCCGCACGAAGACCTCCCGCACCGTCCCGAGGGAGTTCGCCACGACCTCCCGGGTCGCCCCGAGGTCCACGACCACCCCGGCCCGCGCCTCGCCGGCACAGTTCCCGGCGAGGCGGAGGAGATGCCCCGCGACCCGGGCCGCGACGCTGCGCGTGGTCACCTCCTCCAGGCGCGCCCGCATGCGGCGCAGGCGCTCCGCGATCTCCCGCGCCGCGCGGGCGTTCAGATCGGGCCGCCGCGCGAGGAGCCGCCGGTAGGCGTCGCGCGGCACGCGCACGAGCGTGGAGTCCACGAGCGCCGTGGCGGCGACCGGGTATCGTCCCCCGTCCAGCACGGGCATGAGCGCGAAGCTCTCGCCCGGGCGCATCACCTCCACCACGTGCTCGCGGCCCCCGGGGGCGACGCTGGAGAGCTTCACCGCCCCCGAGACGACGATGTAGAAGGCCTCGGCGGGCTCCCCCTGGGAGAAGACGCGGTCCTCCCGGAGCGGGGTCCGGACCCGGCAGTCCAGGACGAGGCCGGTCAGCTCCTCGCGGGGGACGCCCGAGAAGAGGGGGTGCTTCTCCAGCGTCTCGAGGATGCGGGCCATGGCGGACCCCGGGAGTCTACCCCTCGGCCCGCGGGGAGGCCGGCGCGGGCCCCCACGGGGCGAGGCCGAGGCTGGGGAGGGCCCGCCCCCCTGCCCGGGAGGGGCCTACCGGCCCGCCGCCGACCCCGCGAGGAGGGCCCCGCCGCGGACGTGGCCCCGGCGGCCCAGGGACTCCTTCCCGTTGCCCTCGGCGAGGCCGCGCAGCCTCTCCGGCTCGAGGATCTCGACCCGGCGGCCTCGCGTGAGGACCAACCCCTCCCGCTCCAGGGCGCGCAGGGTCCGGACGAGGACCCGCGGGACCGTCCCCAGGGTGCCCGCCACCACCCCCCGGGCGGCGCCCAGGTCCACGATCGCGCCGGGGTGTCCACCGCCGGACTCGCGATCGGCCAGCCCGAGGATGTGGGCGGCCACGCGCGCGGGGACGCTGCGGGTGCTCATCGCCTCCAGGCGCTCCCGGAGCCTCCAGGCCTGCGCCGCGACCTCGCGGGCCACGCGCCCGGCGACCTCGGGGCGGCGGGAGAGCAGCCGGAGGAAGGCCTCCCGGGGCACCCGGATGACCACCGAGTCCTCGAGCGCGGTCGCCGTCTCGCCGTAGCGGCGGGCGTCGAAGAGCGGGAGGAGGGCGAAGGCGTCCCCGGGTCCGACCAGCTCCATCACGTGCTCGCGGGTGGAGGGGGACCCGTTCGCGAGCTTGACGCGGCCCGACACGAGGATGTAGAAGGCATCCGCCTCGTCCCCCGCCTCGTAGAGGTGCCCGCCGCGCAGCGGCGTGCACATCCTGCAGTCGAGCAGGAGGGAGGCGAACTCCTCGGAGGGGAGCCCCGTGAACAGGGCGTGCCGCTCCAAGGTCTCGAGGATCCGGGCCATGGCGAGCTCCTTTCGGGCGTCCGATGCGTCCCGCGACCTCCGGACCTCCCGCAACCGGCGGACCGAAGTCACCGTGCCCTGGCGGGCCCTTGCGTCGCGGCTTTCTCCCCGGGGACCCGGTCTTTTCCGCGGGACGCTCCCCGGCGGCCTCCGCCCTCCCCCGCGAGCCCGGTGACCGATGGCCCCCCTCGATCCCCGCCTCCGCGGCCGGCTCGCCCGTCCCGCCCTCCTCGCCGCCGCCGCGGCCCTGGGGCTGGCGGCGGGGGTCGGGGGGTACACCTTCGTCTACGCCAGGGGCGCGTCCTACCTCACCAACGACCCCGCGGCCTGCGCCAACTGCCACGTCATGCAGGAGCACTACGACGCGTGGCTCAAGTCGAGCCACCGGTCCGTGGCGACCTGCAACGACTGCCACACCCCCGCCGGGTTCCTCCCGAAGTACGCCACGAAGGCCTCCAACGGCTTCTGGCACTCCTTCGCCTTCACGACCGGACGGTTCCCCGATCCGCTCCGGATCAAGCCGCACAACCGCGCGATCGCGCAGCAGGCGTGCCTGAAGTGCCACGCCGACGTCGTCGAGGCGATGGGCGGCGCGCACGACGGCCCCGGGGGGCCGGACTGCGCGCGCTGCCACGCCTCCGTGGGACACGAGAGGTGATCCGGTGACCGAGGGCACGGGCGCACAGGGCCGGGGGCGGGGCCGGCTGTTCCTGGTCACCGCCCTGGTCGCCGCGGGCGCGGCGGCGGGGGCGACGGCGCTCCTGGTGAACATCTTCGAGAGGAAGGTGGAGGCGCGGAACCCCTTCTACCGGGTGGTGGAGCTCACCGACACCATCGAGGACCCGGCGATCTGGGGAAAGAACTTCCCTCTCCAGTACGACGGATACCGCCGGACGGTGGACCAGGTACGCACCCGCTTCGGCGGGAGCGAGGCGGTCCCGCGGACCCCGACGGCGATCGACCCCCGCTCCGTCGTCGCCCGGTCGAAGCTGGAGCAGGACCCCCGCCTGAAGGCGATGTGGGCGGGGTACGCCTTCGCCGCGGACTTCCGCGAGGAGCGCGGCCACGCCTTCATGCTCGACGACCAGGCGTTCACCGGGCGCCAGCACGCGGCGAAGCAGCCGGGGACCTGCCTCCACTGCCACGCCTCAGTCACCGTCGCCTACCGGAAGGCGGGGGACGGGGACCTCGTGAAGGGGTTCGAGAGGCTGAACTCCATGCCCTACGCGGAGGCGCGGAAGCTGGTCACGCACCCCGTGGCCTGCATCGACTGCCACGACCCGGCGACGATGCAGCTGCGCGTGACCCGCCCGGCATTCCTCGAGGGGATCCGGGCGCTCAAGGCCGCCCAGGGGGTGCAGGACTACGACGTGAACGCCATGGCGACCCGCCAGGAGATGCGCTCCTTCGTCTGCGGGCAGTGCCACGTCGAGTACTACTTCAAGGGCCCGGAGAAGCGGCTCACCTACCCGTGGGCGAAGGGGCTGCGGGCCGACGAGATCCTCTCCTACTACGAGGAGACCGGCTTCAAGGACTGGGTCCACGCGGAAACGGGGGCGCCGGTCCTCAAGGCACAGCACCCGGAGTTCGAGATGTGGAACCAGGGGATCCACGCGCGCTCCGGAGTGGCCTGCGCGGACTGCCACATGCCCTACAAGCGGGAGGGGGCGCTCAAGATCAGCGACCACCACGTCCGCAGCCCGCTCCTCAACATCAACCGGGCCTGCCAGACCTGCCACCGCTGGCCCGAGGAGGAGCTCCGCGCGCGCGTGGAGACGATCCAGGAGCGGACCTTCCAGCTCCGCAACCTGGCCATGGACGCCCTCATGGACCTCATCGCCGACCTGAAGGCCGCGCGGGCCGCCGGGGCGGGCGACGAGGCCCTCGCCCCGGCGCGGGGCTTCCAGCGCCGGGCCCAGTTCCTCCTCGACTTCGTGGAGGCGGAGAACTCGACCGGGTTCCACGCGCCGCAGGAGGCGGCGCGGGTGCTCGGCCTCTCCCTGGACGCCTGCCGGAGGGGGCAGGTGGCCCTGCGCGGGCCGCCGGGTGCGCCCCGGTAGGCGACCTGCATCCCCGCGCTGGCGCGGGCGGAGGCGACGCGGTAGGCTTCCGGCGGTGGCTGAGAAGCGAGCACCCGGCCGGAAGGAGACGGTCCTCGTCGTGGATGACACCGAGGAGGTCCGCCGTCTGGCCGTCGAGGCCCTCCGGGAGGTCGGCTACGAGGTCCTCGAGGCGTCCGACGGCCCCGCGGCGCTGAAGGTCGCCGGGGACCGCAAGGGCCCCATCGACCTCCTCCTCACCGACTACGTCATGCCCGGGATGAGCGGCCTCGCGCTGGCCCGCGCGATGCAGCCGCAGCGGCCCGGGATGAAGGTCCTGTACGTCTCCGGCTTCGTGGAGAAGGAGGACGTCCAGAGCGGCGTCCTCGAGGGGGTCTTCAAGGAGGGCGCGGCCTTCCTCCAGAAGCCCTTCAAGCAGGCGGAGGTCGTCCGGAAGGTCCGCGCCGTCCTGCACGGGGTGTGAGGGGCGGCCTCCGGCCAAGCGAAGGGCGAGACCCCGGTCGCTAGGCGGGTCCCCACCGCGTGGACGCCAGCATCCCGCAGGCGGCGTGGCGGTTGGCGCCTCCCGAGTAGCGGCGCACCACGGGGGCGCGGAGGACCTGGAGCCGGCGGACGAAGTCCCGACGCTCCTCGTCCGAGGCCCGCCGGAACCCGTCCGGGCGCGGGTCGTTCACGTCGATGATGTTGAACCGCAGCGGGACGCCGTCGAGCAGCCGCCGCAGCGCCTCGACCTCGTCGTCCCCGGTGTTGACGCCCCCGAGGAGCACCCACGCCACGGTCGTGAGCCCGCTGCGGGTGGCCGCGTGCTCGCGGATGGCCGCCGCCAGCTCCTCGACGGGCGTGCGCCCCGCGACCGGCAGGAGCGCGGCCCTCCGCTCCGGGACCGCCGAGGTCAGGGAGACGATGAGCCTGTAGGGGTGGCCCTCGCGGGTGTAGCGGCGGATCTCGGGGACGAGGCCCACGGTCGAGATCGTGATGGCGTCCCCGCGGACCTGCCCGCCGCAGGGGTGCGAAAGGACCCGGGCCGCGCGGATCACCTCGTCGTAGTTGTGGAAAGGCTCCCCCTGGCCCTGGAAGACCGCCCCCGTCGCGCGGCCCGGCGCCTCGTCCCGCACGCGGAGGAACGCGGCCACCATCTCCCACGCGCGGAGGTTCCGCCGGAGGCCGAGCCGCCCCGTGGCGCAGAAGGCGCAGCGCATCGCGCACCCCGCCTGCGACGAGAGGCAGACCGAGAAGCGCCCCGGCCTGTGGAGCGGGATCCGCACCGCCTCGTGGAGCGCCCCGTCCGGGGAGCGGAAGAGGTACTTCACGAAGCGGTCCGCGGGGTCCTCGGCGCGGTCGAGGACCTCGAGGCCGCCGCCGTCTGTGAGCGCCGTGGCCGCGGCGCGGAGCCGCTTCCCGAGCGGGCGCCGCCGCGCGGCCTCCGGCCCCCGCGCGGAGAGGATCTGCGCCTGGTGCCGCCGGGCGTCCTCGTCGCGGACCGGGACCCCGTTCGCGCGCAGATGCGACGCCAGCTCCCCGGGGAGCAGCTCGAGGAGGTGGGGACGGGGTTCCACGGGGCCCGCTGCGGGGGCGCGCCTAGCGCCGCTTCTCCTCGTAGAGCACCACGAGGTTCCCGTCGGGGTCCCGGAGGTGCGCGAAGGACCCCGTCCCCGGGATCTGGGTCTTCGGGGTGGAGACCCTCCCGCCCACGCTCCTGACCTTCTTGAGGTAGGGGTCGATGGCGTCCACCTCGACGTAGACCAGCGGCGAGAAGCCCGGGCCGACGAGGGCCGGCCTGGAGACGCGGATGAACCCCCCGGAGGTGCAGCCCGGGGCCTTGAACAGCATGTAGTTGTTCCCGAAGGGGCGGAACTCCCAGCCGAAGAGCGACCGGTAGAACTTCACCGTCCGTTTGAAGTCCGTGCAGGCCCACTCCACGTGCCCGATCGAATGCCTGGTGATCACGCCGCTGCCCTCCGGGAGGACCCGCCCACGCCGCGGACCGGTGACGCTATCGGGAACGGGGTGCCGGAAGCAAGGGCCCGCCCGCGCGGGCCGGTAGGATGGGGGGGCCCCGACGAGGAGGAGGAGACCCGCACGATGCCCCAGGAACCCGCCCGCGGCGCCGCGCCCGACGCGGCCCCCGTCCGCATACTCGCCTCCCCCACGCCGAACCCCGCGAGCCTCAAGTTCACGGTGGACCGCCCGCTGCTCGAGGGGCGCACCGCGCAGTTCCAGGACGCGGCCGCGGCGGAGCGGTCCCCCCTCGCGCGGCGCCTCTTCGCGCTGGAGGGGGTGACGGGCGTGTTCGTGGCGGGGAGCTTCGTCACCGTGAGCCGCTCCGACCCCGAGGCCTGGGCCACGGAGGCGCACCGCGTGGGACAGGCGATCCGGGAGTTCCTCCGCTCCGGGGAGAAGGTGCTGCCCCCGGGGGCCGCGTCCGCCTCGGGCCCGGCTTCCGAGATCGAGGCGCGCATCCGCGCGGTCCTCGAGGAGATCCGCCCCTACGTCCAGGGGGACGGAGGGGACATCATCTTCGCGGGCTACGACGACGGGCTCGTGCGCCTCGTCCTCCAGGGGTCCTGCTCCGGCTGCCCCTCCTCCACGGCCACGCTCCGGCTGGGGATCGAGAGCCGGCTGAAGGAGGTCGTCCCGGAGGTGGTCGAGGTCGTGGCTATCTAGCCTTTTCCGTTGCCTCCCCCGCGGGATCGGGTACAGTCGTCCTTGACGATGCTGACGGGTAGAAAGACCTGATCGAGCCTTGGCGCCGCGGTACCGCGAGGTGCCGCGGTTATTTTTTGCCCCCGCGAGGGGGCGGGATTGAGCCCCCGTGTCGGGGGTCTTTGCAGGAGGGTCTCATCGATGCCGACCGGAACGGTCAAGTGGTTCTCGGACCAGAAGGGCTACGGGTTCATCTCAGGGGATGACGGGAAGGACGTGTTCTGCCACTTCTCCGCCATCCAGGTCGAGGGCTTCAAGACCCTCCGCGACGGTCAGAAGGTCACCTTCGAGATCACGCAGGGCGAGAAGGGCCTCCGCGCCGCCAACGTCGTCCCCGTCGATTAGCACCGACGCCGACAACAACGGCCCCGGGGGGCGACCCCCGGGGCCGTTCGATTCCGGTCACCCCTCCGCCAGCGTCGCCTTCATCTGCGCCTCGATCCTCTCCACGTCCGGGAAGCAGGCGTTCTCCCGCGCGAAGAGGGGGTAGGGGACGTCGTAGGAGGCGACTCGTGCCGGGGGGGCGCGGAGCCCGTAGAAGACGTCCTTCTCCTCGGCGATGCGGGCGAAGATCTCCCCGGCGAACCCGCCCGTGCGCGGGGCCTCGTGGACCACGACGCAGCGCCCGGTCTTGCGCACCGAGTCCATGACGGCGTGCGGGTCCATGGGCTTGAGGGTGAGGAGATCGACGATCTCGATGGAGGCCCCCGTGTCCCGCGTGACGCGGTCGGCGGCCTCGCGGCACTTCCGCAGCATCGCCCCCCAGGTCACCACGGTGAGGTCGGTCCCCTCCCGGTCCACGACCGCGCGCCCGATGGGGAAGGGCTCCCCCTTCTGCGGGACCTCCTCCCGGAAGGCCCGGTAGATGGACTTCGGCTCGAAGAAGATCACCGGCTCCTCGCTCCGGATGGCGGCCTTCATGAGGCCGTAGGCGGTCCGGGGCCCCGAGGGCATGAGGACCACGAGCCCCGGGACCGAGACGTAGGACATCTCCTCCGACTCGCTGTGGTGCTCCAGCGCGCGGATCCCCCCGCCCGAGGGGGCGCGGATCACCACGGGCATCCGCTGCACCCCGCGCGTGCGGCCGAGCCAGCGGGACAGGTGCGGCTGGATCTGCCCGTAGGCGAAGTTCATGAAGCCCGAGAACTGCATCTCGCACACGGGGCGCATCCCGCCGAGCGCGAGCCCGACGCTCGCCCCCACGATGCACGCCTCGGCGAGCGGGGTGTCCACGACGCGGTGCTTGCCGAAGCGCGCCTGGAGCCCCTTCGTCACGCGGAACACGCCCCCGTCCACGCCCACGTCCTCGCCGAGGAGGAGGACGCGCTCGTCCCGCTCCATCTCCTCGGCCAGCGCGCGGTTGAGCGCCTCCACCATGGTGAGCCGCGTCGCGGTGCCGGCGGCGGCGGCGCTCATCGGGGCTTCTCCTCGGGGGCTTCCTCCAGCTCCCCCACCGCGGCCGCCCCGCCCGGGCCCTTCTTCGCCTCGCTGGCCCCCGCGACCACGTTGCGCCCGCGGAAGGCCTCCTCCGCCTCCCTCCGCTGCTTGAGGAGGTAGGGCGGCATCTCGACGTAGACGAAGTCGAACATCTCGAGCGGGTCCACCCCGGTCGCGCGGTAGGCCTCGGCCTCCTCGAGGGCCTTCTGGATCTCGGCGTCGATCTCCGCCTCGAGCGCGGTCTGCTGCTTCTCGTCCCACGCCTTCCGCTTCTCCAGGTAGTGACGGGCCCGGTCCACGGGGTCCTTCTTCTCCCACTCCTTCTCCTCGGCCTCGGAGCGGTACACCCGCGGGTCGTCGGCGGTGGTGTGGAGGCCGCGGCGGTAGGTGATGGCCTCCACGAAGGTCGCCCCGCCCCCCTCCCGCGCCCGCTTCGCCGCCTCGGAGACGACCTGGTGCACGGCCAGCACGTCGTTCCCGTCCACCTGGACGCCGGGGAAGCCGTAGGCCGCGGCCCGCGGGGCCAGCGCGGCGGCGGCGGCCTGCATCCGGCGGGGCGTGGAGATGGCCCACTGGTTGTTCTGGCAGAAGAAGATGACGCCCAGCCCGAGGACGCCGGCGAAGTTCATCGACTCGTGGACGATCCCCTCGGAGGTCGCCCCGTCGCCGAAGTACACGATGGCCGCGGACTTCTCGCCCCGGAGCTTCATCGCCCAGGCGAGCCCCACCGCGTGGGAGGACTGCCCCCCCACGGGGATCGAGATGGGGAGGTCCCGCGCCCCCTTCGGCATCACGGAGCCCTCCTCGAGCCCCATGGCGTAGAGGAGGACGCTCTTCAGCGGGGCGCCGCGGTAGAGCGCGCAGCCCAGTTCCCGGAAGGAGGGGACGAACCAGTCGGTCTTCTCCAGGGCGGAGATGGAGCCCACCTGGGCCGCCTCCTGCCCGAAGCAGGGGGCGAAGGTCCCGATGCGGCCCTGGCGCTGGAGCTTGAGGAGCCGGGCGTCGAAGCGCCGCGCGCGGACCATGTGGCGGTACAGCCCCGCCACCTTCTCGTCGGGAAGCGGCGGCTTCCCGCCGCCGACGAGGTTCCCGTCGGGATCGACGCAGGAGACGGGGCCGGGCGGGGGCTCCGCCCCGGCCGCCGCCGACGAAGCGTCCTTCCTCCGTTCCGCCACCGGGTCGGCCCTCCCGCCCGCGCCGGGGGCTCCCCCGCGGCGCAAGCCGGCGATTGTCCCGGAAGGGCCTCCCGGAGCAAGCAGGATTGGCGACGAGGAGGCGGCCGTCGGCGTTTCGACGAATGCGCGCCACCGGCCCGCGCGGGGGTAGAGTCCGGGGCCCATGACCAAGGACAGCCCCGACCTCCCGCCCGTGGACTTCGAGACGCACCCGGACCGGTACCGGCACTGGCGGCTGGCCTTCGACGGCCCGGTGGCGCGCCTCACGATGGACGTGAAGGAGGACCAGGGGCTCCGGCCGGGCTACTCCCTCAAGCTCAACTCCTACGACCTCTCCGTGGACATCGAACTGGCCGACGCGATCCAGCGGCTCCGGTTCGAGCACCCGGAGGTGCGGGCGCTGGTCGTGGAGAGCGCCAAGGACCGCGTCTTCTGCGCGGGCGCCAACATCTTCATGCTGGCCACCTCCTCCCACGCCTTCAAGGTGAACTTCTGCAAGTTCACGAACGAGACGCGCATCGCGCTCGAGGACGCGAGCCGCGAGAGCGGCCTCAAGTCGGTGGCGGCGCTGAACGGGACCTGCGCCGGGGGGGGCTACGAGCTGGCGCTGGCCTGCGACGAGATCGTGCTCGTGGACGACGGGAACAGCGCGGTGTCGCTTCCCGAGGTGCCGCTGCTCGGGGTCCTCCCGGGAACGGGCGGCCTGACTCGCGTGGTGGACAAGCGGAAGGTCCGCCGCGACCGGGCCGACGTCTTCTGCACGCTGGCCGAGGGGATCAAGGGGAAGCGGGCCCAGGACTGGGGCCTCGTGGACCTGGTCGTCCCCCGGAGCCGCTTCGCCGAGTCGGTGCAGGCCGAGGCCCGCCGGCTGGCCGAGGAGGGCGCCCGGGCCCACCCGGAGCGGAAGGGCCCCGGCGTCGCGCTCGAGCCGCTGGCCCCGGTGGTCGCGGGGGACGCGGTCCGCTGGCGCTTCGTCACGCTCGCGCTCGACCCCCCGGCCCGCACCGCCGCGCTCACGATCGAAGGCCCCCCGGGCCCGCCGCCCGCCTCCGCCGGGGCGATGCGCGGGGAGGGGAGCGGGCTCTGGGCGCTGCGGGCGTTCCGGGAGCTCGACGACGCGCTGCTGCGCCTCCGCGTGAACCACCTGGAGATCGGCCTCGTCCTCCTCCGGACCCGCGGGGACCCCGGGCGCGTCCTGGCATGGGACCGGGCGCTCGCTGCCGCCGCGGGGAAGGACTGGTTCGCCCGCGAGGTCGTGGCGCACGCGGCCCGCACGCTCCGGCGCCTCGACTTCACGGCCAAGACCCTCTTCGCGCTCGTGGACGAGGGCTCCTGCTTCGCGGGCTCGCTCCTGGAGATCGCGCTCGCCGCGGACCGCTCCTACATGCTCGACGACGGCGCGGGGAAGGTGACGCTGGCGACCTCCCCCATGAACGGGGGCCCGCTCCCCATGGGGAACGGACTCACGCGCCTCCAGAGCCGCTTCCTCGCCGAGCCCGCGCGGGCCGAGGCCGCCCTGGCCGCGAAGGGGCCCCTCGACGCCCGCGCCGCTGACGAGGCGGGCCTCGTCACCTTCGCCCTCGACTCCATCGACTGGGAGGACGAGGTCCGGATGGCGTGCGAGGAGCGGGTGAGCCTCTCCCCGGACGCGCTCACGGGGATGGAGGCCAACCTCCGGTTCGCCGGGCCGGAGACCCCGGACACCAAGGTCTTCGGGCGCCTCTCGGCGTGGCAGAACTGGATCTTCCAGCGCCCCAACGCCGTCGGCGAGCGCGGCGCGCTCACCATGTACGGCAAGCCCGAGCGCCCGGTCTTCGACTGGAAGAGGACCTAGCCCGCCCGTCGGGAAGACCGCAGCGTGGGGTGGGGACGGCTGGGGCCCGATCTCCCTCCGGGTCGTTCGCCTCCGCCCGCTTCCCGCGTGTCTTCCTGGCGAATCCCTCTCTTGCAAGGAGGGGGTCCCTGGTTCGAGTCCAGGATCGCCCACTGCCGGGCGTCATTCCCCGAGGGGGATTGCGGCCGTGTTGTTCGGGCGGTCGATGTCGTGGAGACGGCGGGCGGGATCGAGGACCATCAGAAGGCGCTTCCCCGCGACGGGGCCGGGGACGTGCAGCGCGAGCGGGATTCGCGCCTTCCCTCCGGGCGGGAGGGCCGGGACGCCCAGGGAGCCGGCGATCGGTTCGTCGCCCTCGTCGAAGAGGTCGTCGTCGGAGAGATAGAAGCGGGCCCGCGTCGCCCGCGACCGGCCGGCCCCGAGGTTGCGGACGCGGAGCGCGCCCGCAAGGCGCGCGCCGTCCTCCACGGACTCCGACCGGACCTGCTCCGCGTCGGCCTGCAGGTCGGGCAGCGCGACGCGCGCCCACGCGCCGATCCAGATCGCGTGGATCGAACCGTCGCCCGCAACTGCGGGAGGCAACGGGAAGGCGGGGCCGGGCCGGCCGACCCGGAGATCCCGCCACCCGGATCCGTCGTGGTACGCCAGCCGGATGGTCGCCGTGGCACCGTCCGGGAACTCCTCCAGCTGGTAGTAGACGAGGAAGGGACGTCCCGCCGCGTCCAGCCCGATGCGGGGGGCGTCCCGCAGCCGGGGGGCCACCCCCCACTCGAGCACGTCCTCCCCCTGCCAAACAGCGCCGTCGAACCAGCGGTGGACCAACCGGTCCCTCGCCCCCTCGATGCCGGTCGCCGCCCCGGTGGCGAGGTGGGGATGCCCCTGGCGGTCGAGGGCGAGGGACACGCCCCACTCGGTCGTTCGTACCCAGGTCCCCGTGGCGTCGGTGGCGTAGTCCCCTCCCCATCCGCCGCCCCGATCTGCCAGGGCGTGGAGATGCCCCTCCGAGTCCGGCAGGAGGGCGAGCGGCCGGATGGAATCCGGCGGCGCCGGGCCGAACTCCCCGACCCCCCAGCCCAGCCCGTCGAAGGTCGCAACCTCCATCCGATCGGGTCCCTCGAACACAATCCGCGGGCGATCGTCGGGACCCAGGTAGAGAACGGCCAATCGACCCGGGGCGATCTCGGTGAGGCTCCAGCCGGAATCGTCGCGGACGGCGTGCATGACCACCGCTTCACCGGAGTACGGCTCGTCGTAGGCGCTGTAGGCGACGTGGACCCGGCCGAGCCCATCCACCGCGATCGACTGGGCCTCGGACCATGCGTACCGGGGATCCACGACCTCGTCCCTCCAGGTCCCTCCCCTGCGCCAGGCGTGGTGGAGGATCTGCCCGGCCTGCGGGTAGAGGATGTGGGGCGCTCCGTCCGGAGTGGTGGCGATCGAGGGCGCGCTGGACGAGCCGGTGGCAAGGTCGAAGCCATAGGGGAACGGAATCCTCTCGCGCGAGATCCCCGCGAGGCCTGCCGGTGCGGCCGCCGCCGCAAGCGCGAGGGCGACGGCGAGCGGACCGCGGACGGACGGCATCCTCACCGGCCTCCCGGACCCCGCACGCCCGCCTCGAACGACCCGATACGGGGATCGTAAGGGGCGGGTGCCGGAAGTCAACGGGAGGCGTCTTATCGTCGGGGGGAGCGCGCGGGCTCCCCTATGATGGAGGGCCGCGGCCGAGCCCCCCGGCGGGGCGACGGGCCCCGAGGAGCGGAGCGGCGATGGCGAACGTCGATCTCAACGCGAAGATCCCCAACAACGTCGGGCTCACCGACGACAAGCGGCTGCAGCGCGCGCTGGAGCAGTGGCAGCCGGAGTTCCTCAAGTGGTGGAGGGACATGGGGCCGGAGGGCTTCCAGGAGAAGGACGTCTACCTCCGGACCGCGGTCTCCGTCGAGGCGGGCGGCTGGGCCCACTTCGACTACGTGAAGATGCCCGACTACCGCTGGGGGATCTTCCTCGAGCCCGCGATCCCCGACCGCAAGGTCGGCTTCGGCGACCACCTCGGCGACCCGGCCTGGCAGGAGGTCCCCGGCGAGTACCGGAACATGCTCCGGCGCATCATCGTCACCCAGGGGGACACGGAGCCCGCCAGCGTCGAGCAGCAGCGGTTGCTGGGGAAGACCGCGCCGAGCCTCTACGACCTGCGCAACCTCTTCCAGGTCAACGTCGAGGAGGGCCGCCACCTCTGGGCCATGGTCTACCTGCTGCACACCCACTTCGGCCGCGACGGCCGCCACGAGGCCGAGGAGCTGCTCGCGCGCCGCAGCGGCGACCCGGACCGCCCGAGGATCCTCGGGGCCTTCAACCAGCCCATCGAGAACTGGCTCGACTTCTTCATGTTCACGATGTTCACGGACCGGGACGGGAAGTACCAGCTCCTCGCGCTGGCCGAGAGCGGCTTCGACCCGCTCTCGCGCACCTGCAAGTTCATGCTGACCGAGGAGGCGCACCACATGTTCGTCGGCGAGACGGGCGTGGGGCGGGTCATCCAGCGGACCGTGGACCTGGCCCTCTCGCACAAGGGGGACGACCCGCGCAGGCACGGGGCCCTCGACCTCGCCACGATCCAGAAGTCCATCAACCTCTGGTACGCCCTCTCGCTCGACCTCTTCGGCGGGGAGGTCTCCTCCAACGCGGCCGACTTCTTCGCCTCCGGGCTGAAGGGGCGCCACCGCGAGGAGACCTACGCGGACCACCGCGCGCTCGACGCCGCCTACACGATGGAGCAGGTGAAGGAGGGGAGGCTCGTCCGCGAGGAGGTCCCGCTCCGCAACGCCATGAACGAGCTGCTGCGCGACGCCTACGTCGAGGACAACGAGCGCGGGGTGAGGAAGTGGAACGCCATCCTGGAGAAGGCGGGCCTGGAGTTCCGCTTCCGCCTCCCGAGCCGGCGGTTCCACAGGCACATCGGGGTCCACGCGGCGCACCGCTTCGACCCGGACGGGAACTTGCTCACCGGGGAGACCTGGGACCGCCGCAAGCACGAGTGGCTCCCGGACGAGGCCGACCGCGCCTACGTGCAGTCCCTGATGCACGAGGTCCACGAACCGGGGAAGATCGCCTCCTGGATCGCCCCCCCGGCCCACGGGATCAACAAGAAGCCCTTCGAGTGGGAGTACGTGAGGCTGTGAGGGCGGCCCTCCTCGCGCTGCTCCCCCTCCTCGCCGCCGCCCTCGGCTGCGGGGGCTGCACCGGGCACCGCCGGGGGGACTCCGCCTCCGAGGAGACCGCGCCGCCGGCGCGCGCGGAGCCGCCGCCCGTCGCCAACCCCGCCCCCTCGCCGGCCCTCGAGACCCGCGCATGGAAGTTCGACGACCTCGCGGCGGGCGCGGTCCCGGCAGGCTTCGCCCCGGCCGCGGGGACCTGGGCCGCCGTCGCCGACGCCACGGGGCCGAGCCCGGGGATGGCGCTGGAGCAGTCGCAGGCCGTGGACCCCTGGGCGGTCCTCCTCGCGGGCGAGGCCGCGGGGACGCCGAGGGACTTCCGCGTCCGCGTCTCCTTCAAGCCCGTCAGGGGGTTGGAGGACGCGAGCGGCGGGATCCTCTTCCGCGCGCGGGGACCCGCGGACGGCTACCTCGTGCGGGCCAACGCCATGGAGGACAACTTCCGCCTCTACGTCATCGGCGGCGGGCGGCGCTGGCAGCTCGCGACCGCGCAGGTGGAGCCGCCGCCGCTCGGGACCTGGCACGTGATCGAGGTGGAGGCCCAGGGCCGCGTCCTCCGTGCGGCGCTCGACGGGAAGTGGCTCCTGCGCGCCGAGGACGACACCTACGCCGAGGGGGCGATCGGCCTCTGGACCAAGGCCGACTCCGTGACCCGCTTCGACGACCTCGTCGTGGAGCGCCTGAAGTAGGCCCGGCCTAGGGCACGACGAGCAGGACCCGGACCACCCGCCCGTCCGCGCGTTCCTCGAAGACCGGGGCGCCGGTGGACTCGTCCCGCACGACCGTCCCGTCCGCGTTCCAGCGCGGGCACCCCGCGGGCGCGAGCGCCCCGCGGCAGAGGTAGACGGGGGCCTCGGTTTCCGGGTCGCGGGCCACCGATCCGTCGGCGACGAAGAGCGGGACCGGCGCCTGCTCCGGCG
The DNA here is from genome assembly GCA_964555565.1 of uncultured Planctomycetota bacterium. GTDB lineage: Bacteria > Planctomycetota > JAJSAM01 > JAJSAM01 > JAKLKS01 > CAZKTF01. The sequence goes on along the minus strand of CAZKTF010000007.1, from coordinate 22,764 downwards.
CGGGCTCGCGCGCGGCTGAGGAGGTCCCGGCGGAGGGAGTACCGGGGACGGCGCACCCGGCGAAGGCGAGGGCGGCGACGGCGAGGACGTGTCCAAGAGCCATCAGAGGGGGGACCTCGCAGGGGGCGCCCCCCCGCCGACCTCGCTCGGGGGGCGCAGCAGGATGCGGAATCCGGTGGACCGCACCAAGGAATTCCGGCGCCGGGAGCGCTCCCCGGAGGGGGCGGGAACGTGACCCAAGTCCGTGGGAGGGCAGGCTTTCCCCCGATTCCCATAGGGGGAAGGTCACTGTTCCGCCCGTTTTCCCCATGGAAACGGCCGTTTTCCATAGGAGAAACGACCCCTCTCTCCTATAGAGTGGCCCCTTGATAGGTGGCGGCGGCGGAGCCGATCACCACGAAGAGTTCGGGGGACGGACTCCCCCGGGGATACGGACAGACACAAGGAGGTTGCCTTGGCGAAGCGGAAGCCGAATGCGGCGTTCATGAGGCCTCTCACCCCCAGCGAGAAGCTGGCCACGGTCGTGGGCAACAAGCCCCTGCCGCGGACGGAGGTCACGAAGAAGCTGTGGGCCTACATCAAGCGTAACGGCCTGCAGGACAAGAAGAACCGGCGGATGATCAACGCCGACGAGAACCTCGTCGCGGTCTTCGGCGGCAAGAAGCAGGTCAACATGTTCGAGATGACGAAGCTGATCTCGCGCCACCTGTCCTAGGGACGCGGGAGCGGCGGGGCCCCGTCGGTCTCCTCCGGGAGGCCGGCGGGGCCCTTTTCGTTGGAGGAGGGCCCCCTCCAGTCTTCGGCGCGGGCTTCCTGTCCGCTCCGTGGCCCAGGGCCCAGGGCATCCTCTCCGCCTCCTCCCCGGGAGCAGGGGATCGCTCCGGGGCGTCCAATGGTAGGATCGCCTTCGGTCCGGAGGATTGCCCCATGCGCCGTACGACCCTCGTCGCCGCGGGAGCCGCGGCCCTCGCCCTGGTGTTCCTCGCCCCCGCGCCCGCGCGGGCGGAGGGCCCGACGGAGGGCACCCGGAGCACCGAGGATGCCGCCAAGGAGCTGGCCCGGAAGATCTCCCGCGCGCTGAAGGAGAACGAGGAGGCCCTCACCCGGCTCGCCCGGGGCGGCGCCGCCGCCGAGGGCGCGAAGGAGGCCCCGAAGGCCGAGGCGAAGCCGGGGAAGCCCCTCGAGGAAGCGAAGGCCCGCGGCGAGCAGGCCAAGGAGGACATGGCGAAGCTCCTCCAGGGCTCCGCCGAGGGCGGCAGGCAGATCGTGTCCGGCATCCTGGAACTCCTGAAGCTCCCCGGCACCTGAGACGGTTCGGGGGGGGACAGTTCGTCCTCGCCGTCCGAGTCCGGGAAGTGCCCCTCCTGCGGGCAGGACCACTCCGCGGCCCGCGAGCGTTCGAGCGAGAGCGAGGCGCAGCGCCGCGAGAGGGAGCAGCGCGAGACGGAACTCGCGGAGCGCGCGAAGAAGGAGAAGGAGAACGCCGAGAAGAAGGGGGGCGACCCCACGGGCGGGGAGCGGTCGAAGCAGCCCGCCAGCCCGGACGCGGCGAAGCCCGAGACCACGAAGGAGCCGCCGCGCAGGGAGGACCCGAGGTCCGTGTTCCTCGCGCGTCTCCCGGACAAGGTCCGCGAGGCGGTCGAGAACAAGGACTTCGACAAGGTCCCGGAGAAGTACCGGGAACTCGTCCGCGAGTGGTCGCTGAAGCTCGCCGCGATGGACGCGGAGAAGGCCAAGGAAGCGGCGAAGTAGAGAGTCGTCACGAGCGCCTCTGCTCGCTCCCACGCTCGAACCCCGCGAGGAGGAGCCCCGCCCCCACGGCGAGCACCGCCCCGAGCGGGAGACGGTGGCGCACCACGATCCCGCTGTTCCCCTCCAGGAGCGCCAGCGTCGCCAGGGAGGCGAGGACGAACAGGACCGGCGCGACCGCGGCCCGCGCGCCCCGGAACGACGCCCCCGCGATCCCCGCGACCCCGAGCACGGTCACGACGGCCCCCGCCAGCGCCGGCCCCGCGTAGGCCGCGCGGAGGGCGTGGACCGCGGTCCAGGGCCATGGGGCGAACAGGACGAAGGCGGCGCCGGCGGGGAGCAGCAGGAGGACGTCCCACGGTCCGCAGAGCCGCAGGCCCGGGAGGAAGTCCGCCGGGAGTCCCCCGCGCGCGGCCAGGGCCCCGAGGTCGCCCCGGAGCGCCCCGCTTCTCAGGAGCGAGACCTGCTCCAGGGTGAGCCAGGGCCCGAGCCGGTCGAGGACGAGGCCCGCGGCGACCGCGGCGAGGAGGAGCGCGAGCGCGGCGCGGGCGAACCCCCGCGCGCCCTCCCGGAGCGCCGCCGCGCCCTCGACGAGGGCGGCCCCGGCGAGGGCGGTCCCGAGGGCCAGCGCCTGCGGGAGGGAGTTCATCGCGAGGAGCGCCAGGGGACCCGCCGCGAGGAGGATCCTCCAGGGGAGGAGGCGCCCCGGCGCGCGGAGGACGACGGCGAGGGAGGCCAGCACCAGGAAGACGGAGAGGGCGTCCCGGGAGAGGGTCGTGGACCACAGGGCCTGCTCGGGGTGGAGGGCCAGAACCGCCACCGTCAGGGCCGCGGCCCGGCGTCCCCCGAGGGGGCGGGCCACCTCTCCGGCGAGGAGCGCGGCGCCGAGACCGAGCAGGACGCCGAGGAGCCGCCCCGCCGCCATCCAGGGCCCGACCAGGAGGTAGGAGCCGGAGAGGAGGCCGAGGTAGGCCCAGCGCCCCTGCGCGACGGGGACCGGGGGGAGCCCCTCCCCCGCGGACCAGTCCCGCGCGACCTCCCGGGCGACGGGGTCGTAGGTCCCGTGCTCGTCGGGGAAGCCGCCCAGGGCGGCGAGCGTCGCCGCCATGGCGACGCGGAGCCCGAGCCCGAGGAGCACCACCCGCACCACCAGCGCCCGGTCATCCCCCTCGTGCAGGCGCGCCGCGAGCCTGAGGAGGAGGGCGGTCCCGGCGGCGCCCGCGAGGACGACCGCGGGCACCGCCGCGGCCCCGTCCCCGAACGCGAGGCGGAGCAGGGGGACGCCGACGAGGGCCACCGCCGCCACGGCGACGGCGCTGCGGGCCAGGACCTCCCCCGCCCGGTCGAGGATCGCGAGGACGGGACGGGCGGGCCCGGCGAGGGCGCGGGCCGCGCCCGCCACGGCCGCGATCGCGAGCGAGCCCCGGCCGCTCCAGCGGATGGTCGGCGCGCCCCCGGCCGTCACTCAGCGTCCCGCCGGAGGGGCGACGGAGAGGACCTCGGCGCTCACGATCGAGATCAGCTCCTTCCCCTCCCCCCGGCTCCGGAGCGAAACCGTGGACCCCCGCCACACGCCCCAGCGGAACTCGGTGAGGGCCTGGGCCTGCTGCGACTCCCGTCCCCGGACCCGGAGGCGGACCCGCCGGAACCCCGGCCGCTCCTCCCCGGCGGGCTCCGGCTCGAGCAGGTCGGCGAGGAGGTACTCGTCGAGGAGCACCGTCTCCCCCGCGGCGGGGAAGCCCCGCTTCCAGGGCTGGTCCGCGACGAACTCGACCACGAGGACCGTCCCGAGGAGCGGGTCCACCGCCCGGGGCACCTCGGTGCGGCGGAACAGGAAGGCGTAGGCCGCCGCCGCCGCCGCGGCCGCGAGGACGAGCGCGAGCCAGTCGATGGGGTGGCCGAGGGCACGCTCGCGGGGAGGCGGCTCCTCCATGTCCGGGCGAGTCTCGCCCGTCGGGGCGGGCGATGCAAGCGCCGACGAGGGGGCCGGGTGGAATGCGGACCGGCGAGGGGTGCGGGGGGTACACTCCCCCGCGAGGATCTGCGATGCGATTTCTTCGAAGGCTGGCAAAGCTCCCGGCGGCCGAACTCGGGCTTCGAGCCCGCGCCGCCCTCGTCCTGGGCGCGGTCCGCGCCGCCCTCTGGCTGCTCCCCTTCCGCGCCGTACGCGCGCTGGCGCGCCGGGCGTCGCGACCCCCGGCGGGCCGGGGTCCCGGGCGTGGACCCTGCCGCGCCGAACTCGCCCGGTCCGTCGCGTCGGCCGCGCGGTTCGTCCCCGGATCGACCTGCCTCGCGAGGGCCCTGGCCGAGGGGATCCTCCTCGGGCGCGCGGGCCATCCCGCCCGCGTCCGGCTGGGCGTGGCCCGGGGAACCCCGGGGGGCATCCGCGCCCACGCCTGGGTCGAGGCCGGCGACGCGGAGCGACTCCCCGCCCCGGGCGGGTACCTCCCCCTCGCCACGCTCTAGTCCGGAAGGACGGTCGATGACCATCGCCCCCGAGTCCACCGTCGCGAGGAGCCCCGACGTCCTGCACCGGGTCCTCGAGGGCGAGGCGGTCCTCGTGGACCTCGACACGGGCACCTACTACGGGCTCGACGAGGTGGGCACCCGCATCTGGGAGCTGCTCGACGCGGAGTCCGGCGTGCGGGTGGACGCGGTGGCGGCGGCGATCGTGGAGGAGTACGAGGTCGCGCGGGAGGTCGCCACCCGGGACCTCGTCGCCCTGCTCGAGCGGCTGGAGTCCCGGAGGCTCGTGCGCGTCCTCGGTCCCACGGCGTGACGCGCCGGTCCATCCCGGGGGCATGACATGAGCGGGATCGCGGGCGTCCTCCGGCACGACGGCGGGCCCCCGGACACGGGACTGCTGCGGCGCATGGCCGGGGCCCTC
>CAZKTF010000007.1:0-18118 GCA_964555565.1 uncultured Planctomycetota bacterium | reverse complement strand
CGGAGCTCGAGGCCCTCCTGCCCTACGTCGCCCGCCGCGGGCCCGACGGGACCGGGACGCTCGTGGACGGGCCCGCGGGCCTCGTCCATTCGCTGCTGCGGGCCACGCCCGAGTCCCGGACGGAGCGGCAGCCCCTCGCGGACCCCGTCGCGGGCCTCGCCCTGGCGTGGGACGGCCGCCTCGACAACCGGGACGAGATCGCCGGCGCGCTGCGCGCGGCCGGCTCCCCGCCCCGGGGGGAGTCCGACGCGGACCTGGTCCTCGCGGCCTGCGCGGCGTGGGGGGAGGACGCCCCCGCGCGGCTCCTCGGGGACTTCGCCTTCGTCCTCTGGGACGGGAGGCGGCGCCGGATCCTCGCGGCCCGCGACCCGATGGGATTCCGGCCGCTGTTCTTCCACCACGGACCCCGTGCCCTGCTGTTCGGCTCGGAGCCGGCGGTCCTCCTCGAGGACGCCGGGCTCGCGACGCGGCCCCACGAGGGGTTCGCGGCGGAGGTCCTCTCCGGGCACCCCGCCGGCCTCGAGGAGACGCTCTTCGAGGGGATCCGCCGCCTCCCCCCGGGCCACCTCCTCCTCGCGGAACGGGGCCGCACCGTGGTGCGGCGATTCTGGGAGCCGCGGCCGGGGCCCGCCCCCGCGGATGACCGCGAGGCGGCCGAACGCCTGCGGGGCCTCCTCACGGAGGCGGTGCGCTGCCGCCTGCGCAGCTCCTCCCCGGTGGGAGTGGATCTCAGCGGCGGGCTCGATTCCTCCTCGGTCGCGGCCGTGGCCTGGGGTCTCGTCCGCAGGGGGGGCGCGCCGGCCCCCTCGATCGAGGCGCAGTCGATCGTCTACCCCGGGCTCCCCTGCGACGAGACTCCCTGGATCCGCGCCGTCGTCCGCGGTACCGGGATCCCGGCGGCGGAGTTCCCGGGCACGGAGCCGGGCCCGGAGGAGTTCGAGGCGGAGGTGCGTCTTAACCGCGACCTCCCCGACGACCCCGCCGGGGCCACCGCCCGCTCCTTGCTGGAGGAGTGCCGGCGGCGCGGCGTCCGGGTCCGCCTCGACGGGGAGGGGGGCGACGAGTGGTTTGGCGCCGACCGCCTCCACCTCGCCGACCTCCTCCGGGCGGGCCGGCTCGGGACCCTCGTGCGCCGGGCCCGGGAGGACGCCGGGGACGGGGGACCCGGAGAGGTCGCGGCGGTCCTCTGGGGGCGGGGCCTGCGCCCCCTCGTGCCCCCCGCCCTGCGGCGGGCGCTCCGGCGCGTCCGCGGGACCGCGACGCCCCCGCCCTGGATCGCCCGGGACTTCGCGCGGCGGGTGGGGCTCGTGGACCGGATCCGCGAGGAACCGACCGCCGGCCCGTGGCCGACCTTCGCCCAGGCGGACCTCTGGCGGACCTCCGGAGGCGCCGCGGCGGCGGTGCGGGCCGAGGCGGCGGACCGCCAGGCGTCCCGGTTCGGCCTGGAGGTCCGCCACCCCTTCCACGACCAGCGCCTCGTGGAGTGGGCGCTCTCGCTCCCGCGGGAGCAGCGGGTCCGGGACGGCGTGGAGAAAGTGGTCCTGCGCCGGGCCATGGAGGGCCTCCTCCCCCCGGAGGTGACGGGACGCGGGGACAAGGCGGACTTCAGCGTCCTCTACGCGCGGGCGCTCTGCCGCGCGGGGGGCGCGGAGAGGTTCCGCGCGACGGCGCTGGAGGAGGCGGGGTGGATCGACGGGCGGGCGGTGCGCGCGATGGCGCGCGCGGCGCTACCACCCGACGGGGAGGCGGACCCGGCGGCGAGCCGGTGGCTCGTGGCCCTCTGGAGGATCCACGGGCTGGACCTGTGGCTGAGGATCGCGAGTTCAACGGCGGGCGGGGTAAACCCACCCCAGGGTCGGGCTGCCGCAGGCAGCCCGACAAGTCCCTGGGGCCCCCCTACAACGGCGACGGCGGGCGGGGGGGTCCCCTACAACGGCAACGGCGGGGGGGCGGTCGTCGCTCCGGCAATGCGTGGCGTAGGGATCCCCTCCGGGAGGCCTTGAGGAAACATGGACCGGACTCCAACCGCCGACGACGCCCGGCGCCAGGCCCCCCGCAAGCCCTACCGTCCACCGCGGCTCGCCGAGTACGGGAGCGTCTCCGCCCGGACCCTGGGCGGGCCCATCGGGAGTATCCCCGACTTCATGGGTGGCCTCCAGATGATTGGCATGTGCTACTGACCGGCGACGGGCGAAGCAGGGACGCAGACCAGGGGGAGCCGTGCCCGAGGAGCACCGCATCTACCTCGCCGATCGCGTGCGCCTCGACGCCTACCGGCGGGCCCTCGAGGCCACGGTCAGGCCGGGGTCCGTGGTCCTCGACCTCGGCGCGGGGACGGGGATCCTCGGCCTCCTCGCCTGCCGGGCCGGCGCCGGCCGGGTCTACGCCGTGGACGAGGGCCCCATCCTGGAGACGGCCCGCCGCGCCGCCGCGGCGAACGGGTTCGGCGACCGGGTCCGGTGCGTCCGCGGGATGTCCACGCGGATCGATCTCCCCGAGAAGGTGGACCTGGTCGTCGCGGACCTCGTCGGGGGCTTCGGCTTCGAGACCGGGATCCTGGACTACTTCCGGGACGCGCGGGAGCGGTTCCTCCGACCGGGCGGGACCCTCGTACCGGAAGCGGTGACCGTGGAGATGGCCCCCGTCGAGGCGCCGTCCCTCTACGCGGAGGTGGAGTTCTGGGGGTCCCGCCCGGCCGGCTTCGACTTCGCAGCGGCGCGCTCCGCGACCGCCTCCACGCCGCTGTGGGGCAAGCTCGCGCCGGGGGACCTCCTCGGGCCGCCGGCGGAACTCCGGACGCTGGAGTTCCTGACCGCCGGCCCCGACCCCATTGCGGCCGAACTCGACCTCGGGGTCCGCCGCCCCGGGGTCCTCCACGGGATCGGGGGGTGGTTCCGCGCGCGGCTCGCACCGGGGGTGGAGATGACGACCTCCCCGCTCGCCGCGGAACGGATCGACCGGCGGAACGTCCTCCTCCCCATCGAGACCCCGGTCCCCGTCCGCGCCGGGGACCGCGTGCGGGTCCGCGTGAACTATCTCCCCGCGCAGTTCCTCGTGGCGTGGCGCGGCACGGTGGAGGACGCCGGGGGAGCGGTCCGCGCGCGGTTCTCCCAGTCGAGCCTCGACGGGACGCCCCTCACGCGCGCCGACCTCCGGGACTACCGCCCCGACCGGCGTCCCCGGTTGGACGCGTGGGGGGAGGCCTGGCGGGAGGCCCTGCGCCTCTGCGACGGGCGGCACGAGGTCGAGGAGATCCGGACCGCGCTCCTGGCCGGGTTCCCCGCCCTCTTCCGTTCCCCACCCGATGTCGAGGCCTTCGTGGCCGAGGTCCTCCGGACCGCCTCCGCGCCCCCGGGCGCCGGGGAGCCGGGCGCACCTTGAGCCGCCGGACCGGAGGGGGTCCCCGTGGACCTGACCGGGGGGGCACGAGGAAGTACCTCGTCTACGGGATCGTGGTCCGGAGCCCCATCCCCCTCCCGCTCGCTCCCGCTCCCGCGCGGGCCACCGTGGATCTCGCCTTCGACGTGTTTCCCCCCGCGGACGCCGTACCGGCCGCCTTCCCCCTCGAGGTCCTGGAGGCCGGGCCGAAGGGGGAGCCGCTCCTGTCCATGGGAGAGTCCGGCGCGACGGTCCTCCTGCGATTCGAGGGGTTCGCCGACTGCGAGTTCGACGCCGGGGGAAGCCGCGTCCTCTGCCGGCCGGCGCGCGGCACGGACCCGGAATCCGTGGCGCACCTCCTCGTGGACACGGTGCTGCCGCTCGCCCTGGCCCACCGGGGTCAACTCCTCCTGCACGCGAGCGCCGTCCTCCTCCCCTCGGGAGCCATCGGGTTCGTCGGGCGCCGGGGCCGCGGGAAGTCCACCCTCGCCGCGGCCTTCGCCCGCGCGGGTTTCCCCGTTCTCGCCGACGACGCCCTCCTCGTGCGCACGACCCCACGGGGGCCCGAGGCGGTCCCGGGGCCTCCGGCGCTGCGCCTCGCGGGCGAGGCCCTGCGGCGAACCCTCGGGAAGGGCGTTCGGCCGGCGCGGCGGGTGACCCGGGGCGAGAAGGTGCGCGTGGACCTGCGGGAGATCGGCCTTAGGACACCAAGCCGCCCCGCCCCCCTGCGGCGCCTGTACATTCTTGCGACACAGAAGGAGTGCGCGACTGCCGGGAGCGAGTCGGTCTCCCCGGTCCGGCCCCGGGAAGCCCTGGTCGCCCTCGCCGACGGGGTCATCCGGCTCGACCCGGGGGACCGGGAGGGGCTCCGCCGGGAGTTCGGCCGGCTGGGGTCCCTGGCGGCCGCCGGGATCGTCCGGAGGGCCGTGATCCCCTGGGCCGGAAGTATGCGGGGGTCCCCCCCCCGTGCTATCCTCGTGGACGCGGAGGATGGTTGAGGTGGATGCCCGTCCCCTGTCGGTAGGGAGGCATCCAGTTGCTCGAAGGCGGGCCGTCCGCCGCGGAAGCGGCTCGTTCACGACTCATCGCCGTCGCCGCTTCCCCGTCCTCGGGACAGGACGGGACCGGGCGACCTTGGAGAGAGCCCGCCCCCCTCTGCGGGGACGCACCCCTCTGCTCGGACGCAATCGACGCGCTCCTGGAGGCGGCCCGCCGCGAGTCCCTCTCCCCGCGGGTCTGCAGGCGCCTCCTCTCCCTCCCGGAGTCCTGCCTCCCGCCCGCCGCCCGCCGACGTGTGGACGCCGAGGCGCGCGCCGCCCTCGGCTTCTCCCTCCTCCAGCAGGCGGCCCTCGGGGAGGTCCTCGACCGGCTCGGCGCCGCGGGGATCGAGGCGCTCGCCTTCAAGGGGCCCGTCCTCGCGGCGCTCCTCACCGGGGACCCCTCTCTGCGGGAATCGACGGACCTGGACCTCCTCGTGCGTCCGCGGGACCTGGAGGCGGCGGGGAGGGCCGTGGAGTCGCTCGGCTACGAGCGGGCCGTCCCGGTCCACGCCCGGGCCCGGGCCCTCCACCTGCGCCTCGGCTGCGAGGCCCCCTTCGTGCGGGAGGACGGCATCGTCCTGGACCTCCACTGGCGGCTCGCGCCCCCGTTCCACTCCTTTGTGATCGCCCCCGAGGGCGCGATCCCTCCCGACGGCGCGCTCGATCCCGAGGGACTCTGGCGGCGGAGCCGGACCGTCCCGCTAGGAGGACGCGCGGTCCGCACGCTCGCGGACGAGCACCACTTCCTCTACCTCGCGTTCCACGGCGGGAAGAGCCTCTGGGCCCGTCTCGGCTGGGTGGCCGACGTGGCGGCCTTCGTCGAGGGCGGTCCACACCTCGACTGGGAGGAGGTCCGCGGGCTCGCCGCGGCCACGGGGACGCGGCGGGCGCTCGCCGTGGCCCTGCGACTGGCGCGCGACCTCCTCGGCGCCCGGCTTCCCCCCGGGGCCGCGGCGGCTGCGGAAGGGGACCGCGAGTCCCGTGCGCTGGCGCTCCACTTCCGTCGCGCCCTCGAGCGCGGGGAGCCCGCGGCCGCGGACCCGCGGGAGGCGGTGGACCTCCACCTCCGGATGCGCGAGGGACGCCGTGACCGCTTCCGGTACCTGATCGGGCTCGCCCTGACCCCGACCCCGCCGGAGTGGGACTCCCGGGCCCGGGTCGTCCTGCTCCGCCCGCTGGCCGGGGGCCTCCGGGCGGCGCGGTCCGCGCTCCTCCACGGACGCAGGGCCGTGGGAGGAGGCGCATGAGGGGGTCCCGCGGTTCCGGGGTCGCCCTCCTCTCCTCGCCGGGGGCGGGCTACCTCCTCGGGGCGCTCCGTGGCCGGCGGCTCGGCGTCGCGCTCCTCCTCGCCCTCACGCTCCTCCGGGTCCTGGTCGAGGGCGCGGGCCTGCTCCTCCTGGTGCCGCTGCTCCGGCTGGTCGGCGTGGACGGGGCGGGGGGCGACGGGGGCCCTCTAGAGGGCGGGGTTCTGGCGGCATTCCGCGACCTGGGGATCCCCCCGACGCTCTCCGCCGTCCTCGCCCTCTTCGTGCTCCTGGTCTCCGCCGGGGCCCTGCTCGAGAGGGCCCGCGCCGTGGCGGGGGCGGCCCTCCAGGCGCGCCTGGTCGCCGACCTGCGCAAGAGGCTCTACCGGGCCCTCACCCGCATGGAGTGGGTCCACTTCACCCGGACCCCGCCCTCGGAGTCCTCCCACGCCCTCACCGAGGGGGTCGAGGACGCCGGAGTGGCCCTGCAGATCGCCCTGGACCTCGCGGCGGCCTCCCTCCTCCTCGGCACGTACCTGGCGGTCTCCCTCGCGGTCGCCCCGGAGACGACGCTCCTGTGCGCGGCCCTCGGGGGCGCACTCCTCCTGGCCCTCGGGCCGTGGCTCCGCAGGGGTTCGGAGTCCGGCGCCGAGTCCTCCCGCGCCAGGCGCGCGGTCCACCGGGCGGCCCGCGAGTACCTGGGGGGCTCCAAGGTGGCCCGCAGCCACGGGTGGGAGGAGGACGCCCGCGTCCGCTTCGAGGGCCTGGCGGACCGCGTGGCCGCGGCGAGGGAAGGGATGCTGCGCGGCCTGGCCGACGCCCGCGTCCTGTTCGCGATCGCCTCCGCCGCCTGCCTGGGCGTCGTCGTCCTCGTGGCCCGCGGGGGGATGGGCCTCGGCCCCGCCGCCGTCCTCCTTCTCCTGTTCGTCTTCTCGAGGATCTCCCCGCGCCTCGCCCAGGTCCAGCAGGCCGTGCACTCCCTCGCGACGCTGGAGCCGGCGGTGAGCGCCGTGGCGGTCCTCCAGCGGACCTGCGACGGGACCGCCGAGCCGGCGGACCCCGCGGCTCCCGTGGCGCTCGGCCGTTCGGTGCGCCTGGAGGGGGTCACCTTCTCCTACGGAGGGGACGGCGGGGCGCCGGCCGTCCGCGGGGTGGACCTCGAGCTGCGTGCCGGGGAGATGACGGCGGTGGTGGGTCCCTCCGGGGCGGGGAAGACGACCCTGGCCGACCTGGTCACCGGGCTCCTCGTCCCGACCGCGGGGCGCGTCCTGCTGGACGGGGTGCCCCTCACGGCCGCGCGCCGCGCCGGCTGGAGGGCGCGCATCGCCTGCGTGCTCCAGGACCCGTTCCTGTTCGACGAGACCCTCCGGGCGAACCTCCTCGTCGCCCGGCCCGGGGCGACGGAGGAGGAGATCCGGCGCGCCCTCTCCCTCGCCGACGCCTCGGCCCTGGTGGACCGCCTCCCCGGGGGCCTCGACGCGCGGGTCGGGGAGCGGGGCGGGGCCCTCTCCGGCGGGGAGCGCCAGCGGATCGCCCTGGCGCGCGCCCTGCTGCGCGAGCCCGACCTCCTCGTCCTGGACGAGGCGACGAGCCACCTCGACCCGGAGAGCGAGCGGCGCGTCCGGAGGGCCGTCGCGGGGCTCCGCGGCCGCACGGCCGTCCTGCTCGTCACGCATCGCCTCGCACCGGTGCGGGAGGCGGACCGGATCCACGTGCTGGAGGCCGGGCGGATCGTGGAGTCGGGCACCTGGGAGAAGCTGATGGGAGCCGGTCGCTCGCGGCTCCGGGACATGGCGCTGGCGCAGGGCGGGGGGATCGCGGCCCGCCCCCGAACGAGGGTCCCCAGGGACTTGTCGGGCTGCCGGTGGCAGCCCGACCCTGGGGGGGAGGCCCGTGCCGCGACGCGCCTGGGTCCGGGGACGGGGGCCGCCGGGGGGGCGGGGTTCGCGCCGCTCCAGGCGGCCGGATAGCCATGCCCGCGCTCGCCCACCTCCGCACGCTCCTTTTCCTCGCCCGCAAGCACTTCCTGATCCTCGCGGTGGCGCTGGCGATCCCCTTCGCGGCCGCCGCGCTCTACGCCCGGCAGCAGGAGGTCGTGTTCCGGGCCGCGGCGACGGTCCAGATCAAGCCCCGGCCCGGCACCTGGCTGAACGCCAGCGACCTCTGGATCGACGAGGACCGGAGGGCCATCCCCGACCAGGTCTACCGGGCCCAGCGCGACGCGGGGCTCGCGCAGAGGGTCGTCGAGAGGGTGCGGCTCTGGGCCGGGCAGGAGGAGCTGCCGCCGGCGCTGCGCGGGGCCGGCTCCCGCGAGGAGTTCCGCTCCCGGGCCGCGGCCCTCGTCCCCGGGTCCGTCGGCGGCCTGGTGTCGGTCACCCCGGTGGCGGACACGAGCTTCTACCAGGTCTCGGTCTCGGGGGATTCCGTCCCCCTCGTCGTCGCGCTGGCCAACGCCTACGCCGACGAGATCGTCGGCCTGTTCCGCGAGGAGAACGCCCTGGCGATCCGGACGCAGCTCGACGACTGGGAGAAGCAGTGGCAGGAGCGGCGGGACTCCGCGGCGGCGCGCGCGTCCGCGCTCGGCGAGGACCTCGAGGGCCTCCAGCGGGAGAGCCCCGGCGTGGACTTCCTCCGACGGGTCAACCTCCCCCGGGAGCAGCTGGACGCGGTGCGCCTGGCGCTCGTGGAGGCGCGGGAGGCCCAGGTCGTCCGCCAGGAGGCGCTGCGGAGCGCGAAGGGGTTCCTCGCCGCCGCCGGGATGTCCCTGGAGTCCCGGGAGGTCGCGGGGGGAGGGGTGTTCCGCCTCCTGTCCGCCCACGCCGGGCCGCCCTCGGAGGACCCCCGGCTGTCGCCGCCGGTGCAGGCCCTCCCCGCGGTCGAGTCGGACCCCGGGGTCCGGCGCTTCCGGGAGCGGATCGCGGGCCTCCAGGAGGCCGACCTCTCCCTGGCCGCGGGGTCGGCGGCGAGCCGGGAGAACTCCGTGGAGCGGGTCGCGCTCCGCGATCGGATCGCCCGGATCGAGGCCGACCTCGCGCGGGCCACGGAGACCGCGATCGCGGGGCTGGCCCGGGGCGCGGAGGAGGGCGCGGCGCGCGTGGCGCGCCTGGAGCAGCGGGCCGCCGCGCTGGAGGCGGAGGGCAGGATCCACGCGGCGGCGCTCGCGCGGAGCGAGGTGATCCAGCGCCGGGTGGACGACCTGCGCCGGGAGATCGACTCCTACGACACGCGCCTCCTCGAGGCGGCGCGCCTCAGGAAGTCCAGCATCGAGGCGGGCGCGGGGGCCCACCTCCTGGTGCGCCCCGTCCAGGAGGCCGACGTCGCCCGGGCGGCGCAGGTGTCCCCCGACCTCCCGCGCACCTACCTCTTCGCGGCCCTGGCCGCCCTCCTGCTCGCCGGCGGGCTCCTCCACCTCATCGAGACCTTCGACGACACGGTCAAGAGCCGCGAGGACTACGACCGCCACGTGAAGGGCCTGCCGTTCCTCGGGGTCGTGCCGGCCGTCGCGGGGATGGGGGAGGAGGGAGTCGGGGCGGCCCTGGTTCGGGGACGGACGGGGACGCCGCCCGTGGAATCGATCCGCGCGATCCGGACCGCGCTCCGGGTCCCGCGCAACGGGAAGGAGGCGCGCACCCTGCTCCTCACGAGCCCCGGGCCCCGCGAGGGCAAGACCACCCTCTCCCTCAACCTCGCCGCGAGCTTCGCCCAGGGGGGCCGACGGACCCTCCTCATCGACGGCGACCTGAGGAGGGCCCGGGTCCACAGGATCGCGGGCGCGGACAACGCCGTCGGGCTCACGAGCGTGATCACGGGGAAGGCGTCCCTGGCGGAGGCCGTGAGGCCCTCGGGCATCATGGAGGGGCTCGACCTCCTCCCGGCGGGACCGATGTCCCCCAACCCCGCCGAGCTCCTCGCCAGCGCGGGGATGAAGCAGGTCCTGGACGAGGCCCTGAGCGGCTACGCCTGCGTCGTGATCGACTCTCCGCCGCTGGCGACGGTGACCGACCCGTGCATCCTCGCCCCCCTCGTGGACGCGGTGATCCTCATCATCGCTCACGCGGAGACCTCCGCCCGGCTGATCCGCCGGTGCCGGGAGTCCCTGGACGCCGTGGGGGCCCGCGTGTGCGGGGCCGTGGTCAACCGGGCGACCCCCCACCGGGGCTTCTACGGGGACTCCTACTACGGGTACGAGTACGGGTACGGGGACGACCTCCTCGGCGCCGGGAACGGGCGCGGCAAGAAGAACGGGAACTAGAACGGATCCCCACGAACACCCCGAACCCCACCCACTCGCGGAACCAGTCCGTCACGCGCGGGGCGATCGCCTCCGGATCGGACCCGGTCTCCTCGATGCATCGATCCACCGCCTCCGCGAGCGTGCGACCCTCGAACAGCGCGAGGAGGAGGGCGCGGGGCGCGGGGCCGAGGCCCGACCGCCAGACCCTGTGGCCGTTGCGGTAGACGAGGACGCTGGAGGGCTCCGGGGCGGGGACCTCCGGGCACCGCTCCTCCAGGACCGCCTGCAGGTAGGCGTTCACTGGCCAGCGGGAGTCGAGGAGCACCGCCGTCGCGGCCTTCTCGAAGGTGGCCCCCGCGAAGGACTCCGGCGGGATCCTGCCCAGGGCTTCCGAGGAGAGCGGCTCCGGCGCGCGGACGTCGAAGAGCGCGGTGACCGTCCACTCGAGGCGCGCGAGCTCGGAGAGGAACTCCCGGTGCGCGAGCCCCTCCCGCCCCGCCGTGAACTCCGTCATCCGCTCCCCGGCGTGCGCGATGTTGTAGTGGCGGGACGGGTGCTCCGCGAGGTACGCGCGGCACAGCCCCCCGAAGGCCTCGTCGCCGACCGCGTGGGCCAGGGCGGGGAAGTCGCTGCGGAGGCAGCCCGCGATCCGCTCGAAGTAGCCCGAGCTGTAGATCCGGAGCGAGTCCAGGGGGCCGAGGCCCGGGAGGCGCGCCACGACGTCGGCGGCCTCGAACCCCTCGGCCCCGAGGGCGGCCTCGGGCCCCGCGGGGTCCGTCAGGACCCGCCGCATCCAGCGCTCGAGGGAGGCGAGATCCTCAGGGACGCGCCGCAAGGGTCCCCTCCACGGGCGCGGGGCCCATCCAGGCGCGTGCCCGGAGCGCCTCCCCGTGGAGGACGGGGAACGCGGGGATCCTGTCGTCCCACTCGAGCAGCGTGGCCCGCCCGCCCGTGCGCCGGTGGGCCAGGCGGAACAGCTCCCAGACCTCGTCCACCACGTGGTCGTCGTGGGTGTCGAGGATGTGCGTCCCGCGGTTCTCGTGGCCGGCGAGGTGGAACTGCACGACCCGGTCCGCGGGGACCCCCTCGACGTAGGCCACCGGGTCGAACCCGTGGTTCACCGAGGAGACGAAGACGTTGTTCACGTCGAGGAGGATCCCGCAGTCGGCCTCCTCGGCCACCCGCCCCAGGAACTCCCACTCCGGGATCCGGTCGGCGCGGAAGCCCAGGTAGGTGGAGGGGTTCTCGAGGACCAGCGTGCGCTCCAGGAGGTCCTGGACCCTCCGCACGCGGGACACGACGTGGCGGAGCGCGGCCTCCGTGCGGGGGAGCGGGAGGAGGTCGTGCAGGTTCTGCCCCGCCACCCCGGTCCAGCAGAGGTGGTCGCTCACCCAGAGGGCGCGGGTCTCGCCGGCGAGCGCCTTCAGGCGCCGAAGGTACTCGAGGTCGAGGGGGTCCGTGGACCCGATCGACATCGAGACCCCGTGCATGACCACGGGGTAGCGCGCGGCGACCTCGCGGAGGACGTCGCGAGGCCTCCCCCCCGTGTCCATGAAGTTCTCCGAGAGGACCTCGAAGAAGTCCACGGCGGGGCGGTGCTCGAGGACGTGTTCGAAGTGGACGGTCCTCAGGCCGACCCCGATGCCGAGGCCGGGGAATCCGAAGCGGTTCTCCATGCGGTCTCCGCCGCGTGGCGCGGCCCCGGGTAGGGTGGAGGATGTCCGCGCGTCAGGCCGCGGGGGCTACTTCGTCGAGCAGCCGCCCAGGCCCTTGCAGGCGTTCATCCCCTTGCAGGCGTTCGCGTCGGTCTTGCAGCCGCCCTGGCCCTTGCAGGCGTTCATCCCCTTGCAGGAGCTCTTCTCCATGGCCGGCTTCGAGGAGCCGTCGCTCTTGCACCCGGCCAGGCCGGCGCCGAGGATCCCCGCCACCGCCGCCATCACGACCGCACCCTTCTTCGCGTTCATGTCCCTCGCCCCTCCCTCGGCCCCCGGGCCAATTCCCGGGCGCCCCGTCGTGCCTCCGCCGGCCCCCGGCCCGGGTCCGCATCCCCGCCGCCCTCGGCGGGCTCCTCGGCCTCCCGGACCAACCCGCAGGAAAGGGTAATCATTCCCGACTTGCGTCGGAAAAGCCCTTTCGGATGCCGCGTCACACCCTCGGCTCCGCGGGGAGAATGGCGCCATGGAGCCCCGCCGCACCGACCTCCGGGAGCACGTGGACGGACCGGGCGCCGACCCGGGGGTCGTCGGGGACACCCTCCGGACCCTCGCGCGCCTCAACGCGGGGGTCCTCCGCACCCACGCGGTCCTCCGCGGGCACCTCGGGCCGCTGCTCCGCGCCGGGACCCCGGGGCCGATCCGGGTCCTCGACTGGGGCTGCGGGGGCGGGGACACGGCCCGCGCGCTCGCCGCCGCCGGCACCCGCGCCGGCTGCCGGGTGGAGGTCCACGGCGTGGACCTCTCCCCCGCGGCGCTCGACCTGGCCGGCCGGGTCCCCGTCGAGGGGGTCTCCTTCTCCGCCGGGGACGCGCTTTCCGGGGGACCCGACCCGGCGGGCTTCGACCTGGTCGTCTCCTCCTTCCTCCTCCACCACCTCCCGGACGACGCCGCGGTGGCGGCGCTCCTCGCCCGGGGGGCGCGGGCCCGTCGGGGGTTCGTCCACCTGGACCTCGTGCGGTCCGGGGCCGCCCGGGCGCTGTTCCGGGTGCTCGGACGCCCCTTCTCCGGGCGCCGGGAGACCTGGGAGGACGGGCTCACCTCGCTGCGCAGGTCCTTCACCGCCGGCGAGGCCCGGGCGCTCGCCGCCCGGGCCGTCCCCGGCGCGCGGGTCGAGGTGCACTTCCCGTGGAGACTGTGCGTCTCGCGGGTGGGAACCCGGTAGGGGCGGGGGTCCCCGGGGGTTTCGAGGGCTGCCGGTGGCAGCCCGAGCCCGGGGAGGTCTGCCCCGCCCGCCGTTGGTGGTCCGGGCGCCGCGTCAGGCGACGAGGGCCATCAGCCGGAGGGCCTCCTCGAGCGCCTCCCGGATCACCGGCTTGTCGATCCGTCCGAGGACCGCCGGGTGCTCGAAGAGGGACCCGTTCGGCCCGCCCCCGAGGAGGAGGACCGGGGGGAGGTCCAGGCGCGCCTCGTCCGCCATCTCCAGGAACCTCCGCCCGTCGGCCACGGGCATGTGCGGGTCGAGGAGGACCCCGTCGAAGGCGCGCAGGCAGAGGTTCGCGACCCCCCGCCGGCCGTCCCGCGCCTGCACCGCTTCGACCCCGAGGGCGTCGAGCATGGCGGCGACGGCGGTGCGGACGGACGCGTCGTCGTCCACGACGAGGAGGAGCGGGCGGTGGGGCGCGGCGGGCGGGGGCGGGTGCATGGGGTCCCTCCGGATCCAGGGCGCCCGGGGGTTACGCGGGGGGACGCACTCTTCAGCGGGGGGGGAACCCCCGCGGGTAGAGTGGACGCGATGCAGGTCCTCCTCACCTCCCCGCGCGGCTTCTGCGCCGGGGTCGATCGCGCCATCGAGATCGTGGAGCTGGCCCTGGCCCTCTACGGCCGGCCGATCTACGTCCGCCACGAGATCGTCCACAACCGGCACGTGGTGGACCGGCTGCGCGCGATGGGCGCCGTCTTCGTGGACACCATCGCCGAGATCCCCGAGGGGGCCGTGGTGATCTTCTCCGCCCACGGGGTCTCCCCGCGGGTGCGGGAGGAGGCGGCGGCGCGCCGCCTGCGCGCCATCGACGCCACCTGCCCGCTCGTCACCAAGGTCCACCTGGAGGCCCGCCGCCTCGCGCGGGAGGGCCACGAGATCCTCCTCATCGGCCACGCGGGCCACGTCGAGGTCGAGGGGACCATGGGCGAGGCCCCCGAGCGCATGCGCCTCCTCGGGAGCGTGGAGGACGCCGAGCGCGTGGAGGTCCGGGACCCGCGGAAGGTGGCCTTCCTCACCCAGACCACCCTCTCGGTGGACGACACGCGGGCCATCGTGGGCGTGCTCCGGCGCCGGTTCCCCGCCATCGCGGGACCGCCCCAGGAGGACATCTGCTACGCCACCCAGAACCGCCAGAACGCGGTGAAGGCCATCACCGCGCGGATCGACCTCCTCCTCGTGGTCGGCGCGCCGAACTCCTCCAACTCCCAGCGCCTGGTCGAGGTGGCCGAGGGGCAGCAGGTGCGCGCGCGGCTGCTCGAGTCCGCCGAGGAGATCGACCCCCGCTGGTTCGAGGGGGTCCGCACGGTCGGGATCACGGCAGGCGCCTCCGCCCCCGAGGAGCTGGTCCGGAGCATCGTGGCCCGGGTGCGCGCCCTCGGGGGCGCGGAGCCGGTGGAGGTCCGGACCGTGGAGGAGGACGTCCGCTTCGCGCTCCCCCCCGAGGTCACCCGCCCGCCGCGGAGAGGCCCCGGAAGAGTCCACCACGGAGACACGGAGGGCACCGAGGGCACGGAGAGAGGCACGACCTAGGGGACGGCATCGGACTTGCGCCCGCCATCGCCGCCCCTCCTGCCTCCCCCCCTTCTTCCGTCGTGGCCGTCCTCCGTGGATCTCCGTGTCTCCGTGGTGAGATGTTGCCGTTGAAGGATCGCGCGCCCGCGTGGACCGACGCGACGATCCGCGAGCGGCTCGGGCCCTACGACCTCCTCTGGCGGCCGAGGCCGGGGCTCCGGGACGCGGCCGTCCTGGCCCCGTGGTTCACCCGCGGCGGCGAGGACTTCCTCCTGTTCACCGAGCGCCGGGCCGACCTCCCCGAACACCCCGGGCAGGTGGCCTTCCCCGGGGGGGCCCGCGAGGGGGACGAGGACCCGCTCGGGTGCGCGCTCAGGGAATTCGCCGAGGAGGTGGGGCTCGACCGGGCGGCGGTGGCGGTCCTCGGGCGGCTCCCCGACCGCGTCTCCATCGCGGGCTACACCGTGGCCGCCTTCGTCGGGCGGATCCCGCCCCCCCGCGACCTCCGCCCCGACCCCCGCGAGGTGGCCGCCGTCTTCGAGGTCCCGCTCGCGGCGCTCCGCGACCCCGCCCTCTGGCGCGAGGAGCCGCTCCGGACCCCCTCCGGCCGCCTCGAGCCCAGCGTCCCCTTCTTCGACTGGGAGGGGCACGTCGTGTGGGGGCTCACCGGGAGGCTGGTGCTGGACCTCCTCGAGCGAGTCCGGTAGCGACACCAGGGGTCAGACCCCAAGTTCCCCTATCAAGCGTTTGCAACAACAAACGCTCGGTGTCTGACCCCGCGGTCAGGAGACGAGGCGCACGAGGTCCTTGAGGTCGCGCACGAAGACCGCCCCGGGCGGGGGGACCGCCCCGTCGCGGGCGACGAACACCCCGCGCACCCCGGCGGCCCGCGCCCCCTCGAGGTCGTCCCCGCGGGAGTCTCCCGCGTGGATCGCCTCGCCGGGCGCGACGCCGACAAGTTCCAGCGCCCTGTGGAAGATCCGCGGGTCGGGCTTGCGGACCCCCACCTCCGAGGAGATGACGATGGCATCGAACCAGGGGGTGAGACCGGTCTCCTCGAGGATGCGGCGCACCCTCGTGTCCCAGTTGCTCACGAGGGCGAGCCGCAGCCCCCGCGCGCGCAGCCCCGCGAGCGCCGGGACCGCGTCCGGGTAGGGCTCCCAGGTGTCCGCGCCCCCGAAGGTGTCGTAGAGGTCCTCGAACCACGGGTCGAAGTCGAGCCCGGCGAGGGCCGGGACCCCGTCCACGACCCGGAGGGCGTGGCGGCGCCAGGTCTCCCGCTCGATGGCCTCCGAGGTGACGAGCGCGGCGGGCCCGCCCCCGCGGATCTCCTCCCCGAGCCGGTGGAACGCGCCCACCGCGACCGCCTCCAGCGCGGCGGGGTCGGCGGGCCGCCCGTGGCGGCGGCAGACCGCGGCGTAGACCTCCCCCATCGACGGGCGCGGCCGCAGCAGCGTGTGCCCGGCGTCGAGCAGCACGGCGCGCACGGGGGGGAAAGGCATGGCGGGGCAGAATGAGGACGCGGACCCCGGGGGCGAAGAAGATGCGGGGGGTCGGGACCACCCGGGAGCCCATCCCCATGGCGAGGCGGCGCGTCGCGGCGGTCGTGCACACCCTCTCCTCCGCCTGCCTCTGCCACGAGGCGGCGGCGAGGGCGCTCCGCTCCCTCGGCTGGCAGGTGCTCCTCGTGCCCGTGGAGGACCTCCCCGCGGCGCTCAACGTCCTCGCCGCGGCGGACGTCGTCCTCGAGCACTCCGACACGGTGCGCGGGGAGGGATGGCTCCGCGCGGCGGTGCGGGCCGAGGCGGAGCGGGTGGGGGCGCGCGTGGCGGGGGCCGCGTCGGCGGCCGCGGGGCTCTGCGACGACAAGGGCGCCACGGCCGAGGTGCTGGCCCGCGCCGGGGTCCCGGTGCCGCGCACGGCGGTCCTCCGCCTCCCCGGGGAGAGGGTCCCCGCGCGGCTCCGGCCCCCCCTGATCGTGAAGGCCGCCCACGAGCACGGGAGCCTCGAGCTCTCCGAGGCGGCCACCCGCGAGGAGGCGGAGGCCGCGGGGGGGGCGCTCCTCGCGAGGGGCTCCCCGGCCGTGGTCCAGGAGCGGATCGACGGGCGGGAGATCGCCGTGGGGTTCCTCGGCCGGCCGCTGCGCGCCCTCCCCCCGGTGGAGGTCCTCCTCGGTCCGCCGGGCCCGGACGGGGCCGCACCGCTCTACACGCGCGAGCGGAAGTGGCACCGGCACGCCGAGGGGGAGCCCTGCGCTCGGGTCGTCCCGGCCGACCTCGCCCCCGCGGCGCGCCGGCGCGTCCTCGACGCGGCGCGCCGGGCGGCCCGGGTGCTGGGGCTCCGGGAGTACGGGAGGGTGGACCTGAGGCTCGACCGGCGGGGACGCCCCTTCGTCCTCGAGGCCAACGCGCGGCCGAGCCTCGAGGAGGGGATGGAGCTCGCCCGCGCGGCGGAGGCGGCCGGCCTCACCCACACGGCGCTCGTCGGGGCCATCGCCGCGGCCGCGCTCACGAGGCCGCGCCGGTGAGCGCCGCGCCCGGGCGGATCCTCGTGGTGAACGCCGACGACGGCGGCGTGGACGAGGCGCGGAACGAGGGGATCCTCGAGGCCGTGGACCGCGGCGTGGTCCGCAGCGTGTCCGTCCTCGCGCAGGGAGCCGCGCTGGAGGGGCTCGCGGCCGCGCTCCGCCGCCGGCCCGGGGTGGGCGTGGGCCTCCACCTCAACCTCACCCACGGGGCCCCGCTCGGCGGCCCCGCCCGCACGCTGACGGGGGGGGACGGGAGGTTCCCGAAGGACAAGCGGGAGGTCTGGGCGCGGGCCGCGGCGGGGCGTCTCGACCCGGCCGAGGCGGCCCGGGAGGTCCGGGCCCAGCTCGCCCGCCTGCGGTCCCTGGGGATCGAGCCGGACCACCTGGACGGGCACAACCACGTCCACGTCCTGCCCGGGGTGCGCGAGGGGGTGGCGAGGGTCCTCCACGAGGAGCCCGGGATCCGCTGGGTGCGGACCCTCCGGCTGCCCGCGGGCACGGCGGGCCCCGCGGGGTTCCCGCGGGAGCTCGCCGCGTGGGACGCGGAGGCCACCCGGTCGCTGCCTCCCGGGGTCCGCGGCCCCGACGCCTTCCTCGGCCTCGACTACTTCCTCGGCGGCGACCGGGCGGCGCTGGAGGCGGAGATCCGGGCCGCGCCGGGGACCGTCGTCGAGTGCATGGTCCACCCGGGCCGGACGGCGGCGGGGTCGGTGCCCTTCTCCGCGGACCCCCGGCGGGAAGCGGAGATGCGGGACCTCTGTTCCCCTTCGCTCCGGGGGGTCATCGGGGCCGCGGGGTTCGCGCCCGGGTCCTTCCTGGACGCAGCCGCGCTTCGAACAGGCTGACGCCGAGCCGGCGACGGTCCCCGCGGCCCGCGAGCCGCGCCGTCCCCGCGCGGCAGCACCGGAGCAGGTGGTCGAAGAGGCCGGGGTGGAGCGCGTCGAACTCGCGGCGCGTCACGGCGCGCCCGGTCCGCGCGATCCGCCTCACCGAGAACCTCCGTCGGAGGGTCGCGAGGACGCGGCGCGGGTGCGCGAGGTCGGTGAGGAGGAGGAAGAGCCTCCCGCCGGGCCGGAGGTGGCGCGGCGCCGCCCGCACGCACCGGAGGAGGATCCGCGTCCCGTCGGGCCCGCCCCATCGCGTCGGCGTGAGCCCGCGCGGTCCCGGGCACTGGGGGAGGACAGCCACGACCAGGTCGAAGCGCTCCCCCGCGACCGCGGCGAAGAGGTCGCCCGCGCGCCCCTCGACGCGGCGGCGCACCCCGGCC
>CAZKTF010000006.1:0-39838 GCA_964555565.1 uncultured Planctomycetota bacterium | reverse complement strand
CGGCGCGCGGAGGTCCGCGGGGAGGGGCGCCCCCTCGGGCCCGGCGTCCAGGCTCCCGGCGCGCGGGGGCCGCCCGCGCAGCCGGTTGAGGACCAGGTTGGTCATGACCCTCCGCATCCACGGGGCGAAGGGGCGCGTCCGGTCGTACCGGTGGAGCACCTGGTAGAGGTGCAGGAACACCTCCTGCGCCAGGTCCTCGGCCAGGGCCGACTCGCCCGCCATCCGCCTGCAGAAGCCGTGGACGCGCCCGCCCCAGGCATCGACGACCCGGCGGAAGGCGGTGCCGTCTCCGGCGGCCGCCCTGCGCAGGGTCTCCGCGTCCGGGCCGGGGTCCTCCATCGGCTCCCTTTCTACCATCCGTTACACCCGCCCCCTCCCTGGGGTTCCCGGATGCACCGGGGGTCTGACCTCGGGCGCCCAGGCAGCGGCGCAGCACGTCCCGCGAGGCGACCGGGGTCTGACCCCTCGGGGAAGGTACAATCCCGCCCGCAGGGGGGCGGCGGAAAGCGGGGGAGGCATGGCAGGGGCGGACGTCCCACCGACGGAGAGGCGCAACCCGCGCTCCTCCGGCCTGGACCGCCTCGACGCCCGCGCCATCGCGGCCCTCATGAACTCCGAGGACGCCGGCGTCCCCGCCGCCGTGGCCGCCGCCCTGGACGACGTGGCGCGCGCGGTGGACCTGGCCGCCGAGGCCCTCGGCCGCGGGGGCCGGCTGGTCTACCTGGGGGCGGGGACGAGCGGCCGGATCGCCTCGCTCGACGCCGCGGAGGTCCCTCCCACCTTCGGGCTGGAGCCCGGGCGGGTCGTCGCCGTGCTGGCCGGGGGCCCCGAGGCCCTGACGCAGGCGGTGGAGGGCGCGGAGGACGACGCGCTCAGCGCGGTGGCCGACGTCCGGGCCCTCGACGTCGGCCCCTCCGACTGCGTCGTGGGGGTCACGGCCTCCGGGACCACCCGGTTCGTGCTCGGGGGGCTCGGCGAGTGCCGCGAGCGCGGGGCCTCCACCGTGCTCGTCACCTGCGGCGGGAGGCCGGCCCGGAGCCCCTGGCACGTGGTCATCGCGGTGGACACGGGCCCCGAGGTCCTCGCGGGCTCCACCCGCCTCAAGGCCGGCACGGCTACCAAGCTCGTCCTCAACATGATCTCGACGGCGGCCATGGTGCGCCTCGGCCGCGTGTACGAGAACCTGATGGTCGATCTCCGCGCCACCAACGCGAAGCTCCGCCGGCGCGCGGCGCGGATCCTCGAGGAGGCCGCGGGCCTGCCGGCCGCCCGGGCCGCGGAGCTCCTTGCGGCCTGCGGGGGGGAGCTGAAGACCGCGCTCGTCGCGGCCCGCCGTTCCCTCCCCGCGGCCGACGCCCGGGCCGCGCTGGCGCGCCGCGGCGGGTCGGTCCGCGCCGCCCTCGAGGAGCCCCCGTGAGACCGCTGGTCGTGATCGGGCTCATGTCCGGGACGAGCGTGGACGCCGTGGACGCGGCGGTCTGCCGCGTCGAGGGGAGCGGTCCCCGCGCCCGCCTGCGCCTGCTCCACTTCCGCAGCGAGCCCTGGCCCCCGCGCCTCAGGGAGCGGATCCTGGCCCTGGCCTCGGGCAGGGGCGGGGTCGCGGAGGTCTGCCGCCTCAACGTGGAGGTCGGGGAGCGCTTCGCCCGGGCCGCCGTCGCCGCGGCCCGCGAGGCGGGGGTGCGGCCCGACCTGGCCGGGTCGCACGGGCAGACCGTGCGGCACGAGCCGCGCCGCGGCCGCCGCCCCGCGGCGTCGCTCCAGATCGGCGAGCCCTCGGTCCTGGCCGAGGCCCTCGGCTGCCCCGTCGTGGCGGACTTCCGCCCCCGGGACTGCGCGGCGGGGGGCGAGGGGGCCCCGCTCGTCCCCTACGCGGACTGGGTCCTGTTCCGCCGCCGGGGCCGCGTGCGCGCGCTCCAGAACCTGGGCGGGGTCGGGAACGTGACCGTGGTGACGGAGGACCTCGCGGGGGTGTTCGCCTTCGACACCGGGCCCGCCAACCTCCCGCTCGACGCCGCGGCGCGGATCCTCACGGGGGGGCGTCTCCGGTTCGACCGCGACGGCCGCCTCGCGGCCCGCGGGCACCCGGACCGGGCGCTGGCCGCCCGGCTCCTCCGCCACCCCTTCCTCCGCCGGACCCCTCCCCGGTCCACCGGGCGCGAGGAGTTCGGCGAGGATTTCGTGCGCGGGGTCCTCCGCGCCCGGCCCCGCCTTCGCCTCCGCCCCGAGGACCTCCTCGCGACGCTCACCCTGTTCGTCGCGGAGGCCACGGCGGGCGCCTACCGGCGCTGGGTCCTCCCCCGCGCGCGTCCCGACGAGGTGCTGCTCTCCGGGGGAGGGGCCCGCAACCCGGTGCTCACCGGGCACCTGCGGCGCCTGCTCGCCCCGATCCCCGTCCGCCCCCTGGAGGACGCCGGCTTCGACGGCCGGGCGAAGGAGGCGGCGGCCTTCGCGCTCCTCGCCGCGGAGGCCTGGCGCGGCGTGCCCGCGAGCGTCCCCGCGGCGACGGGGGCCCGGCACGCGGTCGTCCTCGGGAAGGTGGTCCGGTGAACCGCTACGCGCGGCTCGTCGCCATGCAGGCCCGCCTGCCCCGCGACTACGAGCGCCGCGCGGAACTGGTCCGCGCCGTGGCGGAGGAGGGGGTGGGGGGGGTCCTCCTGTTCGGGGGGGACCTCGCGCGCACGCCCGGGTTCCTCCGCTCGCTGCGCGAGGCCGCCCGGGGGCCGCTCCTCGTGCTCAGCGACGTCGAGCGCGGGGTGGGCCAGCAGGTGGAGGGGATGCTCCGTCTCCCGCCCCCCATGGCGGCCGGGGCCGCGGGCGACGAGGCCGCCGCGCGGGCCATGGGGGCCGCCACCGCGCGGGACTGCCGCGCCGTGGGGATCGACGTCGCCCTCGCCCCGGTCCTCGACCTCGCCGCGGAGCCCCGCAACCCCATCGTGGGCCCCCGCTCCTTCGGTGTCGATCCGGCGCTCGTCGCCCGCCTCGGCGCGGCCTGGATCGAGGGGTGCCAGGCGGGCGGGGTGCTGGCCTGCGCGAAGCACTTCCCCGGGCACGGCCGCACGCTCCTCGACAGCCACGACGCCCTCCCCGTCGTCGAGGCCGGGGCCGCCGCGCTCCGCGAGTCGGACCTCGTCCCCTTCCGCCGGGCGGTGGAGGCGGGGGTCGCCACGCTCATGACCGCGCACGTGGCCTACCCGGGGCTCGACCCGGCGGGCGGGGCGACCCTGCCGGCCACCCTCTCCGCCCCCGTCCTGACCGACCTCCTCAGGAAGGAGATGGGCTTCGGCGGCCTCCTCATGAGCGACGCCCTCCTCATGGAGGGGGTCCGGAAGCGCCGCGGGGGGGAGACCGCGGCGGCCGTGGACGCGCTGCGGGCCGGCTGCGACCTCCTCCTCTGCCCGACGGATCCCCTTGAGGTCGCCGGGGCGGTGGCCGCCGCCGTCCGCACGGGGATCGTCTCCCGGGAGCGGGCGGACGAGGCCCTCGCCCGGGTCGAGGCGGCGACGGTCGCCGCCGAGCGCGGCCCGGCCCCCGGGGCGCCGCCGGGGATGGACGCGGAGGGGGCCGTGGACCTCGTGCGCCGATCGCTCACGGCTCTGCGCGACCGGGCGGGGCTCCTCCCGCTCCGGCCCGGGGCCAGGACCATGGCGGTGGTCCTCGACGACGACGACCGGCCCGGGCGGGAGGCCCCGGCGCTCGAGCGCCTCGCGGCGCTCCGGGCCCGGTGGTTCGTCGTGCGGGCCTCGGACCTCGGCAGCCTCGACCGCGACCTCCTGGATCTCGCGTGCGGCGCCGCGGAGCGGGTGCTGGTCTTCCTCTACGGGGACCTCCGCGCCCGGAAGGGGAGGCCCGGGCTCGTCCCCGGCCTCGCCGCCCTGGCGGCGCACCTGGAGGACGCCTTCCGGGACCGGGCGGTGCTCCTGGCCTTCGGCGGCCCGGCGCTGGCCGGGGCGGAGGGGCCCGGGACGGCCGTCTGCGCCTACGACGACGCCCCGGAGGTCCAGCGCGCCGCCCTCGATCACCTCCTTTCCGGAGGGGACGTCCGCAAGTAGGCAAGAAACTCGAGCGCACCTCCGGCGGGTCTCCCCCCCCTCCGACCCGGCTTCCTACCTGCATGGGGCCGTCCCCTCCCCCCTCCGGGGATTTCCGTTGACCACCCTAGGGGGGTGGCTAGAATCCGCGCCCGACTCGCGATGGGACGGACGGGGGCGATTCCACGCCCCGCCGGCGAAGGAAGACGACGAGTGGGCAGCGGGGGGTGCCGGTTCCGGCGCGCCCCGGGATCCTTGGTTTCGAACCCTGCTGGGGGAGGCGCGAAATGGGGCTTGCGGGCCGCCTTTCGATGGCCGCGTCGCTGGTCGCCGCTCTTGCCGTCGGCGCGGGCGCTCCTTCCCGGGCATTCGCCCAGGACGCGGGGAAGGTGAAGCAGCTCTACGACTCCGGCATGAACTCGCTCGAGAAGGGCGAGTTCGCCGCCGCCCTCGACAGCTTCAAGAAGCTGATCCAGGAGGACCCGACCCAGGATCAGGTCTACGACCTCATCCGGAACACCGAGACGAAGAACTTCCTCAAGCTGCTCGGCGCGGGCGGCGAGTCCGAGCAGGTGGCCAGGAGGCTCCTCGATCTCGGCCACATGGCCCTCAAGCAGCGCAGCAAGGACCCCGAGGCGATCAAGAAGCTCGTCGAGGACGCGGTGAAGAGCGACAACGTCGAGACCAAGCGCCGCGGCTCGCGGATGCTCATGGCCAACCACGGGGCCTACGCGGTCCCCTACCTGGTCCCCTACCTCGGCAGCAACGACACCAACGAGCGCGTGAACGCGATCATGGCGCTCGAGGACATCGGCATCGAGGCTGTCCTGCCCCTCGTCGAGGCCCTCCAGAGCCCCGACGCCGCCGTGCGCCAGAACGTCGTGGTGGTCCTCAGGCGCCTGCTCGACCCGCGGGCCGTGCCGGTCCTCGTGGCCCTGGCCGGGGCGAAGGACCAGCCGGACTCGGTCAAGCGCCAGGCCGCCATCGCGCTGAAGGCCTACAACGAGGAGTACAAGACGAGCTACAAGTCCCCCACCGAGGCCTTCCTCGACATCGCGAAGAAGTACTACAACCGGATGCCGGAGCTGCTCCGCGACCTCGGGACCACCTACACGATGTGGCGCTGGTCCGACGGCAAGCTCCAGGAGCTCGACTGCCCGCGGATCCTCTACCACCTGGCGCTCGCCGAGAAGGCCTGCGCCGCGGCCATGGCCGCGGACCCGAACTCGAAGGAAGCGAAGGCGATGCTCTCCCTGGTCTACGCGGCCGAGCGGGTCGTGGCGGGCGGCGCGAAGGACACCCTGATGTCCACGGAGGAGGGGAAGGCGCTGGCGTCCCGCCTCCAGGCGGCCGACGCGGCCATCCTCGCCAACGGCGCCCCGGTCCTCCTCGGCGCCCTCGACATGGCCCTCGACTGGAACGACGGCCCCGTGGCCATCGCGGTCCTCGAGTTCCTCCCGACCTTCGGCAACACGGTGTCCCTGGACGAGAAGTCGTCGGTCGTGCGGGCGCTCACCGCGCCGGACCAGACGGTGCAGTGGGCGGCGGCGCTCTGCTGCGTCCGGCTCGCCCCGCAGAAGGCCTTCGCGCGCTGCGACCTCGTCGTCCCGCTGGCCTCCAAGGCGGTGGCCCTGGCCTCCATGCGGCAGGTCCTCGTCGTCGTGGACGACAGCAAGACGGCCGTCCAGCTCCAGACCGAGATCGTCAAGGGCGGCATGAACGCCGTCGTCGCCCGCAGCGGGGCCGAGGGCCTCATCCGCTCCAAGGAGGTCCCCTTCGACGCGGTCCTCGTCTCCGCCTCCCTCAAGGACATGCTGGCGCAGCACGTCGTGAACGACATCCGGCGGGACGCGCGCACGTCCCAGGTCCCGGTGCTGGTCGTGGCGCCGGAGTCCCAGGCCGAGGACGTCAAGAAGCTCTACGGCGAGGCCATCTCGGGCGTCGTCACCACCCCCGCCTCCCCGGCGGTCTTCGTCCCGGCGGTCCGCGACGCCGCCTCGAAGAGCCCCCTCGGGGACCGGGAGAAGGCCCTGTGGCTCTCCGAGTACGCCTGCGGGCTCATCGCCACGTCCCTGCCCTCGCCCTGCTTCGACTTCTCCCGGGCCCAGGGCGCGCTCGCCGGGACCCTCGCGCAGGACAAGCCGGACTCGCTCAAGGTCAAGGCCCTCGCCGCCCTGGAGCGGTTCGGGACCGCGGAGTCGGTGGACGCGCTCGCCGGGGCGGTCGCCAACACGGCCCACTCCGAGGCCGTCCGGGCCGGGAGCGCGAAGGCGATCGGGAAGATCCTGTCCGGCAAGGCCCCCTCGCGGCCGGTGTACGAGACGCTCCTCGGAGGGGTCGGGGACCTGTCTTCGCTGGCGGTCCGCTCCGCCTGCGCCGGGGCCCTCGGCGGGATGAACCTGACCGAGGTCCAGCGCAACGAGGTGCTCGCCCGCGCGCGGGTCTAGCCTTCGAACGCCGATCCTCGCGGGCCGCCCCGACCGGGGCGGCCCGCTTCGTTTGGGGAGTTAGCGCTGCCAGGAGAATGCAACCAGTTGTCTTATCAAGGGTTACGTTCAAGGAATCTCCTCCAGCCGCGCGCCCCGGGGACCGACGAATCCTGGATGCCCCCCCCTCTTCGGGGGGAGATCCCCCCCCCGAAGAGGGGGGCTAGGGCGAAGGCCCTCTACCCCTTGTGGGGGAGGGGGGAGGGGGTTAGAATCCCCGGGCTCGGTGCCGTGGGGCGCCCCGGAACCGGGGCGGCCGGCGCGGGCCGGGGACGGTCCTGGCCCACGGAGGGGTCCTGTCATGGGCAAGAAGAAGTGGTGCTACGGCCGGGAAGACTTCGTCTGCCTGACCAGGGACTGCCCCTACATGTCCGGCTGCATCAAGGTCGTCTGGGAGAAGAAGGTCTCCCGGATGATCGCCCGGATGAAGCCCGCCGCCCCGGCGCCCGTGGAGAGCGACGAGGAGCTCCACCCGGTGCCCGCGCGTAGACGCTAGGGGTCAGACCTCGGGCGTTTGCAAACGCTGGTGCTGAGGGGCAGAGGGGTCAGACCCCAGTCGTTTGCAAACGCTGGGGAGCGACACGAGGGGAATGAAGGCACGGTTTGCAAACGCCCGAGGTCTGACCCCTATCTTGCTATTTCACCTCTTCGTGCGGCGTCTCCTGCTTGCGCGCCTCCAGCACCCGGCGGACCTGCTCGAGGCTCCGCGCCGCCGTCTCCCGCACCCCCTGGTTCTCGTCGTGCTCCGACGCCTTCTCCAGGGCCGCCAGGGTCTCCTCTGTCGGATAGCGCGCCAGGTGGGCCGCCGCGGCCGACCGGATGCCCGCCTCGGCGTCCCCGGAGAGCGCGTCGAGGAGCGCCTTCTCGGCCCCCTTGCCGGCCCCCGAGGCCACACCGTCCAGGACGTGGCGGCGCAGGTCGGCGTCCTCGATCCCGGAGACGATCCCGGCCAGGGCCTCCGACGCGGCGACCCGGTCAGCCTCGAGCATGAGGGCGAGCACCGGCTGCTGGAGCCTCTTCGGGAAGGTCGGCTCGCGGAGGAGCTCGGCCAGGGCTGCCGGGAGCGTGGCCTCCTTCACCCCCTGGAGGCCCTTCAGCCCCTCGTCGCGCAGCTCGTCCCCGAAGTCGCCCTTGAGGGCGTCGAGGAGCCTCTGCCGCGCGGTGGCCTCCGTGGCGGCGCTCGCCCCGAGGACCTGGAAGAGGGTGGCGCGCACCCCCGCGTCCGGCTCCCCGCCGAGGAGCCCGGCGAACTCCGCCACACCCCCGGCCTCTCCCATCGCCCCGACTTCCACCCCGAACGAGAGGGGGGGGCCGACCTGGTGCCTCTGCTTGACGGGGCTATCGAGGGACAGGGCGCGGGCCAGGCCGAGGATGGCCGCCTGGCGCACGAGCGCGCTCCCGTCCCGGAGCAGCCCGCGGAGCGCCTCGAGGTTCGCCTCCTCCTTCGACGCCCCGAGGAGGAGCGCGAGGGCGGCCCGGACCTCGGGCGCGGTCTCCTTCGCGAGGGCCTCCCGGATGCGGGCCGCCTCGGCGGCGCTCGCCGCGAGGATGCTCCAGCCCTGGGCCACCACGGGGCCGTAGCGCCCGCCCTTCCTGAGCAGCCGGATGAGGTCCTCGGCCGTCCGGGCCGCGGGACCGCCGGCCGCCTCGCCGCCGCCCGGGACCGGGGGCTTCGGGCCGACGCCCGCGGGTCCCGGCCCCTTCGTCCCCGGGAGGGGGACGGGCCGGGCGTCCGCCGGGCCCTTCCCGTCCTTCGACCGGGGGATCGGCGCGGGCCGGCCCTGGCCGTCCGCCGGCCGGTCCTCCTCACCGCTCCCGAACCACCAGGCCAGGCCGGCGACCAGGGCCACGAGGACCGCCCCGGCGATCCAGCCGGCCGGGGAGCCGCCCCTCGCGGGCGCCGCCGTGATGACCGTGGTCCCGGCCGCGGGCGCGGGGGCCGCGGCGGCGGCCGCGGCGACCGCCCGGGCGGACTTCCTCGGGAGGCGGAACAGGAAGGCCCTGTCGAAGTCGCCCGGGAGCCGGAAGCCCTGGAGCATCTCCTGGAGGAAGGCCCCGTTGTCCCGCACCCGCGCCGTCTCGCGCCGGCAGGAGGGGCAGGAGGCGACGTGCTCCTCCAGGAGCCCGCGGTCCGCGGCGGGGAGTTCCCCGTCGGCCCAGGGCTGGACGAGCGGGGAGACCTCGGGGCACCTCACGACGCGGCCTTCTCCAGGGCGAACCGGAACTCCCGTTCGAAGAGCCGGCGCGCGCCGTCGATGGCCGTGTGCACCTCCTGGACGGGGAAGTCGGTGGCCTCGGCGATCGCGGCGTAGGACATGCCCTCGAGGTAGCGGAGGAGGAACGGGACCTGGTAGTTGGGGGGGAGCTTCGCCACGGTCTCCATCACCACGAGGGCCGCGTCCTCGCCGACCATCGGGGAGAGGACCGGCCGGAGGTCGAGCGCGGGCCCCGCGCCCCGGGCCTCCCCGGGCCTCGGCCGCAGAAGGGAGAGGCCCCGCCCGGGCTCCCGGGCGTACCCCCGGGCGATCTCCTGGACCGCGTTCAGGAGGAACTGCGGGAAGCGCACCCCGGGCGGGATCCGCTCCAGGTCGGCGTAGGCCTTCTCGAAGGCCTTCCGGGTCACCTCCGCCGCGGCCTCCCGGCGCGTCGTGCGGGCGAGGGCCACGGCGTGGGCGACCCGGGCGTACTTCTGGAACAGGACCGCGTAGGCCTCGACGTCTCCCCCGAGGACCCGCGCCACGACCTCGGCGTCGCCGGCCGCCACCCGATCACCTCTTCCCCGACGGCTCGGGGACCGACCGGGCTACCCGGAACCCCACGAAGAGCGCGCTCACCCGGAGTTCCCAGCGCACGTCGTTCCGCCAGGTCTTGGCGTAGAACTCCCCGTCCTTCCCGTCCTGGTAGGAGGCCCCGCGGATGGCCCGGTAGAGGTCGTGGGGCCCGGCCGACCGGGTCTCGCCGGGGGCGAGCCGCCGGAGGTCGGTCCACTCGGAGACGTTCCCGCCCATGTGGTAGACGCCGCAGGGGCTCACGTCATGCCCCGGACTGTTCACCGCCGAGGGCTTCCCCTGGCGCACCACCGCCCCCGGCTCGAGGAAGGTCTCGCTCGTCCCCGGGACGCGCGCCTCGAACCAGAACTTCTCCCCCCAGGGATAGGTGGGCGCGGCGGTGCCGCGGGCCGCCTTCTCCCACTCGTCCTCCGCGGGGAGCCGCGCCCCGCGGGCCCGTCCCGACCTGTCGAGCCACCCGCAGAAGTCGATGCTGGCCTGCTCGAAGGTGATGCCGCGCACCGGCAGGGCGGCCTCCTCGGGGGGGAGGCGCACGCCGCCCTCGCCGATCCCCTCCGGGGGCGGGTCCCCGGTCTCCTTCCCGGGCCACTCCCAGTAGGACGGGACAGCCGCCCGCCACTTCCCCGAGGCCACCAGGTCCTCGCGGCGCGCGAGGAGGTACTCGCGCCACTGCTCGTTCGTGATCTCGTACTGGGAGATCTCGAAGGCGGGGAGGTCCACGGTCTCGGAGAAGGGATGCCCCTCGGCCGGGGGGCCGTAGCCGAACTCCCCGGCGGGGACGAGGATCCAGCGGAGCCCGGGCGTGCCCGGGTCGGGGGCGTCGGAGGGGGCCGGCAGGGGGAGGCTCGAGCGAGGGGGCGTGCCGAGGAGCGCCGCGAGCCGCTCCGGGTGCCACACGAAGACGCCCACGGCGCCCAGGGCCACGACGAGCCCGAGCCCGGCGAAAATGGCGGGCCAGCGCGGGCCCGGCGCGGGGCCGGGCCGCGGGAGGCCCGGGTCGAGAGGCGGCGGGAGGAGGACCCGGATCTGCGAGGAGAGCGTGCCCGGGTCCGTCCCCACGGGGAAGGCGCAGTCCGGGCAGAAGTTCCACTCCTGGCGGAGCGGCTTCTGGCAACGCGCGCACTCCGGTGCCGTGCCCGGCGCCGCGTTGGGAGGCGCCGGGCGCGGCGGGGCCGGGTTCGGCGGGGCCTTCACGGCCGCATTCTAAGTAGGCGGGGGACGTCCGCAAGTAGTCAAGTAGCGAGGCTCTCTCCCTCGAACAACGCCCCGGATACTTGACTACTTGCGGACGTCCCCTCTCCTCCCTTGGGCGTCCGCGCGGGACGGTGCTATCCTCCGACTCCCACCTCGGCCGGGCCCGCGTAGCTCAACGGTGGAGCGTCGCTTTCGTAAAGCGAAGGATGTCGGTTCAAATCCGACCGCGGGCTCCACTTCCCCCTATGAAAACCGCCGGATCGCGCCCGATGGCGACCCGATGGGACCGCATGATGGGGGCATAGATCGCCCCCCTGGGCGCCCCCCTCGATCCCGCCCCCCGGGTGCCCACGATGCCCCTACTCGGCCCGCGCCACGGGGGGCCGCTCCGGCGAGGAGAGGAACCGCTCCAGGCGTTCCGCCGCGAGGACCGGCGCGCTGGCCGGGACGTGGCGGCCGTAGCGGGCCTGCACCATCTGCAACGAGGAGTGGCCGAGGACCGCGGCCACGTCCGACAGGGCGACCCCGGCGACGTGTGCCGCGAATCCACTACATCGGCAACGACCAGAGCCACACAACGAGGGCAGGGAACGCGACAACGTAGGCCGCGGCCAGTGCCTTCATGGCCCCGCGAGGCGCGTCTTCGAATTCCCCCTGGTAGGTGTTCAGGCGCTGCTCCACGGCGAGGAGGCGGAATGTGAGCCTGTCCAAGAGGAGGATCCAGATCCCGCCACCCGCGAAGAGTGCCGCTCCGAAAAGGAGGGCCCTGAGCATGAGATCCTCGGATACCCGCCACCACAGGAAGGTGACCGAGAAGACCACGGTCAGCACGACTCCGGTCCAGGTCTGCCATCCGTGACGGTGCTGCGAGACTTGCTGCCCGCCGGGAACTTCCGGGAGAGAGGGACCGCGGGTGCCGTTGTTCTCACCCGCGTATTGGTCCTGGGTAAGGTGGCTGGCCGCGGCGTACTCGGCACATCGATGATCTCTCCAGGAGCCCGTCAGGTGCGTGCCACAGGCCGCGCACTCCAGCCCGTTGCCCGCGGCGTTCACCTTCACGCCCGGGGACTCCCGCGGCGCGAGCATCTCAGTTCTTCCCCGCCGTCTCCATGGCCGTTCTCCAGAGGTCGAAGCAGCTCCCGAGAACCGTCAGCCCGGGAGGGTCCGCTCCCGGTGGCTCAAGTGCCAACACCTGCCCCGACACGGCGACCGCCCAGCGATAGCCAACCTCGCTCCGGCAGCACGCACTGTCGGTGAGGAGTCGTCGCGGGCAATTGTACCAGTGCCACGTGAAGAAGGCGTGCTCAAGTACCTCGAAGTCGTCCTCCTCGAGGTCCGTTGGCTTGGCGGCCATCAGCGAGTCCTCACAGCGGGCAGCATCGCTCGGGCTACCGGTCGGGCGCAAGCCCTCTCCCCCGACGGAGTCCCTGCACGAACTCGTACCAGTTGAGCGACGGGGCCCACTGAGGGTCGGCGGCCGAGGTACCTGTCTCGTGAACCTCACGCCCCCCCCCGGGGGTGGGATGGCAGGGACGGCCGAGGAGGACGACGCGTGGATCCAGCCGTCCCAGAGATCGCGGGCTGCACCGCGACCCCCCCGTGGACGGCGTGCGGCGGGGCCCGCGGACCACCGTGAGGCGACGGCAGAGGCGGAGGGACCCGGGGGCCGCCGTCCCCTGGCCCAGCGGGCCCCCTGCGGCCGGAGGTGGGCGCCTGCGGGACGGAAGACCGAGCCCCTCACCCCCAGCATGGATCGCACGGTCAGGCGGCGGTGGGTACCACCACAGTAGAGCCGCCGGCCCGCGTCGGGACCCCCCGGGGTGGGGGGCCCCTCTCCCTGGTGGACCGCAAGGGCGGCGAGGAGGTCCGGCCCGGCCGCCGGCAGCCCGCGAGGGCGCGCAGGCGGGCCACGGCGGGGGCGATCCGGGTGCCGGGAGACGGGCACTCGGGAGCGACGGGGCGGCAGGCGGAGGGCCTCGGAGGGTTCGGGCCTGTCCGCCCGGGACCGTAGTATCCCCGAGGTCGGCATGCGCTGCCCCGGGAGGACCAGATGAACCCGCTCCGCCGCGAAGTCGCCGCATTCCGCCGGGCGCTGCCCCGGCTACTCCGGGAGAGCCGCGGGGCCTGGGCGCTCGTGAAGGGGGACCGGGTCCTCGGCACGTTCCCCTCGGAGTCCAAGGCGCTCCGGGAGGGCTACCGGCGCCTGTGGGAAGAGCGCCCGTTCCTCGTCAAGCGCATCATCCCCCGCGAGGAGGAGGTCCCGGCTTTCCTCGGGGCGGCGTCCCTCCTCGTGTGACGGGGCTCCCGCTCCGGGCCATCCGGCTCCAGGACTTCGGCGCGCTCGTTCGGGTCCGGTTCGGCGTCAGCTCGGAGGAGGAGCAGGTTCGCAGGGAGCTGGGCATTCCCGTCCCGGGCCCGGTGGAACTCGTCGCCCTCGTGGACACCGGGGCGAGTTTCACGGTCCTGCCGGGGGGGACCTTCGCGCGCCTCGGCGTGCTGCCCGCGGGGACCGCGACGATCCAGGTGGCCGACGGGAGGCGGAGGGAGCGCCCCTCCTCGCCCGGCCGGCTCCACTTCCGGGGTCTTGCCGGTGAGGTCTCCGTCCCCACTCATGCCGTGGAGGCCCGGCACCTGGGAAACGTCAGAGCGATAGTCGGGAGGGATGCCCTCGCGCAGGGGCGCCTGGTTTACGACGGCCGCGAGGGCGTCGTGGGCCTCACCCTGCGGGGCGTCGAGATTCCGGTGCTGGATCCCCTCGGAGACCACCTGAGCGGGGGGTAGCGACTCGGCCGGCCGGTGGGGGCAGCCCCGGGCCTGCCGCAGGAGGGCGAGCGGTCCCCGCCCGTCACCGCCAGGCCCCCCGAAGGGGCCGGATTCTCGTTCGATCGCCCCCCTGGGCGCCCCCATCGGGCACAATCCGAGGCTGAACCCGCGCTTTCGAAAAGCGAAGGATGTCGGTTCAAATCCGACCGCGGGCTCCAGCTCAACATGCATCCCCGCTATGGGTTGCCTCGTCGAGGACGCGGAGACGCGTGCCGCGCTCGCCCGGGGCCTCGACCGATCCGAGCCGGAGGTCCGGGAGGCGGCCGCATCCGCGTTCCGCAACTCGGTGGACTCCCCCGATGGGTGGACCGCCCGCGCGCCCCGCGCCCCTAGAATGAGGCGTCGGGACACCTGTGAGGTGCTGCATGGCGGATACGGGCAGCAAGGTCGTCGTGGCCTCCATGGTGGACGGTCGTCGGGAGCGCGGGGTCATCGGGCGGTTCCGGCCGTTCGACGCCTCCTTCGACGTCTACGCCCCCGAGGACGTCGAAATGAAGTCTCCCCGGCGGATCGAAGTCCACCAGTGCAAGGCCATCTACTTCGTGCGGGTCCACGAGGGGAACCGGAGCTACCAGGAGGACAAGCTCCGCATTCCGCCCGTGCACCGGTCGGGGAGGAAGATCGAGGTCCTTTTCCCGGATGGAGAGCGGATGGTGGGGACAACCGAGGGCTTCAACCCCTCCCGGCCCGGCTTCATCTTCTATCCCGCGGACCCGAAGAGCAACAACATCGAGATCTTCGTCGTGACGGCGAACGCCGAGGAGATCAAGCTCCTCGCGATGGAGCCAGGCGGCGAGGACAAGGTCTTCCGCCCGCGCGCCGAGCAGGGGGTCTTCGCCCCGCAGAAGCGGCTCGAGGCGGTGCAGCGGCTGGTCCGCGGCGAAACGGTGGAGAAAGTCGCGAAGGACCTCTCCGTCTCGCCGGAGACGGTCCTCGATTGGAAGGACCGGTTCCTCAAGGGAGGCGCCGCGGCACTCGGGGTCGTGGAGCCTCCGGGTGGACCTGCCCGCAAGTGATGCCACCTCTACTTCTTCCCCGCGGGCTCCAGGAGCTTCCCTGCGGCGGCGCGGAGGAAGATGGACCGGGAGAGGTCGGCGGAGCCCGGGAAGCGCTTCGCCATCCGGTCGAGGGCCTCGAGCGCGCGGCGGCCCGCGGCGGGGGCGTCCTCCGCCTTCGCGCCCGGGTCGCCCGCGCGGCCGATCTCCGCGGCCGCGAGGTCGCGGAACTCGCTGTCGGAGACGACGAGGTCCTTCGTCTCCCCGGTGGCCGGGTCCAGGAGCCGGAGGAACCCGTGCGCGATCTCCTCACTGCCCGTCGGGTCCCCGCGGCCGGAGGTCCGGAGGAGGAGCCGCTTCCCGTCGCGGGAGACCCCCACGACGAAGGCGTGGGAGCCCCCGGGCACGTCCGACACGTTCCCCCCCTCTGCGGCCACGCGGCGCACGCGCCACCGCTCCGTCCTCCGCGCCGTGAAGTAGAGGGTCTTCCCGTCCGTGCTCCAGCAGGGGAAGAACGCCGGCTCCCCTTCGACGGACACCCCCCGCCTTCCCCCCCTCACGGGGTCGCTGACGACGATCTCGGGCCCGGGCTGGCCATCCGGCGTCTTCCATCGCCCCTGTGCCGTGGCGGCGACCCGGGTCCCGTCGGGTGACCACGCGAAGCGCATGATCGGGACCTCGGAGAGGGCGAACAGTACGCGGCGCTCTCCGCCCGGGACGGTGATCACGGACAGGACGGCCTCGCCGTCGGTCTTGTCCGGTGGCAAGAGGTACGCCAGCAGGTCTCCCCTGGGGGAGAGGACGGGCATCGCCCCGGGATCGGCAACGACCCGGCGCGTCCCCGTGGCGAGGTCCCACGCCGCCACGATCGCCCGCCCCTCGACCGCGTCGGTACCGTAGACGGTGCGGCCGTCGGGGGAGACGCACGGCGCCACGGAGAGCGACGAATCCCAGTCCTTCCCCCACCCCGTCGCCCGGTCGGTGACCCTCTCTCCGTCCCAGGTGCAGAGTCTCGGGGCGTCGTCCCCGCCCTTGCGCTCGGGCGCCAGGAAGAACACGAGCCTCTTCCCGTCGGGGGTCCAGCAGGGGGAGCTCATGTACCTGCCGACGGCCACGGAGACGGAGGAGCCGTCCTCCAGGGAGATCACGCGGAGGTCGGCCTGCTCGCGCTCCACTCCCTCGTCGTCGCGGTGCCGGCTCACCACCGCGGCCACCCTCTTCCCGTCGGGGTGGAACGCCACGCCGAGCGGGAGGCACCCGGGAAGGAGTACCGCGGCGACGAGGAGCGCGGCCTTCGACGCGACGCGACGGGTGGAGACGGGCACGGTTCTTCCCTCCCGGGAGCGGGTCCCCTGCGCGCGGGATTGTCCCCCGGGGCCTCCTGCGCGCGCAAGCCGGCGACCCCGGGGAAGCGCGAGGCGGCGGGGCATCACTTCCCGTCCCAGGCGTAGAGCGTGTAGGTCGTCAGGCCCGCGACCCCGTCCTCCAGGGGACGCAGCGCCGCTGCGAGCGCCGGGGAGATCCGGCCCTCCCGGAGGGACTCCTCGACCTGCCTCCTCTCCGCGACGACGACGACGGGCCGGCCCGCGGCCCGCTCCCGGAGCTGCTCCTCGTTCCAGGCCGAGGGCAGCGTGCGCCGGAGCGGGAAGGCGAAGAGCCCCACGTCCCCCTTGCCGACGCGGAACAGGACGAGCGGGCGGGCGCCCGCCACCTCGGCCGCCCGCGCGGCGAGGACGCGCCCCGACTCGACGGCGTTGGACCGGGACTCGACGAAGGCGTCCCAGGCGAGCGCGCCGAGGCCCGCCGCCAGCGCCACCGCGCAGGCCCGCCGCCGGAGGTCCACGGTGCGCGGGAGCCAGAAGACGAGGGCCGGGAACTCGAGGGCCCGGAGCGTCCCCCGGGCGAAGGCGCCGGCCCGGCCCGGCAGTGTCGCGCGCGCGACCGCCTCCACGGTCCCCGCGGCCAGGAGCGCCGCCGCGGGGTAGAGGGGGAGCAGGTAGAGGGGGCGCTTCCCGCTCGCGAGGCTGAAGGCGACGAGCCCCGTCCCGAGCCAGCAGAGGGGGCCGAGGAGCGCCTCCCGCACGGGCCCGCGGTCCCCGAGCGCCGCGACCGCCCCGACGGCCGCGAGGAGCGACCAGGGGAGCGCCTGCCACGCGAACCCCGCGTAGAACCAGAAGGGCTTCGCGTGGTGGGCCTCCTCGCCGAAGCGGTCGCGGACGTTTCCGAGGAAGAACTCCCCGACGGCCCCGAGCCCCCCGCCCTCCTCGGTCGAGAGCGCGAGCGCGACCCCCCAGGCGGCCACGAGCGCGACCCCCGCGAGGAGCCCGGCCCACAGGCGGAGCCGCAGGAACGCCGCCCCGTCCCGCCGGGCGGCCAGCCAGGCCGCGACGACGACGGCGGGGATGGCCAACCCGTGGAGCCCCTTCCCGAGCGCCGCGAGGCCCGCCGCCGCGCCCGCGCCGAGCGCGAGGCGCCACGAGCCGCGGCGGTGCGCGAGGAAGAACAGCGCCATCGCCAGGGTCCCGAAGGCGGTGAGCGCGGTGTCCGTGTAGCAGTGGCGGGTGCGGGAGTGGAAGAACGGGGTGCCGACGAGGAGGAGCGCCGCGAGGAGCCCGCAGCCCGTCCCCAGGAGCGTCTCCCCGAGGAGCCAGGTCGCGGCCGCCGTGGCCACGCCGAGGAGCGCCGGGACCGTCAGCGCCGCGGCGTCCGTGGGCTCCCCGTGCAGGCGGTAGGAGAGCGCGACCATGTGGAAGAAGAGCGGGGGCTTCGAGACGTAGGGCTCGCCGTTCAGCCGCGGGACGACGGTCCAGTCGCCGGCGGCCGCCTCGCGCGCCACCTCGGCGTAGCGGGGCTCGTCGGGGTTGCCGAGCTCCCGGCGCCCGAGGAAGGGGAGGAGGAGCGCGGCGGCGAGCAGGACGGCAAGGGCGAGGCCCCGCCGGCCCGCGGGGAGGGGCGCACCCGCGGCACCCGGCACGTCGGCCAAGCGTCCCTCCTCCGGAACGCCCTCCCCGCGGAGTGTACCGGCCCGGACTACTCCTCAGGCCGCAGGCGGCGCGGCGGCGGCAGCGGAGCGGGCGCCGGACTCGGCCTTCTGCTTGGCCGTCACGATGGCCTTGAAGAGGGCCACGGTGTCGGGGGGGACGGAGACGATGTCCATGATGATGAGCGCAGCCCGCTCGCGCGACGCGGCGGCCCCCTGGTCGTGGGAGAGGACCACGGCCGGGGCCTGGGACCCCATCTCCCGGATCTGCTTGAGGATGAGGAGCCCGTCGCCGGGGGCCTCGAGGCAGTCCGAGACGACGAGGAGCTCGTAGGGCTTCTCCTTCACCATCTCGAGGGCCCAGGAGTCCTCGGCGCAGTCCACGGTCATGCCGTCGAATTGGAGGAGGGCGACCTTGACGAGGTCGCGCACCGGCCGGCTCGATTCCAGCAGCAGGGCGTTCATGGTCCATGAGAATGTAGCACCGGGAGGCGGCGCGGGTCCATGCCCACACCCCTGGTCGTGGCCGGGATCGACGAGGCGGGCTACGGGCCCCTCCTCGGCCCGCTGGCCGTGGGGCTGGCCGCGTTCCGCGCCCGCGAGGGGGGGGACGCGGCGGGGGTGGAGGACTCCCTCCGGCGCGCGCTCGGGAGGGGGCGGGACCGGATCCGCGTCGGGGACAGCAAGGAGATCCATCGCCCGGCGGAGGGGCCCCGCGCGATCGAGGAGGGGGTCCTCGCCTTCCTCGTCGCGCGCGACGGGGCGGCTCCCGCGGACGGGGAGTCGCTGCTGGCGGCGCTCGGGGCCCTCCCGCCGCCCGCGGACCACCCCTGGTACGGGGGGCTCCCGCGGATGCGGGTCCCCCTCGCGGCGGACCCGGCGCTGGTGGCGCGCCGGGGCCGGTCCCTCCGCGCCGCCCTCCACCGCGCCGGCCTGGAGGTCGTCGCGCTCGAGGTCCGCCTCCTCCCGGAGGGCCGCTACAACGACGCCGTGGCGCGGGAGGGGACGAAGTCCGCGGCGCTGTTCCGGGAGACGGCCGCGCTGCTCGGCCGCGCGCTCGCGGCCGCCGCGGGGGGCCGGGCGGAGGTGCTCTGCGACCGGCAGGGGGCCCGCGCCTCCTACGGGCCGCTCCTCCAGCGGGACTTCCCGGAGCACCTCGTGCGCGTGCTCGCGGAGCGGCCCGGGGCCTCGGCCTACGCGGTGGGGGAGGGGCGGGTCCGCTTCGAGGAGAAGGCGGACGGGGCGTCCCTCGCGGTCGGGCTCGCCAGCATGGCCGCGAAGTACGCGCGCGAGGTCCACATGGCCGCGCTCAACGCCTGGTTCGCGGCGCGGGCGCCCGGCGTGCGGCCCACGGCGGGCTACTGGACCGACGGGCTCCGGTTCCTCCGCGACACCGAGGAGGCGCGCCGGGCGCTCGGGGTGGACGACGGCGTGCTCGTGCGGAGGAGGTAGGTCCGGTCCCGGGGCGCAACTCGGCGCTCCGGGTAGGCCTTCCACTGCGGTAGACTGCCCGATGGTCGCCCTGCGGGCGGGCGGCCCCGGTTCCGGCGGGCCCGCGGGGGGAGTGGACAGGCCGATGCCCGGGTCCGATTCGTCCGAGAGGCGCGAGTTCACGCGCCTGAACGCCGGCGTGCCGGTCCGCTTCAAGTTCATCTCCTCGACCGTGAAGGACCCGGCCATGGACCAGGTCTACGAGGGGAGCACGAAGAACATCTCCATCGGCGGGATGCTCCTCGTCGCCCAGATCCCGAAGACCGAATGGATCAAGGACCTCCTCGTGGGGAAGATCCTCATGGGCGTGAACCTCGTCCTGCCGATCCAGCCCGACGCGATCAAGGCCCTCTGCCGCGTGTCCTGGATCGAGGCGGCGGAGGAGATGTCGATGGTGTTCCGGATGGGGCTCTTCATCCAGGAGATCACCGGGGAACACCGCCAGGTGCTGAGCAAGTACCTGATGCGGGTGGCGGCGATCCCCTAGAGGATGCACGGGGACGGGGAACGGCGCCTTGGGCCCTGGGCACGGCGCTCGGGCCGCGGCGCTGACCCATGCGCTACCTGTTTCTCCACAATGGGTTACGGCGTTTCTCCATGGGGTGTAACCTCCCGGGCCGCCGGTGCGTCCAAGAGGGGATGCCGAAGGAACTCCCGGCCGACCCCCTCCTGCCGATAGAGTAGATCCCGGATCGCACCCGCTCCCCGATGGACCTCCCCGACCCCTCTCCCCACGCCGCTTCCTCTCCGGGCACGCTCCTCGTCGGAGCGGAGCGCTCCGCCGCGGGCGGGGTCGTCCCCGCCCCGGCGCCCGGGGAGGCCCCCGCCACCCCGGCCCC
This sequence comes from uncultured Planctomycetota bacterium, assembly GCA_964555565.1. GTDB lineage: Bacteria > Planctomycetota > JAJSAM01 > JAJSAM01 > JAKLKS01 > CAZKTF01. Next base: position 20,213 of record CAZKTF010000006.1, on the reverse strand, counting down.
CCCGCCCGGCGGAGCCGATCCCGGTCCGGGAGCGGACGACCCGGCGGGGCTCCTCTCGCGCCGGCTCCGGGACCTCCCCCTCCGCATCGAGGGGACCTTCCTCGAGGAGAAGGTCCGGCGCCTGTACGAGGAGCTCGAGGCCGCGGGCCTCTCCCTCAGGCCGCCGGCCTACCTCTCCGACGAGTGGGGCTGCCTCGAGGGGGAGCCGGCCATCGGCGTCCCCTTCTACCTCGTGGACCCCAAGCTCGCGGCCCTGGAGCAGGAGCGGGGCGAGAACCTCGAGACCCCCGAGGAGGTCTCCCTGTACCTCCGCCACGAGGCCGGCCACGCCTTCAACTACGCCTACCTCCTCTACCAGCGCGAGGAGTGGCACGAGGTCTTCGGCCCCTACTCGCGTCCCTACCTCGAGGACTTCCAGCCGAACCCCTTCAGCCGGCGGTACGTCCGCCACCTCCCCGGCTGGTACGCGCAGAAGCACCCGGACGAGGACTTCGCCGAGACCTTCGCGGTCTGGCTCACGCCGGGGAGCGACTGGAAGGAGCGCTACCGGAACTGGCCCGCCTACCGGAAGCTGCAGTTCGTCGATCGGGTGGCGGGCGAGGTCGGACGGACCCCGCCCGCCGTCGAGCCGCGTCTCCCCTCCGCCCCGGAGCCGGAGATGGAGGTCTCGGTCGAGGAGCACTACCGGCGCCGCGACGAGCGCACGGCGGTGGCGGAGGCGATCCGCGAGCACTTCGACGGCGACCTGCGCGCGGTCTTCGACGCGGACCCCGCCGGCGACAGCGCGGACGCGGCGGACCTCCTCCGCCGGCACCGCACGCGGCTCACGGAGACCCTCGCCTTCTGGACCGGGGCGCGGCCGATGCTCGTGCGCGCCCTGCTCGACCACCTCGTGGACCGCAGCGCCGCGCTCGGCCTGAAGGCCTCGCGCCCGCGCGAGTCGGAGCAGATCGCCCGCGCGACGGTCTTCGCGACCACGCTCGTGATGAACTATCTCTACCGGGGCAAGTTCGCGGAACTGTAGGCTCTGCGCGTGCCGTCCAAGCGCGTCGTGGTTCTCCACTACGAGATGAAGGAGGGGGGGAAGTTCCTCCACGACGAGGTCGTCGATTCCGTCACCGCGGCCCTCGGGTCCCTCGGCCACGAGCCGATCCTCCTCGGCGCGCACAAGGACGTCCGCGAGGTCATCGACGCGCTGTCCACGCGGCGGCCCGACCTGGTCTTCAACCTCTGCGAGGCCTTCGCGGACGACGACGGCTTCGAGGTGCAGGTGGCCTCGCTGCTGGAGCTGTGCCGCGTGCGGTTCACCGGGTCCGGGAGCCAGGGGCTCTTCCTGGCCGGCGACAAGGGGATCGCGAAGAGGCTCTTCTCCACCTACGGGGTCCGGTCGCCCGACTTCGTCGTGTTCGACGACGACCACACGGACCCGGACTTCTCCTCCCTCCGCTTCCCGCTCATCGTGAAGCCGGCGGCCTCGGACGCCTCCATCGGGATCGACTTCCGGAGCGTCGTGGACGACGCCGCGTCCATGCGGAAGCGGGTCGAGAAGATCCGGACGGAGATGAAGCAGGACGCCCTGGCGGAGGAGTTCCTGGACGGGAGGGAGTTCTACGTGGGGGCCCTCGGCTTCCGCGACCCGGTGGCGCTCCCGCCGGTGGAGTGCGACTTCTCGAGGCTCCCCCCGGACCGCCCTCCCATCCTCGACCGGCGGGCCAAGTGGGTCCCGGGGTCGCGGGAGTACGCGGGGACCTCCACCCGCGTGGCCGAGGGGCTCGACCCGGCGCTGGACGCGAGCCTCCGCGCGACGGCGCTCGACGCGGTCCGGGCGCTCCGGGTCCAGGACTACGCGCGCGTGGACCTGCGCCTGGGCCGCGACGGGGTCCCCAACGTCCTCGAGGTGAACCCCAACCCCTACCTGGCGCCGGACTCCGAGTACGCCATGGCCGCCCGGGCCGCGGGGCTCTCCTACGAGGACCTGGTCGGGAAGATCGTGACCGCCGCCCTCCAGCGCGAGCCCCGCCGGCGCCGGATGCTGGTCTCCCCGCCGGCCCCCTCCGCCGCCTCCGCCGCGGCCGCGGCGGCGGGAGGGCCCGCCGCGGCGCCCACCGGGGCCGAGCCCCCCTGTCCCCAGGCGGAGCCCTCCTCCTCGGAACCGGCGGAGCGGCCCGCGTGAGAGGGCCGTTCCTCTTCTGCGTCCTGGACGGATGGGGAGAGGGGGACCGGGGACCCGGGGACGCCCGCGCGCTCGCGCGCACGCCGTTCCTGGACGGCCTGGCGGGGGCGTGGCCCCGCGCGCTCCTCGAGGCCTCGGGCCGGGCGGTGGGGCTCCCCGACGGCGTCATGGGGAACAGCGAGGTGGGGCACCTCAACCTGGGGGCGGGGCGCGTGGTCCCCCAGGACATCCTGCGCATCGACGCCGCCGCGGACTCCGACGCGCTCGACGCCAACGAGGTGTTCCGGGCGCTCGCGGGCCGCGCGCTGGCCGGGGGCGGGAGGCTCCACCTCCTCGGGCTCGTGAGCGACGGCCGGGTCCACGCCTCCGACCGCCACCTCGCGGCGGCGCTGCGGGCGGCCGCGCGCCTGGGCCTCGGGGGGGACCGGACCGTCGTCCACGCCTTCACCGACGGGCGGGACACCCCGCCCACGAGCGCCCCCGGGCACCTCTCCCGCCTCGCGGAGGCCTGCCGCGCGGCCGGGGCCGGCGTCGTCGCCACGGTCTCCGGCCGCTACTACGCCATGGACCGGGACGGTCGGTGGGACCGGACCCGGAAGGCCTGGGCCGCGCTCGTCCTCGGCGAGGGGCCGCGCGCGGCGGACCCGGTGGAGGCGGTGCGCGCCTCCCACGCGGCCGGCGTCACGGACGAGTTCGTCGTCCCCACGGTGATCGTCCCCCGCGGCGGCGCCCCCCTCACCGTCGGCCCGCGCGACGCGGTGCTCCACTGCAACTTCCGGCCGGACCGCGCGCGCCAGGTCGTGCGGGCGCTGGCCGGGGAGGGGTTCGCCGAGTTCGCGAGGGGGGGCGCCCCGCGCCCGGCCGCGCTCGCCACCATGACCCTCTACGACGCGACCTTCCCCTGGCCGGCGGCCTTCCCGCCGATCTTCGTCCGGGACACGCTCGGGGAGGCCTGGGCGCGGGCCGGGCTCCGCCAGCTCCGCATCGCCGAGACCGAGAAGTACGCCCACGTGACCTCATTCTTCTCCGGCCGGGACGAGAAGCCCTTCGAGGGGGAGGAGCGGGTCCTCGTCCCTTCCCCGAAGGTCGCCACCTACGACCTCCAGCCCGAGATGAGCGCCCCCGGGGTGACCGACCGGCTCCTGGCCGAGATCGCGCGCGGGGTCTTCGGGGCCGTGGTCCTCAACTACGCCAACCCCGACATGGTGGGGCACACGGGGGTCCTTTCGGCCACGGTGCGCGCGCTCGAGGCCGTGGACGCCTGCCTCGCCCGCGCGGTCCCGGCGGTCCTCGCGGCGGGCGGGGCGTCGGTCGTCACCGCCGACCACGGGAACTGCGAGCAGATGCTCGACGCGCGGGGCCGCCCCATGACCGCGCACTCCATGAACCCCGTCCCGGCGATCTTCGTCGGCGAGCCCTTCCGCGGCCGCAGCGCCCGCGGCGGCCGCGGGCGCCTGTGCGACGTCGCGCCCACCGTCCTCCGCGCGATGGGGCTCCCGGTCCCCGCCGCGATGACGGGCGAGCCTCTGCTCGCGTAGAGTGATCTTCACTCCGCGACCGGCACCCACCCGTCGGCGAGACGGCTCCAGCGGAACCGCCCCTCCTGCAGCTCCCACCAGAGCCGGGTCAGGAACTCCATCCCCTCCGGGTCGCCCACCCGGTTCTCCCCCGGGGGCATGGTCGGGAACCAGGGCCGCAGGACGCTCTCGGCGTGGAACCAGAGGCAGCAGTTCGAGCCGACGCGGGATCGCCAGTGGGCGAGGGCCTCGGGGTCCCCGTTGAGGGTGAAGCCGACCGCGTCGCACTGCGCGTCGTGGACCCCGATGCGGTCCTCGCGCAGGAACGCCAGGAACTCGGCGCGCGCCGCCGCGTCCCCGGCGATGGCGAGCCCCGCCGTGGCCGGCCAGTAGAGCCCGCGGTGCCTCTCCCTGCGATACCGGTCGAGGAGCGGCCGGGCCTTCTGCCCGAGGAGCCCGAGCCGCCCAATCGCGCGACCGAGCTCCTCCCCTTCCTCGGCGATCGCGAGGACGGCCTCCTCGGGCTTCCCCTCCAGCACGAGCCGGCGGATGCGGACGGCGCCGTCGCCGGCCCCGGATCCGGCGGGTCCGAGCAGGGTCGCGAGCGCCTCCGGGAGGCCGTGCCAGGCGGCGAGCGCCCCGGTCGCCTCCCCGGCGTCCCTCCCCGCTCCGGCGACCCTCGCCTCGAGGAACTCCCGGACGCGCGGGTCCCGCACCCTCCCGAGCGCGACGGGGGCCCCCATCCCGGGCCAGGCGGTGAGCAGCCCCGGGACGCAGTCGTCGTGCCCGCGGCGCATGCGGAGGCCGAGGATCGCGGTCCGCCGGGGGCCGTCGGCGGGCTCGCTCCACCGGCGGAGGAGCGCGTCCACGGCGTCGGGCGCCGCCACCTCGAGGCGGGGGAGAAGGGACTCGACCCTCCGCCACTCCTCGTCGTCCGCCGGAGGGGGGGCGTCCGCGAGCCTGGAAGCCAGGAAGCGGGCCGACTCGGCGGGAACGGCCACCCATGCCACTTCCCGCGGGACGAGCACCATTCCCTGCTGCTCGAAGGACCGTCGCACCGCGGCGAACACGGGGTCCTTCTCGATCTCCGGGCCAAGGTTCCGCAGCCCGCGCTCGACCCAGGCCCAGGGGAGGTGGCGATAGCCGCGTACCGGGTCCTCCTCCCGGGGCCAGGGGGCCGTGCAGAGGTCGAGGAGGCCCTGCGCGGGACCGGCCGAGGTCGCGCGGGGGCGCCGGGGACCCCGCATCCAGGGGAGGGACCTGCCCTCCGCCCGGGCGATCTCACGCGCGAGGGAGTCGAGGAGCGCGTCCTCCACCGCCTCGCGATCGCGGTCGGTGTTGTCCGCGAGGAGCTTGAGGTTCCAGAGGATCCGCTCGTAGGCGTCTCCCCTCGCCCGCTCGAGGAGCGCCGCGAGCGCCGGGATGTGCTCCTGGAGCGTCACGCGGTGGAGGCAGTCCGGGGGGGCGTCGCGCAGCCCCGACCAGTCCGCCTCCGCCGAGGGGTCGGGTCGGGGGGGATGCTCCACCGCCGCGCGGTACAGCGCGAGGACGTCGCAGGACCCGACGGAGAGGAGCCCGTCCGGGCAGTCCTCGCCGTCCTCCGCTCCCGCCCAGCGGAAGACCTCGCGGGCCCGCGCGATCAGGATCCCCATCTGCGCGCGGATCTCGCCGAGGGAGAGGTACCGGGGCTCCAGCGTCCGTGCCGCGAAGAGGGAGACCCTCGGGTCCGGGGAGCGGAGCCCCGCGCGGAGCCGGTCGCATTGCTCCTCCCACGGGGTCTCCTCCCAGCGCACGAGGGCCTCGTCGTGCCCCGGCTCGTCCGGGTCGGCCGCGGCCGCGAGGAGGGGGTCCGCCGGCGGCGGCACCGGCGCCGGCGCCGCGCAGGCCCCCGCGAAGGCGGGGAGGAGCGCCGTCGCGACGAGGGTGGAGAACCGCATGGGCCTGGATCCTAATCCGCGCGGCCGATTCGCGCCCCGCCCTCGGACCGGGTACGCTCCCCCCATGACCGACCTGCTCGCGCTGGAGATCGCGGGCGCGCTCGCCGACACCGTCGGCCGCGGGAACGGGCTCTCGCCGGAGGACCTGGAGTCCGCCGGGCCGCGCGCAGAACGGGCGCAGCGCGACCTCCTCGAGGCGCGGGAGGCAGGGAAGGCGGGGTTCCTCGACCTCCCCCACCGCTCGGACCTCCTGGAGGCGTCGCTGGAGCAGGCGGAGCGCCTGCGGGGCCGCTGCGAGACCCTGGTGGTGTGCGGGATGGGGGGCTCGGCGCTCGGGGCCCGGGCGCTCGTGCGCGCCCTCGCCCATCCCCTCCAGGACTCGCTCCCCGCCGCGGCGCGGGACGGGAGGCCGCGGGTCCTCGTGCTGGACACGGTGGACCCGGCGGCGCTCCTCCCCGTCGTCGAGGCGCTCGACCCCGCCACCACGACCTGGAACTTCGTCTCCAAGTCCGGGACGACGGTGGAGACGCTGGCGGCCTACGGGGTGGTGCGCCCGAGGCTCCGCCGCGCCCTGGGGCAGCACTGGGCCGAGCGGGTGGTGATCACCACCGACCCCTCGGAGGGCCCGCTCCGGGAGGAGGCGGAGCGGGAGCGGATCGCGGCCCTCGCGATCCCGCCCGAGGTGGGGGGGCGGTTCTCCGTCCTGTCCCCCGCGGGGCTCTTCCCGGCGGCGGCGGCGGGGGTGGATGCGCGGGGGCTCCTCGCCGGCGCCGCGACGGCCGCCGCCTCGCTCTCGAGCGCCGACCCCGCCCGCAACGAGGCTCTGCGGCTCGCCCTGGTCCTCGTCCTCCTGGCCGAGCGCCGTGGCCGGAGCGGGCACGTCCTCCTCCCCTACCGCCATTCCCTCTTCGAGACCGCCCTCTGGTGGCGGCAACTGTGGGCGGAGAGCCTCGGGAAGGACGGGAAGGGGTTCGGCGCCACGGCCGCGGTGGGGAGCGCGGACCAGCACTCCCTCCTCCAGCTCTGGATGGACGGCCCCCCGGACAAGGCGCTCGTCCTCGTCGAGGTGGACGACCCCGGCACCGACGCTGTTATCGAGGTCCCCGGCCCCCCCGGGGCGCCGTGGCTCGCCGGACGCACGCTCGGCGACGCGCACCGGGCCCTGGCCGCGGCCACCCGGGTGGCGCTGGCGTCCCGCGGGCGGCCCGCCGTGGCGATCCGCCTCCCGACGCTCCGGGCGGAGACCCTCGGCGCTCTCCTCCAGCTCCTCGCGACCGCGACCGCGCTGGCCGGCTTCCTGACCGGGGTGAACCCCTTCGGGCAGCCCGGGGTCGAGGAGGTGAAGAGGAACGCAGCGGCGCTGCTCGGCCGCGAGGAGGACCGCGAGCGGCGTCCGGGCGTGGAAGAGGCCCTTGCGCGCCTCCGCGCCCGCCGCTGACGGCCGGCTCTCCACAGGGCGTCCGGGGGCGGGTGTAGGGTAAGGTGTCGTGTCGAAGTAAATGCGTCGGACCGAGGCCGAGCGAGGCGACCCAGGGCAAGGCGTCGCCGACGAAGCCGACCCGAATCGAGGGTCGGCGAGGAGGCGCAACGCAGCCATGGGCCGCCGCAGCCGGCCGAATCCAGCAGTTACTTCGACACGGCGCCTGATGGGCGCAGCGGCGGGACATCGACGTGCGTAACCGGTAGGGCGTCAGGATCACGTAGGCATCACGGAGGTCGAGCGTCGGAACTGCCCGGCCACGGCCGGGAGGAGGTCTCGATGGCGTCTCTCAACAAGGTGCTGCTGATCGGCAACCTGACGCGCGACCCCGAGCTCCGCTACATCCCGAGCGGGACGGCGGTGGTGGACCTGGGGCTCGCGATCAACCGGGACTTCACCGACAAGGCGGGGGAGAAGCGGGAGGAGGTCTGCTTCGTGGACATCACCGTCTGGGGCCGCCAGGCGGAGACCTCGAGCCAGTACCTCCGCAAGGGCCGGTCCGTCTTCGTGGAGGGCCGCCTCCAGCTCGATTCCTGGGAAGGCAAGGACGGGACGAAGCAGAAGAAGCTCCGGGTGGTCGCCGACCGGGTCCAGTTCCTCGGCGGTCCCCGCAGCGAGGGCGGCGGAGGCGGGGAGGGATCGCCGGGAGGCGACCGGAAGTCCGCGGCCCCGGCCCGGAATGCCCCCGAGAACCGGAATGCCCCCGAGAACCGGAACGACCCCGAGAACGCCCCGGCCCGCGTCGCCGAGACGGCCGGCGGCGATCCCCCGCCCCCGGACGACCTGAACCTGGACGACATCCCTTTCTAGGGGGCTGTCCCCGAAGGGGACTGCCCCCGCCTTTGCCTACCGCCCCCCCGGGGCGCCGATCTCCCTCAGCAGCGCCTCCGCCCGGTCCCACCCGGGACGGAGCCGGAGCGCCTCGCGGGCCTCGGCCTCGGCCCCGTCGCGGTCCCCTCCGGCCAGCCGCGCGCGGGCCAGGTGGAGGTGCGCGGTGGGCCTCCCCGGCTCGACCTTCACCGCCTCCTCGAAGGCCGCCCGGGCGGTCGCGGGGTCCCCGAGCTGGAGCCGGAGGAGGCCCAGGTTGATCCACCCCTCGGTGAGGGTGGGGGCGACCTCCGTGCACCGCCGGAAGGCGGCCTCCGCCTCCTCGAACTTCCCCTGCCGGAGACGGACGATGCCGAGGAGGTTCCCGGCCGGGGTGTAGGTCGGGTCGGTCTCCAGCGCGCGGGTGAACCAGCCCGCGGCCGTCTCGAGGTCGCCGGTCCTCTCCTCCACCTGTCCCCGGAACAGCAGCGCGTCCATGAAGCCCGGCTCCTCCCGGAGCGCCGCGTCCAGCTCCTCCCGCGCCAGCGGGTAGTCCTCCGCCCTCGCCGCCCGGACCGCGGCCGCGAAGTGGACCCGCGCCGCGGCCCCGGAGGAGAACAGGGCGCAGGCCGGGAGGAGGAGGGCCGCGGCCAGCAGCGCGGCGGCCGCCCGCGGTCCCCGGGAATCAGGAGGGGCGGCCGCGGGGCCGCCCCTCGATGGTCGCTGTCGGTCAAGAGCCCCTATCACAATGCCGCGTGAGCCGCGCCGGGACGAGGAGCAAGCATGGCGGCCGATCGCCGACGACGGTGACTCCATGGAACGAGTCTCCGAGGAGGCGATCGGCCGCCAGGCGCCGCTCATCGCGCCCGGCCCTCCGGGTTGCCGCCCGGGCGGGCCATCTGCGGTGTTGGGACGCGGGGGGTCGCCTCCGGCTCCCCCGCTCGGCCTCGGCGACCGGCTCCGCAGGTCGCCTTCGGCCGCCCGCCTACCATCTGGCCCGCCGGGGCGGCAACGCGGCCACGGGGCATTGTGATAGGGACTCAAAGGACCGGCTACTCCTCGGAGATCCCCCGCTCCCGCACGAGCTGGTCGCGGAGCTGGCTCCAGGTGTCGTCCCCCGAGAGGTCGAAGGTGGGGTTGTGGTAGCCGAGGCAGTTCTGGATGAACGTCACCGGGAAGATGCCCGCGACGAAGTCCACGAACTCGCCGGGCGAGAGGTTCACGTCCGCGCCGAGGAACGCCAGCGTGAAGCCGGCGCCGAAGTCCGACCAGTCGTGCTCGCAGCGCTTGTTGGTGTGGTCCTCCCAGATGTCCCAGCCGGTGTACTCGTAGTCCTGGCCGAAGAGCGTCTTGGTGCCCCAGCGGGCCTTGCGGTCGATCTCCATCCAGTAGAAGGCGGAGGCGCCGCGCTCGACCCGCTTCTCGTCCCACCAGCCGGCCGCGCGCTGCCGCCAGCCCACCTTCACCCCGTCGTACCAGCCGAGGCCGACCTGGGCGTACTCGGTCGGGCGGAAGTTGACGCCGAGGCCGCGGCCCACGGCGATGTCGGCCGACACGACGTCCTGCAGGTCGAGCAGCCGGTCCTTCCAGTAGGAGAAGAACCAGCCCATGAAGCCGGGGTGCTGGGCCTCGAACTCCTTGTCCACTTCGGCCTTCACCGCCGAGGAGCGCAGCGGGTACAGCGTCGCCTCCGCGTCGTCGTGGTGCGGGGACGGGTGGGACCCGCTGTCGAACCACGGCGGCGTGGGGACCTCCGTGTCGGGGAAGCTCACGCAGCCGGCGGACAGGCAGGCGACGGCGACCGACCCGAGGACGGCCGCGAACGCGCTCTTCGTGATCATTGGTCTCCCTTCCGACCGACGGAAGCCCGTCCCCGGCTTTCGCCCCCCCGAGAACGGTCCGTGCCCCGAAACCGTCTGTGCCCGGTAGACGGGGCCAGACTTTAGCAGAGGCCCGAGGTCAGTCAACATCCTTTTCCTCCAGCGCGCGGACCCTCGAAACGCGGCACGCGAGGCCCTCGCCGATGCGTATAATCCCCCGCCCGCCGAGGAGATCCGACCCCTGGACACCCGCGCTCCCTTCGTCCACCCGACGGCCGTCGTGGACCCCGGAGCGGAACTCGCCCCGGGGGTGAAGGTATGGCATTTCTCGCACGTGATGGGGGGGGCCCGCGTGGGGCCCGGCTCGAACCTGGGCCAGAACGTCTTCGTGGCGAAGGGGGTCGTCCTCGGGCGCAACTGCAAGGTCCAGAACAACGTCTCCCTCTACGAGGGGGTGACGCTGGAGGACGACGTCTTCTGCGGCCCCTCCATGGTCTTCACCAACGTCCTGAACCCCCGGAGCCACGTCCCGCGCAGGCACGAGTACCGGCCGACGCTCGTGCGGAAGGGGGCCACGCTCGGGGCGAACTGCACGGTGGTCTGCGGCCGGGAGATCGGGCGCTACGCCCTCGTCGGGGCCGGCGCCGTCGTCACGAGGGACGTCCCGGACTACGCGCTCGTCGTCGGGGTCCCCGCCCGGCGGACCGGGTGGGTGTGCGCCTGCGGCGTGGTCCTTCCCGCCCGGGCGGCGAGGGGGGGCCGAGCCTGCCCGGAGTGCGGGGCCCGCTACCGGGAGCGTCGCGGCAAGCTCGCCCCCGAGGGGGAGACCCCTGCCGCCCATCGCTGAGGCGCCGCTGCGGGCGCTCCTCTACGCCGCCTCGGGGTCCCTCGGCCTCATCGTGGGGTCCTTCCTGAACGTCGTCATCCTCAGGCTCCCGGACGGCCGCTCCATCGTCACCCCCCGCTCCTCCTGTCCCGCCTGCGGGGCCCTCATCCGCTGGCACGACAACGTCCCGGTCCTCTCCTGGCTCCTCCTCCGCGGCCGCTGCCGCTCCTGCAGGGGGCCGATCGCTGTCCGGTACGCGGTGGTCGAGGCCGCGACCGGGGCGCTCTTCGCGCTCGCGGCCTGGGCGGTGGTGGACCGGCCGGGCCTCCTCGCCCGCCCGGAGGCCTACCTCCGGCTCCTGCCGGCGCTGTTCCTCCTCGGGTCGCTCCTCGCGGCCTCCGTCATCGACCTCGACCGGCGGCTCCTGCCCGACGCCATCACGCTCCCGGGTGCGGCGGTCGGGCTGCTCCTCACCTCGACGATGGCCCCGGAGACCCTCCTCCTCCGGGACCCCTGGCTCGCCGATCGGCTCCTCGGCACCCTCCCGGCGGCCGGGGCCGCGGCGATCCTCGCGCTGGCGGGGTTCCTCGCGGGATGGGGGGTGCTCCGGGTCGTGGCCTGGGCCGGGGAGAAGGCCATGGGCCGCGAGGCCATGGGCCTCGGGGACGCCAAGTTCCTGGGGATGATCGGGACCTTCGTCGGGCCGGTGGACGCCCTCCTGGCGCTCGTGCTGGCCAGCTTCGCCGGGACCGTGGTCGGGCTCACGAGGCTGCTGTTCACGCGCGACCGCGAGATCCCCTTCGGCCCCTTCCTCGCCCTCGGCGGGGCGGTCCTCCTCCTGTTCCACCGGGACCTGCGCGCCCTCCTCGACGCCCTGGTGCTTCCGAAGTAGCCGGGCGCCGCCGCTCCCCCGTCCGTCCCCCCCGGGGCGTACTCTCGATCGCCGTGCCGTCGCGCCTGCCGGAGGCGGGGAGGCTGGCCCCCGTCGCCGTGTCGATCCCCGAGCGGTCGGGCCCTTTCCCACTTTCGTCCCCAACAAATTGTGGATTCGCCTTGACGCCCGTCCTCGGAGGTCGTACAATTCAACAGGCTCAAGGAAACCCGCCGCGGATCCGATGTCCTGACGTCCGAATGGGCATGCGGCGGGTGCCGCGCCCGGGCTGTGGGTACTCAGTCTCCGACCGAGCAGGCCGAGGAGGGTTTTACCGATGGCGATGCGCTCCGCGGGGTCCTGGCTGGCGTCCGGCGTCCTCGTCCTCGCAGCGACCGGCTGCGCTTCCACCGACTGGAGGCAGCGCTACCTGGAGAAGGAGCGCGAGTCCGCGGACGCGTCCGGACAGCTCTCGGACGAGAGGAACGCCCGGGCCGCTTCCGTGAGCCAGCTCGAGGAGGCCAAGACCCGGATCGCGACGCTGGAGTCCGAGAACCTCGCGCTGAAGGACAGGGCCGCGGCCGCCACGGCCGCCGCGCCTGCCCCGGCCCCCTCGGACGCGAACCTCGAGGAGGCCGCCCGCCAGATGCAGGAGAAGATCGGCGGCGGCGGGAAGGTCTCGGTCACCGCGGACGGGAACATCGCGATCTCGCTCCCCGCCGACATCACGTTCTCGCCGGGCTCGAAGGACCTCGCCGTCCAGGGGAAGAAGAGCGTGGATGCCGTGGCCAAGGAGCTGAAGGAGCGCTTCGCCGGCTACTCCATCCGGGTCGAGGGGCACACCGACACCGACCCGATCCGCAAGTCGAACTTCGTGGACAACTTCGAGCTGGGGGCCGAGAGGGCCCTCAGTGTCGTCCGCTACATGGTGAAGAGCAGCGGGCTCGAGCCGGAGCGGCTCATCCCGGCGTCGCGGGGCGAGACGCAGCCGCTGGCGGACAACAAGACCGCCGCGGGGAAGGCACGGAACCGCCGGGTCGAGATCGTCGTCCTCGTCCCGCGGGACGCGGCGACCGCGCAGTCGAAGTAAGGTTCCGGTCCCTCGGGGACCGGGGAGGAGGCAGCAGCAGGGGGCGCGAGGCGCACGGCGCCGCGGGTCCCCATGAAGCAGACCTGAATCCGACATACCGACACTCCGGCCAGGGCGGGGCTCCCATCCAATCTCCTATCACTCACTTCGCCCACTCCAACCCATCGCTCCGCCCGCCGGACCAAGAAGCAGAGCCAAGGGGTCAGACCCCGGGCGCCTCGCGTGACGTGCCGCGCAACCCTATGGGCGCCCGAGGTCAGACCCCCGGTGCTGAGAAGGCCCGGGGCCGCCGTTCCGCCGCTTTCCCCCCCTTGCTCCCCCCCCCGCCCTCGCCCTAGGATCGCCTCCCTTCGGCCGAACGCCGGCACCCCTCCAAGGAGGCATCCATGGCCGCGGGCAGTTCCGAGATCCGGTCCCTCACGCTCGTCGGCCACGGCGACGCGGGCAAGACGACGCTCGCCGAGGCGCTGCTCGCCGCCGCGGGCGCGAGCAAGCGCGTGGGCCGCGTCGCGGACGGGAGCACGACCTTCGACTTCGACGCGGACGAGCAGGAGCGCAGGCACAGCATCGACGCCTCCGTGGCCTGGCTCGACTGGAAGGGGAGCCGGATCCACCTCGTGGACACCCCGGGCTACCCGGACTTCGTGGGGGCGGCGCTGGCCTCCCTGGCGGCCGTCGAGACCGCCGTCATCTGCGTGAACGCCTCCCGCGGGATCGCGGTCAACACGCGCCACATGTGGGACGCGGCCGGCGCGGCCCACAAGGCGCGCGTCCTGGTGGTCACCCGGATCGACATGGAGAACCTGGACCTCCCGCGACTCGTGGAGGAGCTCCGCGAGACCTTCGGGGACTCGGTCCTCCCGGTGAACCTCCCCGTCGGCCGGGGCCCCGAGGTCTCCGAGGTGGTCTCCGTCCTCCACCTCCCCGTGGCCGCCCGCCACGACAACGTGGTCGGGGACGAGGCGGAGGCCTCCAAGATGCTCGTGGAGCGGATCGTGGAGGCCGACGACGAGCTCCTGAACCGCTACCTGGAGGGGCAGACCCCGACCCCCGAGGAGCTCCGCCGCGCGCTGTCGGTCTCCGTCCGCTCCGGGAAGGTGGTCCCGCTCCTCTTCGTGGCCGCCGAGAAGGGGATCGGCGTGACGGAGCTGCTCGACTTCGCCGTGGCGGAGCTCCCCGCCTCCGACGGGCACCTCCTCCACCCCCTGCGCGACGTGGAGAAGGGGGAGCCCGTGGACCGCGACGCCGGGGAGCCCTTCGCCGCCGTGGTCTGGAAGAACGCCATCGACCCCTTCGTGGGCAAGCTCACCTACCTCCGCATCCTGTCGGGGAACTTCGACACTGGCATGGAGGTCCTCAATCCCCGCGTCGGTCGGAACGAGAAGCTTGTCCACGCCTACTTCCACCGCGGGAAGGATGAGACCCCCGCGGCGAAGGCCACGGCGGGGGACATCCTCGTGGTGTCCAAGCTGGAGACGGCGGCGCTGGGCGACACCCTCTGCGACCCCCGCTCCCCGGTGCGGTACGCCCCCATGGAGTGGCCCACGCCCATGGTCTCCCTCGCGCTGGAGACCCGGGCCGCCGCGGACGAGCAGAAGCTCGGGCCCGCCCTCGGCAAGCTCGCGGAGGAGGACCCGACCTTCCGGGTGGAGACGAACCGCGAGACCCACGAGCGCGTGGCGTCGGGGCTGAGCGCGCTCCACCTCCAGGTCGCGCTCTCCCGCCTGAAGCGCCGCTTCCACCTGGAGGTGAACACCCGCACCCCGAAGATCCCCTACCGCGAGACGGTCCAGGGCCGGGGGGACGGCCACCACCGCCACAAGAAGCAGACCGGGGGGCGGGGGCAGTTGGCCGAGGGTTACCTCGGGGTGACCGCGAGGGGGCGGGGGGAGGGCTTCGAGTTCCTGGACGGCGTGGTCGGGGGCACCGTCCCCCGGCAGTTCATCCCCGCGGTCGAGAAGGGGGTGCGGCAGGCCCTGGAGACGGGCGTCCTCGCGGGCTACCCCGTCGTGGACGTCGCCGCAGAGCTCTACGACGGGAAGGACCACGCGGTGGACTCGAGCGAGGCGGCCTTCAAGATCGCGGCCAACCGCGCGTTCCGCGACGGCTTCATGAAGGCGCGGCCGGCGCTCCTCGAGCCCGTGATGCGGGTGGAGATCGTGGTCCCGGTCCGCTTCATGGGGGACATCACGGGCGACCTCAACAAGCGGCGGGGCCGGATCCAGGGGATGGACACCCGGGGGCCGCTCCAGGCCATCGAGGCGATGGTCCCCCTGGCCGAGATCGCGAACTACTCGACCGAGCTCAGGTCCATCACCGCGGGAGAGGGCTCCTACTCCATGGCCCACGACCACTACGACGCCGTCCCCTCCCACATCGCCGAGCAGATCATCGCCAGGGCGAAGAAGCCCCTGGAGGAAGACGAGGGGTAGGGGCAAGGGTAGGGGCAAGGGCAGAGGCCCCCTCGCCGGACCCCGTGGTTCCCCTCACCCTTCCCTTACCCTTACCCCTGCCCGCCGTCCGCCGTTCCTGCGGAATCAAAGAGGCCCCGGCGCTCCCGCGCCGGGGCCTCTCGATTCCTGGTTTCTACTTCGCGTCCGCCGTCGTGGTGGTCGTGACCTCGGCGTGCTCGTTCCAGAACTCCTTCCAGAGCTTCCCGTCGTGGGGGCCGGCGTTGACCGGGGAGTTGGCCCGCCACGCGAAGTCGAGGGGCAGGAGGAGCAGGCTCCCCCAGGTGCGGGGCTTCGCCTTCACGAAGGACTGGGCCTCCCCCTCCTTCTGGTCCTGCCAGTTCGTGTAGTGGGTGTCGAGCACGGCGCCCTTGTAAGAGTCGATGGAGTTCACGATGACCGCGTCCACGAGCCACGCGGGGACCGCGCAGACGCACCCGAAGAAGGACTGCGGGACGTCCTGGATGGAGCTGAACTTGATCATCTCCCAGTCCCACTCGGAGACCTGGCGGCGGTCCTTGTCGAACGGCGTGAGGACGCAGCCGGGGAGCGTCGATGCCGCGAGCAGCGCAGACAGGACGAGCGACAGGGTCTTCCTCATCGGCTTCCGTCCTCCTTTCGCGTTCCTAGGTCCGCGGACAGCCCGGTCCACGTACCGACTACGCTAGCGGGGGCGCGCCCCGGGGGTCAAGCGATAAACGGCGGCTTCGAGGCGGCCCTGGGCCTCCTCAAGCACCGGGGGTCAGACCTCGGGCGTTTGCAAACAGCGGCCTCACCCCCCGTCGTGTCGCTCCCCAGCGTTTGCAAACGACTGGGGTCTGACCCCTCTGCTCCGTGAGGTCTGACCCCCCCTCAGGCGTTGCCGTGCCCCCGGCGGGGTGGTACTCTAGACCTAACCGCGGGGGCCCCCACGGGTTACTCTCGCGTGGACGGCGCGGCGGGCAGGCAACGAAGGAGGCCGACTTTGGTCACGATCGAAGAGCTCCTCCAGCTCATGGTGCAGAGGCGCGGCTCCGACCTGCACGTGACGGCCGGCGCGCCCCCCAAGGTCCGCATCGACGGCAAGCTGGTCTCCACCGAGCACGAGATGCTCACGCCGGACATGACGCAGAAGATCATCTACTCGTTCCTGACGAGCGACCAGATCGCGCGCTTCGAGAGGGAGCTGGAGCTCGACCTCTCCTTCGGCGTGGACGGCCTCGGGCGCTTCCGCGTCAACGTCTTCCAGCAGCGGGGCGCGGTGGGGGCCGTGCTGCGGATCATCCCCTTCGAGATCAAGAACTTCCAGCAGCTCGGCCTCCCCGAGGAAGTCTGCATCGGGTTGTGCAACGAGCCCAAGGGGCTCATCCTGGTCACCGGCGCCACGGGCTCGGGCAAGTCCACGACCCTCGCGGCGATGATCAACCACATCAACGAGCACGAGTACTGCCACATCATCACGATCGAGGACCCGATCGAGTTCCTCCACCGCAACAAGAACTGCCTCTTCAACCAGCGCGAGGTCGGGGCCGACACGAAGGGGTTCAAGCAGGCGCTGCGCTCGGTCCTGCGGCAGGACCCGGACGTCGTGCTCGTGGGCGAGATGCGCGACCAGGAGACGATCGAGGCCGCCCTCACCTTGGCCGAGACCGGCCACCTCACCTTCGGCACCCTGCACACGAGCGACACGGTCCAGACCATCAACCGCATCGTGGACGTCTTCCCCGCCTTCCAGCAGCAGCAGATCCGGACCCAGCTCGCGTTCTCCCTGGTGGGCGTGTTCTGCCAGCAGCTCGTCCCGAAGGTGGGGGGCAAGGGCCGCTGCCTCGCGTCGGAGATCATGATCGCCAACCCCGCCGTCCGGGCCCTCATCCGCGACGACAAGGCGCACCAGATCTACTCCATCATCCAGACCGGCGGGAAGCTGGGGATGGCCACCATGAACCAGTCGCTGGCGAACCTCGTGAAGGCGGGCGCCATCAGCCTCGAGGACGCGATGACGCGGACCTCGGACCAGGAGGACCTCAAGCGCCTCCTCGCTCGGTCGTAGCGGGAGGAGGGAGGGCGGGGCATGGTCTCGTTCAACCGCGGGCTGGCGAAGATCCTCAAGGACTCCAAGTCGCTCCCCGAGGAGCAGGTCCTGAAGGGGATCGAGCTCGCCGAGAAGGAGAACGCGGCGCTCTCCTCGATCATCGTCAAGCAGGGGTGGCTGAGCGAGCGCGACCTCCTCGGGACCGTGGCGGACCACGTGAAGTACCCGCCCATCGATCTGGAGGGGTACGTCCCCGAGAAGAAGGTCCTGGAGAGCCTGAGCGAGGACCTGGCCAAGATGCACGGGGTGTTCCCCGTGAGCCGGATCGGCAACATCCTGACGCTCGCGGTCTCCAACCCCTACGACGTGGTCAAGCTGGACGACATCCGGATCATCACCGGCTGCGACCTCCGCCTTGTCCTCACCCTCGAGGAGCCCCTCAAGAAGGCCATCGAGCGGGCCTACAACCAGGACAAGCAGGCCATGGAGGACATGATGTCCTCCATCGAGAAGGACGCCGACGTCGAGCTCCAGGATTCGAACGAGGAGGACGAGAAGGTCGATCTCAACGCGGTCTCCGACGCCGACTCCCCCGTGGTGAAGTACGTCAACATGATGATCGCCGCCGCCATCAAGGAGAAGGCGTCGGACATCCACATCGAGCCCCTGGAGAAGCGCACCCGCGTGCGGTTCCGCAACGGCGGCGTGCTGCGCGAGGTCCAGCCCGGGATCCCGCGGAAGATGCACAACGCCGTGATCTCCAGGATCAAGATCATGGCGGACCTGGACATCGCCGAGCGGCGCAAGCCCCAGGACGGCAAGTTCCAGATGAAGGCCGAGGGCCGCCAGGTGGACTTCCGCGTGTCGATCCTCCCGCTCATCCACGGCGAGAAGGTCTGCGCGCGCCTCCTCGACTCCGGCAACCTGATGCTCGACCTGGCCAAGCTGGGCCTGGAGGAGAAGGCCCTGGCCGACTTCCGCGCGGCCATCAACGCCCCCTACGGGATGGTGCTCGTCACCGGACCCACGGGCTCGGGCAAGTCCACGACGCTCTACTCCGCGGTGAAGGAGCTCCTCTGCGACGAGGACAACTTCGTCACGGTCGAGGACCCGGTCGAGTACCAGCTCGAGGGCGTGAACCAGGTCCCGGTGAACGTGAAGCGCGGGCTCACCTTCGCCGCGGCCCTGCGCTCGATCCTGCGCCAGGACCCGGACATCGTGATGATCGGCGAGATCCGCGACCAGGAGACCGTCGAGATCGCGATCAGGGCCGCCCTCACGGGGCACCTGGTGCTCTCGACCCTGCACACCAACGACGCCCCGGGCACCATCACGCGCATCGTGGACATGGGCGTCGATCCCTTCATGGTGTCGTCGGCCCTGCTCCTCTGCTCCGCCCAGCGCCTCCTCCGCAGGGTCTGCGCGCAGTGCGTGAAGGACGCCGAGCCCCTGCCGGCGGAGCGCCTGCTCGAGGCGGGGTTCACCCTGGAGGAGGTCAAGGCGGGGGTCCAGCTCAAGCAGGCCGTGGGGTGCCCCATGTGCACCAACGGCTACAAGGGGCGCTTCGGCGTCCTCGAGACCCTCCCGATGACCGAGGAGGTCAAGCGGGTCGTCATCGAGGGCGGCTCCTCCATCGACATCAAGAACAAGGCCGTCGAGCAGGGGATGATGACGCTGCGCCGCGTGGCCCTGCTCAGCGCTTTGAAGGGGAAGACGAGCCTCGAGGAAGTGCTCCGATCGACCCTGGCCGACAAGACGCCGTCGGCGATGATGAAGAAGAAGAAGGGCGCCGAGGACGCGTTGGAGGTCCCGGCCTAGGGCCGGGCCGACCGGGACCGGGAGGACAGGGGGAGGGACATGGCCAAGTTCCAGTATTCGGCGAAGACCCCGGCGGGGCGCGCGGAGTCGGGGATGGTGAACGCCCGCAGCGCGGACGAGGCGACGGCGGAGCTCAAGCGACGGAACCTCCAGAACATCTCCGTCAAGGTCGCGAAGACCCGCGGGTTCGGCGCGGTGCGGCCCGGGGCCTCCATGGAGGACCTGGTCATCTTCACGCGGCAGCTCGCGACCATGATCGGCGCGGGCATCCCGCTCATGGAGGCCCTGGAGATCCTCCACGCCCAGACCTCGAACCCCCGGTTCGCCATCGTCCTCGACCGCGTCGTGGAGGACATCCGCGCGGGCTCCGACCTGTCCGCGGCCATGGGGAAGTTCCCGACCGTCTTCTCCAACATCTACCTCGCCATGATCAAGGCGGGCGAGGTCTCCGGCCAGATCGACGACATCCTCGTGCGCCTGGCGGGCTACATGGAGGAGGCCGAGAAGCTGAGGCGCGAGATCAAGGCGGCCATGACCTACCCGGTCGTGTCCCTGTGCATGATCGTCGGCATCACCCTGTTCCTCATGACGGCGATCGTCCCGCAGTTCGGCGTCATCTTCAAGCAGATCACCGACAAGAACGGGAACCCCCTCGAGCTGCCCGGGATCACCAAGGTGACCCTGGCGGTCTCCGATTTCCTGACCACGCAGTACTACGTCCTCATCGGTGTGATCGTCGCGATCGTCATCGCCTTCCGGGTCTGGAAGAAGACCGCGCGCGGCGCCTACCAGTGGGACTGGTTCCTCCTCCATATGCCCGCCTTCGGGCAGCTCTTCCAGAAGGTCGCGATCTCCCGCTTCGCGAAGACCTTCGCCACGCTCATCAAGTCCGGCGTGCCGATCCTCGGGGCGCTGGAGATCGTGAGCGCGACCTCCGGCAACCGGGTCCTGATGCGGGCCATCGACTCGGCGCGGGAGAGCGTCAAGCAGGGCAACACCCTGGCGGAGCCCCTGTCCCGCGCCACCGTCTTCCCGCCCATGGTGTGCAAGATGATCTCCATCGGCGAGCGGTCGGGCGCGCTCGAGACCCTGCTCGAGAAGATCTCGATCTTCTACGACGAGCAGGTCGAGGCGTCGGTCAAGGGCCTCACGAGCCTCATCGAGCCCATCATGATCGGGATCATGGGCGTCCTCGTGGGCGCCGTCGTGCTGGCCGTGTTCTACCCCATCCTGAAGCTCCAGTCGGCCCTGATGTAGGGCGAGCGGGGGCCTCTTCCCCGCCCGACGGCGACCGGCGGGTAGGGGTACGGGCAAGGCTAGGGGTATGGGATGGGGCTCGCCGCCTCTCTCCCTCCCCTCGCCCCTGGTATGGTCGACGCGGCCAAGCATCTTACGGGCGGTGGGGCGCTTTCT
>CAZKTF010000005.1:20183-39868 GCA_964555565.1 uncultured Planctomycetota bacterium | reverse complement strand
CTCCAGCGCGAGCGCCTCGCGCCGCGCCGCGAGCCTCTCCCCCCGCGCCCGGAGCCCCTCGGCCTCGGCCTCCAGGCGCGCGCGGGCGTTGGCGATCTTCCCCCGCCGCTCGAGCAGCTCCAGCGCCCGGGCCCGGAGCCCCTGCACCGCCCCGGACCGGGCCGCGGCCTCCTCGCAGGCGGCGCGGATCGCCTCCTCCACGCCGGCCAGTTCCGCCTCCCGGCGCTCCACGTCGGCGGCGGCCGAGGCCACGGCCGCCCCGGCCTCGGCGGCCTCCGCGGCCGCGTCCTCGAGCCGGCGGCCCGTGACCTCGATCTCCCCCTCGTACCAGCGGATGCGCCCCTCGAGCTCGCGGGCGAGGGTCTCCGCGGAGGTGGCGCGCTCCCGCGCGGCCTCCTCCGCCCCCTCGGCCTTGCCGGCCTCGGCCTCGTGGGCCGCGGCGGCGTCGCGGAGTGCGGCGGCCTTCCGCTCCCGCTCCGCGAGGTCCCCCGAGAGCCCCTGGAGCCGCCCCGAGAGGTCCGCCTCGCGCGCCCCCAGCTCCTCGACCTTCGCGGCGGCCTCGCCGCGCTCCCGCAGCAGCACCGCGTAGCGGCGCAGCGCCAGCTCGATGCGGCGGGCCCGGAGCTCCGTCTCGAGCGCGCGGTACCTCTCGGCGCGGCCCGCCTGGGCGCGCAGCGATCGGAGCTGCTTCTCGGTCACCCCCACGACGTCGCGCAGGCGGAGGAGGTTCTCGTCCACGTGCTCGAGCCTCCGGAGGACCTCCTTCTGCCGCGCCCGGTAGCGCGCGATCCCGGCCGCCTCCTCGAAGACCGCCCGGCGGTCCTCGGGGTTCTCCTGGAGGATGGCGTCGATCTTCCCCTGCTCGAGGATGGAGAGCGCGCCGCGCCCGCCGCCCGTGTCCATCATCAGGTCGCGGACGTCCTTCAGGCGCACCACCTCGCGGTTGACGAGGTACTCGCTCGTGCCGTCCCGGTACAGGCGCCGGGTGATGACCACCTCGTCCAGGTCCATGGCGAGGAAGCGGTCGCCGTTGTCGAAAACGAGCGAGACCTCGGCGAGGCCCAGCGCCCTCCGCCCGGAGGCGCCCGCGAAGAGGACGTCGGCCATCTCGGCCCCGCGGACGGAGGTGGGCCGCTGCTCCCCGAGCGCCCACTTGATGGCGTCCACGACGTTCGACTTGCCGCAGCCGTTGGGCCCGACGATCCCCGTCACGCCCCGGTCGAAGTCGAAGGTGGTCCGGTCCGCGAAGGACTTGAAGCCGAAGACCTCGAGGCGCTTGAGGTGCATGGACACTCCGCCGGGCAGTACCCCGTATTCCGGTTTATCGGATCCCGGGTTCCCCGTCCGCAGGGGCGGAATCGGGGTCCGGGGCCGCCATCAGGCGGCCCCCAGCGAGCGGCGGGCCCGGCGGTCCGCGGCCGCCACCCGCCCCAGGTCCCGGCCGGGTTCCCCGGCCACGGTGCAGTGCTCCACGTGGCGCCCGGCCAGCCGGGCGAGCGCCCGGAGGGCGCGGAGGCCCGGGACCTCCGGACGGACCGGACAGAGGACGAGCCGGCGGGCCCCGGCCACGGTGCGCGCCGCCCGGGCCACGTCCTCCCGGGTGAGGAGCCAGGGGTCCACCACGAGCCGGAACTCGTGGTCCCCGGGCTCGCGGAGGAGGAGCTCCACCGACCCGAAGATCTCCCCGAGGTCCGCCTCCACCCCGGTCGCCACGGGGTAGAGCGCGGTGAGCGGCCCCCGGAGGGTGAGGGCCACGCTCTCGGCGAGCCCGGCGCGCACGACCCGCTCGAGGGCCCGGGGGCGGGTCCCGTTGGTGTGGAGCCGGATGGGGAGCCCCAGGTGGCGGAGCACCTCCAGCAGCTCCGGGAGGCTCTCGTGGAGGGTCGGCTCCCCGCCCGTCACCACCACGCCGTCGAGGAGGTGGCGGCGGGAGAACACGGCGTCCAGCACGGAGTCCAGCGGGATCCGGCCCGCCCGGGTCGCCTTCCCGTCCCCCTCGGCGCCGGGGGCCCGGGGGACGAGGTTCGGGACGGGGCACGACGGGCAGGCGAAGTTGCAGCCCTGGAGGAACACCACCGCCACGACCCGTCCGTCCCAGTGGGCGAGGCTCGATTCCATGAGCCCGCCCACCGGGGGGAGACCCTCAAGGTCCATGGAGGGCCTCCACGGGTTATGCGACGTCGCCGACGCCGAGCTGGACGACGGGGGTGTGGAGGAAGGCCTTCTCCAGGAGCGCCAGCAGCCCCTCCTCCGTGACGCCCTCCTCGGCGGAGGGGTCGTAGGCGAACAGCGCGGTCCGGAGGTGGGCGTGGAGCCGCCCCTCGAAGTCGAGCCGGCGCAGCAGGTCCACCGGCGCCCCGGGCCGGCAGGCGGCCCCGGGGGAGTAGGCGTCCCTCCCCCCTGCCACCGCCTCGAGGTCGCGGCGGTGCTCGGCGCGGTCGGCGAGGAGGAGCCGCGCCTCGGCGCGGGGGGAGACCGTCGCGTCGAGGGCCACGGGGAGGTCGGCGGGCGCGCCGGCCTCCTTCACCCGGAGGGCGAGGTAGCCGAGGATGCGGGAGGCGGCCCTGGCGGCGGCCTCGCTCTCGTGCAGCTCCTCCCCCGTGAGGTGGGCGACGGCCTCGTTCAGCCCGAGCACCCCCACCGACCAGGTCGATCGAGAGAGGTCCGCGGCCGGGGGTCCCTCCCGCGCGGGCCGGGGGCGGCGGAACAGCGGCGCCAGCGCCCCGGCGTCCCCGGCGGCCACGGTGGCGAGGAGGGAGCGGCGGGCGCGGTGGGCCTCCATGGCGAGGTCCACGAGGCGGTCGCACTCCCTCAGGAACCCCGCGAGGTCCCCCGGGGGGTTGCGGAAGGCCGCGCGGGGCAGGTTGAGCGTCACCCGCTGCGCGCAGAAGGAGCGCAGCGCGGCCGGGTCGGAGAGCCGGGCCCCCTCCTCCACGCGCTCCCGCGCCCGGGAGCTCCCGAGGAGCGGGGCCTCGTCCCGCTCCAGGACGAACCGGGCCGGGGCCCCGGCCCGGGCCGCGGCCAGGGCCTCGCGGAGGAGCTCCCGCGCGCGGGGGTCCCCGAGCGCCCCCCGGTTCACGACGATGTTGAGCGCCGGGAGGTGGACGCGGGGGGGGAGCCCGTCCCCCGAGGCCCGCGCGGCCACGAGCGCCCGGGCGAAGGAGAGCGACGCGGAGGCGTGGTCGGCCAGCGTCGAGCCGTTGCGTCTCCCGGCGACCCCGCGGGCGGGCAGCGCCGCGAGCCAGGGGGGGAGCGCCGCGAGGAGGTCGATCTCCACGGGCACCCCGTCGGGCCCCCCCGAGGTCTCGAAGAGGAAGTGCCAGGCCTCCTCGCGGAGGGCCGAGGGGCCGGGCGCCGGTCCGTCCTCCCGCCCGCCGCCGGGCAGGAGCGGGGCCAGGAGCGCGTTGGCCGCGGGGAACGCGAGGCCGTGGGTGACGAAGCCCCGCAGCGCGCGGGCCGTCCGTCCCGCCTGGGCGAGGAAGCGCCGGGGGTCCGCCGCCGCGGCGGACGGGAGGCGCCCCTCCGCACCCGGCACCCCGTCCACCTTCACCAGGTCGAGGGAGACCGCCGCGACGAACAGCGCCGCGGGCCGGGAGAGCCCGTGGACGTGGATCGCCCCCTCCATGTGGGCCGCCGCCACCTCCGGGGGGAACACCTCCGCCAGGGCGTGGGCCCGGAGCGCCTCCCCTCCGAGGCGCCGCGCCGCCTCCTCCGGGGGGACGGAGGCCCCGGGGCGGCCCTTGGGAGCCAGCGCCGCGTCGATGACCGCCCGCGGGAGGTAGGCCCCGGAGCGGGCCCGCGGATCGGGGAGCAGCGCGCGGTCCACGAGCTCGGCGTCCACGAGCGAGGCGAGGAGGGGGGCCGGGACCCGCCGCATGCGCGCGCGACGGAGCCGCTCCTCGACGCCTCGGGCCAGCTCCTGGGCCCGGGGCCGGTCGATCCCGGCCTCGGCCGCGACCGTCCGGGCGAGCCTCTCCGCCGAGAAGGGGGCGCTCCGCTCCTCCGCCGGGTCGTCCACGAGGAGGATCCGGTCGTCGAACAGGGTCGGCGGCGCCTCCGCGCGGCGCGCCGCGGCGGCCTCCCGGAACCGGGCCCGCCGCTCCCGGTGGAGGATGTAGGCCCGGGCGGTCCGGGCGTGGCCGGTCTCCATGAGGACCTTCTCGACCACGTCCTGGACCTGCTCGATGGTCGGGACCTCCGGCCCGGGCCCGGTCTCCGGCCGAGGCAGGGGGGGGCGCGTCGCGGCCAGGGTCTTCGAGAGGAAGAGCGTGACCACCGAGGCCAGCTCCTCGGCGAGGAACCGGTCCTCCCCCCCCACCGCCAGCGCCGCGCGGTAGATGGCGTCGGCGATCTTCCCCTCGTCGAAGGGGACGACGCGGCCGTCGCGCTTCCGGACGTAGGTCGGTCGGTTCACGAGTCGTCGTCGTCCTTGGGGTCGTCCGCGGCGGCCTCGCCCCCGGCGCCGGGCTCCCCGGACCGGCCACCCTTCTTCCCTCCGCCCCTGCGACCCTTCCCGCGCCCCTTCAGCTCGTCGGCGACCGTGGCGAACTCCTCCACGTCCTGGAAGTCGCGGTAGACGGAGGCGAAGCGCACGTAGGCCACGTGGTCCACCTTCTTCAGCTCGCGCATCACGAGCGCCCCGATCACCTTGGTCGGGACCTCGCGGTCGTAGCGCTCGGCGATGAAGTTCTCGATGCGCTGGGTGATCTCCTCCAGCATCTCGGAGGGGACAGGCCGCTTCTCGCAGGCCTTCATGAGGCCGATGAGGATCTTCCGCCGCTCGAAGGGGACCCGGGCCCCCTCCTTCTTCACGACCCGGAGCGGCGTCTCCTCGATCCGCTCGTAGGTGGTCACCCGCCGGTGGCAGTTCAGGCACTCCCGGCGCCGCCGGATGACGAAGGCGTCCGTGGACTCGCGCGAGTCGATGACGCGGTCGTTGTTCTCCTTGCAGAACGGACAGCGCACGGCGCCCTCCCGGCCCGGGGCGGGTGGCCGGCCATCCCCCAGCCCCTTGGGGCCGGGAGGACGCTACCTCCCAACCGGTTGGGGAGCAAGGGGTTTCGCCGGAACCCTGGCCCTCTCGGGGGGAAGCCTACGGGCCCGTCCGACGGGGTGTGGAGAACCAGGGGCGGGGGGCACACCGCCCGCTTGTGGCCGGTGCGGAGCCCCCGCGGTCACCGCTTGAGGGTCGGGCAGTGCACGACGGTCGCTCCCCGCGCCTTTCCGGCCGCTCCCTCCCCGAGGGACGCGTCCGCCGCGATCCTCTGCAGGAGATCCAGCTCCGCGCGGGCGCAGGCGCCCGCGTAGGAGGCCTTGAGGACCGGGGTCCCGAGCAGCTTCAGGTTCCCGGAATCCTCGAGCCACGCGGGAGGGATCGCGGCGATCCACTTCGCGACCGGTCCCGCGAACGCGTCCTTCCTCTCCGCGGGGACTCCGAGGAGGGAGGCCAGCCGCTCACCCATCGCCCGGACGGCGTCGTCCCTGTCCGCGGCGGGCAGCGGAATCGCGAACTGGACCCAGATCAACCCCGAGGAGAAGAGGTCGAACCCGCAGTAGCCGCGGATCGCCCCGGGGCGGAGCGCGTCCCGCTGTGCGGGGGCGAGCACCGCGAACGCCGCCTCGAAGAACCGGTCGCGGGCGTCGGTCTCGTCGAGGACCCTCTGGAGGGCCCATCTCTTCCCGTCGTACCCCGCGAGGCGGACCCGGTCGAGGTCGGCGTGCTCCGCCGCGACCCGGCCGAGGCGCCCGGCCTGGTCGTCGGAGAGCGGATTCCCCGCGGCCTCGAGCGTGGCCTCGATGGAATTGGCCGCGAAGACCGGGTGCGCGAACCTCGAGTTGATCCCCTCACCCGGGATCCGCTCCCCGATCTTGAGCGCCGCCTGGACGAGCGGGCCGTTGTGCTGCTGGATCTTCCCGAGGAACCCGGGGTCCGGGGCGCGGCCCCCTTCGGTTTCCTTCGGGAGGTCGCGGAGCAGCGGGATGAGGGCGCTCATGCTGGCCCCGACGACCTTCCAGTCCACCTCCCCGAGGACCTCCTCGTACCCGGGGAAGGAGAACCGCGGGCCCGGCGAGCCCGCGGAGTTGACTCTCACCCCGGTGGACGCCGAGGCCGCGGGGGCCTTCTCGTCTTCCGGAATGTCTCTCACCTTCGGGGCGACCCCCTCGACGACCGGAAGGTCGAGTCTCAGCTCCCCCGGCTCCAGGACGATCTCCCGCAGCGGGAAGCACACCGCCTCCGTGGAGTACTGGACGCGGTACCGGCCCGGGTCCACCCGGACCCTCCGGCGGACGCCGCCCGCCGGCCCGGTCTCGACGTCGGTGGCCCTCCCGGGCGGTTCCAGGGGTTCCATGGAGACCTTCCCCCCCGGCTCGCCGATCCACGACACGGTGGCCTTCTGGCCGAGGAGGGAGAGGCGCGTCTCCTTGCCCTCCAGAACGGTCAGCTGCGCGTCGGTGAACTCGTGTCCCGCCTTCGCCATCCTCACGGTCAGCACCGTGGCGCGGACCGGGAGCGGCGCCGTGGAACGGGTCGCGAGGAGGCTGGCCGGCGTGTCGAGGAGGGGCTCGTCCCCGTCGAAGACCGTCACCTCCGTCCCGGGGGGGCCATCGACCACGAGGAGCGTGCCGAGGATCTCCTCGAGCGGAGGCGCCCGGAGCACACAGTCCTCCCCGGGAGCCGCGAGGAAATCGCACTTCGCCGCCCGGTACCCCGGCCGCTTCAGCCAGGCCCTCCACCTCCCGGCGCGGAGCGGCACGGGGATCTCCGGCCGTCCGCCGGCCTGGAGCACGAACGGCGGGGGCACCACAATCTTGTCGTCCAGGAAATTGAGCTCGGCCTCCACGCCCGGCAGGAAGCCCCCCTTCCATGGCGGCGGGACCACGTCGAGCGACCACGCAAGGCCTCCCCCGGACGGCGCTCCCGATCCCGGCGGGATCCCTCCTCCGCCGGCATCAGCCCCGTTCCCCGCCGGCGAGGGGCCGGACGCTCCGGCACCCGGGTCGCCCGGGCCCACGGGCACGTCACCGGGCCCGCGGGGCCGCAGGATCCATGCGACGAGCCCCGCGGCCGCGGCCACGGCCACGATCGGGACGGCCACCCACGCGCGGGGTCGCGGGCGCGCGGGATGGGTGTGGGAGAGACTGCCGGACCCGGGGGGAGCGGCTCCGCCCGGAGGGGGAAAGGGTCCGGCCGCGGGCGGTTCCACGGGCGCCGGCGGGACGGGTTCCGCGGCCGGCGCCCGCAGTGCCGCGGCGCAGGCGCGGCCGTCCGGGAACCGGTTCCCCGGGTCCCGGTCGAGGAGCCGCCGCACGACCGCGGCGAACTCCTCCGACAGCTCCGCCTTCTCCGCGCGCGGGTCGGGGGGCCGCGCGCCGGGGTTCGTCTTCCGGACCTGGATCTCGACGATGGAGCCCCGGAAGGGCCGGGCCCCGGTCGCCAGCTCGTACAGCATGCAGCCGAGGGAGTAGAGGTCGGCGCGGCCGTCCGTCCTCTCCTGGAGGATGATTTCCGGGGCCATGTACACGGGCGTGCCGGCCACGGTCACGAGCGACATCCGGGAGGACGCCTCGGCCATCACCTTGGCGATGCCGAAGTCGGCCACCTTGGCGCGGCCCGACTCGTCGAGGAGGACGTTGGCCGGCTTGATGTCCCGGTGGAGGACGCCGCGCTCGTGGGCGAAGGCGAGCGCCTCGGCGACTTCCGCCCCCAGGCGGCGGCACTCCCCCTCGGGGAGCGGGCCCTCGCGCCGGAGCCGGTCGTGGAGGGACCCTCCGCCCGCGTACTCCATCTCGAGGAACCAGGTCTCCCCGTGGCAATCGAACCGCAGGAGCTGCAGGATCCCCGGGCAGCCCCGGAACTTCGCCGCCGCGCGGGCCTCCCGGGCGATCTGGTCGAGGGACTCCTGGTCCCGGGACACCTCCGCGGGGAGGACCTTGACCGCCACCTCGACCTGGAGAATCGAGTCGCGGCAGAGGTAGACCCGCCCCATCCCCCCGCGTCCCAGGAACCGGACGACCTCGTAGCGGTCGGGGAGCGCGGGCCGGGGGCCGCCCCCCTCCCCCGAGGGGGACGGCGGGGAGACGGGCGACGTGGGGGAGCCGCAGTTCGCGCAGAACTTCGCCCCGGAGGCGATCTCCGTCGTGCAGCGCGCGCAGGTGGAACCCATTCCCGGTCGGCCCTCGCGTGGGACGCGCAGGAGAGTATCGGGTCCCCTCCGGCGGTCCAACGGACAACGCCCGCCGGGAGGGGGGAGCCTGCCCCCGGCGCCAGGGCCTAGGCCTTCGGCGCCGCCTGCGCGGCGTGCGCCGCCGTGATCCGCTTCCGGATGATGTACGACTCCGTGATCCCCCAGGAGGAGGAGACGGTGATGTAGAGGCACAGGCCCGCGGGCATGGAGTAGAAGCCGGGGAACAGGAGCATCACGAAGGGCATCCACTGCATCATCCGCTGCATCGAGGCCTGCTGGTCGTCGGCCGGCGGCGTCATCGTGGCCTTGGAGGCGAAGAACCAGGTGGCCGTCATGAGCAGGGGGAGGAGGTTCAGCCACTCCATCGCGTTCGGCACGAAGGCGATGTCCTTGACGTCGGGGAGCATGTGCCAGAGGTGGTCCGCCGCGGAGAGGTCGTGGACCCAGAGGAAGGATGCGTGCCGCAGGCTGAAGTTCTGCTGGAGCATCCCGTAGAGCGCGATCCAGATGGGGAGTTGGAGGAACGTGAGGAGGCAGCCGCCGGGCATGAGCGGCATGCCCTCCTCCTTCATGAGCTTCATCTGCTCCTGGCTCTGGCGGCCCCGGTCCCCCTTGAACCGCTCCTTGAGCGCGTCGAGCTTCGGCTTGATGCGCGCCATCTTGCGCGAGTACTCCATCGTCGATCGCGTCTGGCGCGAGGAGAGGGGGAACATGGCGGCCCGCACCAGGAGGGTGAGGAGCACGATGGACACGCCCCAGTTCGGGACCACCGCGTGGAAGGCCGAGAGGATGAGGAAGAGCCCCTCGGAGATGAACCCGAACATCCCCAGGTCCCGCACCGGGTCGAGCCGCCGGTACTCCTCCCGGGAGAGGATCGCCTTGTCCTTGGGCCCCGCGAAGAGCAGGAAGGAGAACGACCGCTCCTCCCCCTGCGGTCCCGCGCCGACGGGCACGACGAGGAGAGGGGAGGCCGTCGGGATCGTCTTCCCGGGGTCGGCGCCCGAGGGCCGCGCTCCCTCCCAGCGGACCTCCTTCACGGGGGAGGTCCCGCCCTCGTAGGCGAACTCGGAGGCGAGGATGACCGCGAAGAAGTTCGACCCGGCGGCGGCCCACTCGATCTCGCCGTCGTCGTGCACCGGGTCCTTCTTCGCCTGCCCGGCGGCGGCCTCCGGCCCGTTGTGCGACTTCAGGGACGGCACCCCGCGCACCTTGGTCCACCCGAAGTAGGCCGCCCGGCTCAGGTCCTCGATCGTCGGGAGCGGCCCCGCCCCGCGGACGAGGATCCGGAGCTCCTTCCCCACGTGGTCGGGGTTCTCGTTGACGACGGTCACCGTGAGCCGGAGGTGGTAGTCGTCCGGCCCGGAGGCGCGCTCGAACCGCTTGCGGACGACGAACCCCTGGGCCACCCGCGCTTCGAACACGACGGGGAACGCCCCCCGTTCGGTGACGAGCCTCCAGTTCCGCGTCTCCAGGTCCGGGAGCCCGGGGATGTCCCGCGACTCGAGCGTCACCCCGAGGGCGCCGCGCTCCCCGAGCCTGAGCAGTTGGATCCAGTCCTTCTCCGCGGCGGGGTCGCCTGCCGGGTGATCGAGGATCCCACGGATCCGGAGCGCCCCGAGGGACGCCCCCCTCGAGCGGAGGACCGTGACGAGGCGGCCGGACTCGATGCGCAGGTCGTCGATCGCCGGGGGCTCCGGTTCCGCGGCCGGAACCTGGGCCGCCGGCGCCCCGCCGTCGGGGCCCGCCGTGGCGACCGGCACGGCCGGCGCGGGCTTCCCGTCCGCGGGCTTCGCTCCCTCGGGCTTCCCGTCCCCGGGCTTCGGCTCCGCGGGCTTCCCGTCGGCGGGCTTCGCGGCGGCGGGCTTCGGCTCCCCGGGCCTGGCGGGCGCCGGCCTCGGCGGGACCGGGGGCCGCGGCCGCGTGGGGATGAGGGCCTCCACGGCGAGGAACGCCAGGACGCACAGCCCCATGGCCATGAGCAGTCGCTTCTCGGGCGAGCGGGTCGGCGACGGCATCCTCGGGTGCAACCCTCCGCGGGGAACGGGGTTCGGCGGCGCTGCCGCCGATGCGGACGCGTGTCTTCTGCTGCCGGGGGCGCTAGCGGCCGACGATCAGGCGGTCGGCCAGGTAGTTCGGGAGCCCCGGGATCGCGTAGATCTTCTCCATCGTCTTCTGGACGTCGTAGTCGAGCCGGTGGAAGGTGACCTTCTTCCCGTCGGTCACCACGTAGGAGGTGCGCGGGTCCCCGTCGCGCGGCTGCCCCACCGACCCGACGTTCACGAGGGCCTTCTTCCCGGCCTCGTGGACGTAGGTGTCCCCGCTCTTCTTCGGCGCGAGGAAGCGCAGGTCCTCGGTGTAGACCCCGGGGATGTGGGAGTGCCCCACGAAGCAGAGCGAGGGGATCATCGTGAAGACCTCGGCCATCTTCTCCGGGTTCTTCACGTCCGAGGGGACCATGTACTCCTTGGTCGGGACGCGCGGGGACCCGTGGACGTAGAGGACGTCGTCCTCCGTCACGGTCTCCTTCAGGTTCCCGAGGAAGTTCCAGAGTTCGTAGTTCTCGGTCCGGTCGAACTCGGGCGAGTTGAGCTGTTCCTTGGTCCACTCCAGGGCCTGGCGGGCCTTCGGGTTGAAGTCCTCCCCGTAGAACATCACCGCCTCCTCGTGGTTCCCCATGAGGCAGAAGCGGACCCCGCGCACGGCCTGGAGCGCCTCGCGCGGGTTCGGCCCGTAGCCGATCACGTCGCCGAGGCAGAGGATGTCGCGGATCCCCTGGGACGCGATGTGGTCGAGGACGACCCCGAGGGCCTCCACGTTGGCGTGGATGTCCGAGATGAGGGCGGTCTTCAAGAGGGCTTCTTCCCCGTCGCGGGCAGTTCCGCCTCCTCCACCAGCATGACGGGGATGCCGTCGCGGATCGGGTATCGGCGGCCGCACTGCGTGCAGACGATGCGGTCCCCCTCCAGCCGGACCTCCGCCTTGTCCAGCGGGCAGGCGAGGATCTCGAGGAGGTCCTTCTCGATCATGGGGGGTCCCGGGTCCCGGAGGCCGTCCGACCGGTCCCGGGCCGGGTGAGCATCCCCCGCCCCCGCCGGCCGGTCAAGGATTTGCGACGGCCCGGGCCTCGCCCCGGAGGAGCCGCCTCTTCAGCCCGGTGCCGCCGGGCGCGCTGAACCCCGTGAGGCCGCCGTCGTGGCCCACCACGCGGTGGCAGGGGACGAAGGGGGCCAGCGGGTTGCGGGCCATGGCGGCCCCGACGGCGCGCGCGGCCTTGGGCGAGCCCGCGCGGCGCGCCAGGTCCCCGTAGGTGACGGTCCTCCCCGGGGGGACCTTCCGGAGCGCAACGTAGACCCGCCGCGCGAAGGGGGGGGTCCCGCCGAGTTCCACGGGGACGCGCGCCAGCCCCGAGGCGTCCCCGCTCCGGAGGAAGTCCGCCAGCGCCGCCGTCCCGGGGACGCGGGAGGGGGCGACCCTCCGCGCCCCGGGGAACCGACGCCGGATCTTCTCCTCCATCTGGTCCCGGACGGGGCCTGGGAGGTAGGAGGCGATGAGCTTCCCGCCGCGGGCGACGACGGCCGCGGCGCCGAGGCGCGACGGGACGAGGGCGTAGGACACGGTCATTCGGGCACCTCCAGGCTCCCCCCCACGGGCATGGTCTGCTTGCCGATCTTCAACCCCATCCAGACCTGCGTACCGCGCGCGACCTCCAGCGTCCTCCAGGGGATCCGGGCCTCCAGGACGCGCCCGCGCACGATCGCGACCCCGGCGAGCTGTCCCAGGGGCCGCTCGACCCACTTCCCGTCCTTCCGGACGTCGAGCCACGCGCGGAGGAGGGTCCCCTCGCCCGAGGCCTCGCCGCGGAGCCGCCTCGCGCCGTCGGGCGGGTCCCCGTCGCCCGGGGCGGCGGGGTCAAAGCGCAGCTCCAGCGCGGGCGGGCAGTCCTTCCCCTCCGGGGCCTGCCCCGAGAGGTTCACGCCCCCGGCGTCGATCCCGAGCCGGAAGCTGTAGATCGGCATGTCCCCGGTGTCCGGCTCGATCGTCGCGGAGAAGCCGTTCATCGGGGTGCCGTCCACCTCGCAGGGGTCCACCCTCCCGTCGAGGACCTGCCGGCCGAGGGCCGCGCGGAGCCAGGAGGCGAGCCTCGCCTCGATCTCCGCGACCTTCCCGAACATCCGCGCCCCGTGGATCTCCTTCCCCGGGACCACCCGCAGCTCGCACTCGGGGTCGTCCTTGAGGGCCTCGGCGATGGGGACCGCGCCGCCGGCCTTCTCCTCCTCCGACGAGAGCAGGAGGATCGGCCGCTTCCCGAAGGACTTGACGTGCTCCATCGTGGGGACGCCGAGGTACTCCTTCCCAGGCGTCATGCAGGCGACCGCCATGACGGAGGGGTCGCGCACCGCCGCGTCGATGGCCACGGAGCAGCCGACCGACGCGCCGACGATCCCGATCCGCTTCGGGTCGCACTTCCCCTCGGTCCGGAGCCACTTCACCGCCGCCGCCGCGTCCTGCCACATCGCGCTGAAGAGCGGGACGTCGCGCTTCTCGACGCGCTCCGAGAGGTCCTTCCCTCCCTGGACCTTGCTCCCGCCGTGCCCGCGCATGTCCACGGCGAGGAAGCCGTAGCCTCTCGGCCGCGCCTCGGCGAGCGGCTTCCAGGTCGAGCGCTCCTGGCGGTACATGTGGAGGGCGACGACCCCGGGCATCCCCGCCTCGCCGGGATACCAGTCCGCCTGGAGTTCCATCCCGTCCTGCGTCCTGAGCGTGACGGCCTTCGGCGCGTCGTCGCCGCCGCGGGCAGGCGCATCGACGCCGGCCAGGAACAGCGCCGCCAGAAGCGTGACTCGCACGACCGGATCCTACCTCGCGGGTCCTCCACGCACGACCGGCGCCGGGGCCAGGAGCCCCCGCTCCAGGAACGAGACGTAGGCCCCGTCCCCCACCACGACGTGGTCGAGGACCCGGATCCCCACGAGGTCCGCCACGGCGCAGAGCCGGCGCGTGATCTCGACGTCCTCGACCGAGGGGGTGGGGTCCCCCGAGGGGTGGTTGTGGACGAAGACCAGCGCGCCGGCCGACTCGCGGATGGCCGGGCAGAAGACCTCGCGCGGGTGGACGAGGGAGGCCGTGAGGCTCCCCTCGCTCACCCGCTCCTCGCGGACGACGCGGTTCTTGCCGTCCAGGATGATCGTCCAGAACTGCTCCTTCCTGAGGTCGCGGAGCCGCCCGTGAAAGTGGCGGAAGATGTCGGCCCCCGTGCGGAAGCGGGCCCCGGCCACGAGCCCCTGTCCGGCCACCGCGCGCCCGAGGGCGAAGGCCGCGAGGATGCGCGTCGCGCGGACCTCCCCCACCCCGCGGACGGCGGCCACCTCGCGGGCGTTGCGGGTGGAGAGCCGGCGGAGGCCGCCCACCGCCTCGAGGAGACGCTGGGCCACCTCGAGGGCGCTCGACCCGGGGACGCCGGTCCCGAGGAGGAGGGCCAGGTGCTCGGCGGGCGAGAGCGCATCGGGCCCGCGCGCGAGGAGCTTCTCGCGCGGGCGCTCCTCGGGCGGGACGGCGAAGGCGGTTTCCACGGGACCTCCTGCGACCCTGCGGCGGGGAGCGACGCACCCATGAACTTGGGCGCAGGGGGGGTTACTCGAAGACGAGAGGCGCCCTGGGCCCGGGGCCCTGAGCCCTGAGCCACGACGGGGCCGGGGTCAGAGGACCGCCACGGGCCCCAGGACCTCAGCCGTGAAGAGCCAGACCTCGGCGCCCGCCTCCCTCCAGGCGCCCGGGGCGAGGCCGGCCTTCCGGCACGCCGCCTCGAGGAACCCCTCGGGTCCGAGCCCGTGCTCCAGGGCGACCTGGGGGAGCAGGAGCCCCGAGCGGCCCCCGAGCCGGAGCTGGACCCCGTGGGTCCCGACGGCGATCTCCTCGCGCGGGCGGGCGCTCCGGACGAAGGGCCCCAGGAGGGAGACCTCCAGCTCCAGGCCGGCGAGCTCCTCGGGCCGGACCGGCGCGAACCTCGGGTCCTCCCGCGACGCGGCGGCGGCCATGGCGGCGAGCGCCCCCCCGAGCGGGCGGCCGCGGTCGAGGTTCCCGATGCAGCCCCGGAGGTCGCCCCCCCGCGCGCGCAGCGTCACGAAGAGGCTCGCGGGCGCCGCGAAGGGGCCGTCGGACGGAGGGGCAGGGTCGGGGGCGCCGGTGCGGACGGCCGTCTCGACCGCGCGCCGCGCGTAGGCGAGGACGGCGGCGCGGTCGTCGGCGGTCATTCCACGCCGACGAGGATCTCCACGCGGCGGTTGCGGCGCCGCCCCTCGTCCGTGCCGTTGTCCGCCCGGGGCCGGTGCTCCCCGTATCCCGCGCAGGAGACCCTCTTCGCCTCGACCCCCTCGCGCAGGAGGGCGTCGGCCGCGTGGAGCGCGCGGGCGAGCGAGAGGTCCAGGTTGCCGAGGGGGAAGCGCTTCATCGTCTCCGCCCGCGAGACGGGGCGGTTGTCGGTGTGCCCCTCGACGCGGACCGACTCGGGGCGGCCCTTGAGGGCCTCGGCGATCTTCTTCATCGTGGCCCGGCCCTCCTCGGTGAGCTCCGCCTCGCCGCTCCCGAAGAGGACCTCGCCCTGGACGACGAACTTGTACCCCGTCCCGACCTTCTCGATCGTGACGGACTCGTCGCCCCCCGCCGGGAACGCGGCCTCCAGCTCCTGCAGCCGCTTCTCGAGGCGGTCCCTCGCCTCCCGGTACCCGGCGTCGGACATGCGCAGCCGCTCGGCCTCGGCCAGGGCGCCGTCGCGCTGGACCTCCGCCCCGGAGACGCGGGCCCTCAGCTCGTCGAGCTTGGACCTCTGTGCCGCCACGACGCCGTCCAGGTTGTGGACCTGCTCCATGGCGCGGTCGTAGTCCGGCGCCTGGCACCCGGCGGCGAACAGGCCCGCGAGGAGCGCGGCCCCGCCCGGGGGGAGGAGACGGACCGCGGGCGGGGGGACGCGCCCGGTTCGGATCATGGGGGGATCTCCTGCTGCGGGACGGTCGGGAGCCTACTTCTTGATTTCGCCCCCGAACGTCTCCCCGACCCACTTCGCGAAGTTGCCGGCGTGAGAGTTGGCGGCGTTGGCCTTCGCGACGTCCATGGCGACGAACATCCCGCCGAGGAGGACGAGGGCGCCGAGGGTGAGGGCCGCGGCCCAGCCCACCTCGATCCCCTGCTCCTCCTCCACCGGGGCGCGCCGCGGCGTGGCCGGCTTGGCGGAGGGCATCCCGCCGCCCTTCCTCCCCCCGGCCTTCTTGCCCGCGGGCTCCGCGGGCATGGTCCTGTCCCCGGCGTCCTCGAGCGGCTCCGTGGACATCCCGACGCCCTCGTCCACGAAGGTGTCCTGCGAGGAGATCTCGGCCGTGGCCATCCCCGACTCCTGGCCGGCAACCTCGTCCCCCTCGTCGAAGATGAGGTCGTCGGTGAGGGTCTCGGAGGCGCCGGACCCGCCGGCGGCGAGGTCGATGGCCGCCGTGGCGTCCTCGCTCCCGGGCTTCTTGCCCTTGATGCCGTCGATGTCCGAGCGCCGGAACTTCATCTCGGAGCCCTCGCGGAAGGCCCGGATCTCGCCCTCGGAGACCATCTTCTTCAGCTTCTGGTCGTCGATGTTCAGGCGGCGCAGCACCTCGTCGAACGAGTAAAACTCGCCACTCTTCGGCATCGCGCCTCCTCCTTGTCCGAGGACGCCTCACTTCTTGCCGTCGCCCGGTGCGCCGCCGTCCTTGCCGGCGTCCGCACCTTTGCCGCCGTGCTGCCGGAGCCAGGCCGCGCGCAGGTTCGACACCTGCACCTCGTCGGCCGAGGTGTCGCGGTACGACTCCAACTTCAGGTCCCACTCTATATTGCGCGCGGCGACCAGCTCAATGTTTTTCCCGCTCGCCTGGTAGACGCACAGCCGCTTGAGTTCCGTATCGACCAGGTAGAGCACCGCGGCGCCCGTGGGCGAGGTCCCGGTCACGGCGATCATCTTCCCGTTGCTGTCCGCCGTCCCGCCCCCGGCCGAGCGCGCCCCGGGCATGGACGCGCCGCCGCCCCCGGGGACCGACTGCCCCAGCGCCTCCCGGGGCCTCCCGGACAGGGAAAGACCGGCGAAGAAGGCCGCGGCGGACAGCGCGGCCACGAACCCGACGCGGTAGAAGCTCTCGGTGAACGCCATGGGCACCTCCGCCAAAATCCTAGCACGCTCTCACCTCGAAAGCGGCAGCACGATCTCGACCGTCGTGCCCACGCCCCGCTTCGAGCGGATGACGACCTTGCCCCCGTGGCTCTCGACCACGCTGTGGGCGATCGAGAGCCCGAGCCCGCTCCCCCGGCCCACCTCCTTCGTCGAGAAGAAGAGGTCGAAGGCCTTGGCCACCTGCTCCTCCGTCATCCCGACCCCGTCGTCCTCCACCGCCAGCCGGACCTCGGCCTCCTCGAGGGAACCCCGGAGCGCGATCCGGCGCTCCGGCCGCCCCGCCTCGGCCACGGCGTCGGCCGCGTTCACGAGGAGGTTCAGGACCACCTGCTGGAGCTCGTAGGGGTCCCCGAAGACCGGGAGCCCCCCGTCGGGGAACTGGACCGTGACCCGGGCCTTCGCCTCCTCGACCCTGTGGCTCGCCAGGGCGAGCGCCCGCTCCGCCACCCGCGCCAGGTCGCAGGCCTGCGGGGAGACGCGGTGCGGGGAGAACTGGAGGACCTTCTGGACCGTCTGCCCGACGCGCTCCAGCCCGTCCTCCACCAGCGCCAGGTACTCCTCCCGCTTCTCCGGCGGGAGGTCGGCGCGCCGGAGGCTGCGGGCCGCGTTCACCATCCCGCCGAGCGGGTTGTTGATCTCGTGGGCGATCCCCGCGGCCAGGGTGCCCATGGCGACGAGGCGCTGCGCGGTGACCAGGTTCCGCTCCGCCTGGCGCATCTTCTTCGTGGCCTGGCCGACCCGCGCCTCCAGATCCTGCCGGTAGGCCGAGACCTCGCGCATCATGGCGTTGAAGGAGGAGGCCACGGTGGCGATCTCGTCCTCCCCCTCCGGGACCCGCACCGGGGTCGCGTAGTCCCCGCGGGCCACCCGGCGGGCCGCCTCCTCCACCTCGGCCAGCGGGGCGAGGACCCGGCGGCGCAGCACCCAGGTCGTGGCGGCCACGCCGGCGGCGGCGCCCAGGAGGAGGATGAGGTAGACGGCCTTGAGGGGCTCGAAGGCGCTCGGGGGCGGCGGCACGAACCGGATGTAGACCGCCCGCACGAACTTCCCCTCGCGGAAGACCGGGATCGCCACCTCGTCCCCCTCCCCCGCGGGGGCCCCGGTCTCGCGGGCCCGGTCGGCCAGCGCGGTCACGCGGGCCTGGGAGAGCCGCGGGTCGCGGCGGATGGGGCGGAACTCGTTGTCCGCGGAGAGCGAGGCCGCGGCCTCCACGAACTCGTAGGAGGGGAGGACGCGGGCGAGGTCCTCGGGGTCGGTGCGGGAGGCCCACTCCGCGGTGAGCGCCCGCATCATCCCGGGGACCTTGCGGTTCTGCTCGTCGCGGGTCCGGGCGTCCACGAAGAGGGCCCCGAGCACGACGAGGAGGGCCGCGAGCTGGACGAGGGTCCCCGCCGCGAGGATCCGGGTCCGGAGGGAGACGCCTTCCGTGGCCGGGCCTCTAACGTCCTCCGCCCAGGGTCTCGATGAGCTGGAGCATCGGGAGGAAGACGCTCAGCACGATGACGAAGACCGCGCCGCCGAGGATGAGGATGAGGAGGGGCTGGAGGATGGACACGAGGCTGTTGACCGCGTTGTCCACCTCCTCGTCGTAGTTGTCCGCGACCTTGATGAGCATCTTGTCCAGCTCGCCCGTCTCCTCCCCGACGTCCACCATGTTCACCACGATGTCGTCGAAGATGCGGGAGGCCCCGAGGGGGCCCGCGATCCCCTCGCCCTCGCGGATCGAGTCGCGGACCTTGTCGATGGCGGACTGGAAGACCACGTTGTCGATGGCCCCGCGGACGATGTCGAGCGCCTGGAGGATGGGCACGCCCGAGGAGATGAGGGTCCCGAAGGTCCGGGAGAAGCGCGCGACGAGCGTCTTGCGGACGATGTTCCCGAAGATGGGCGCGCGGAGCTTGAAGCCGTCGAAGGCGCGACGGCCGCCCCGCGTGACCTTGAGCGCGCGGAAGGAGATCCAGAGGAGCGGGACGGCCCCCACGATCCAGATCCAGCCGTAGCCCTTGGTGAGCCAACTCGAGAGGCCCTGCATCATCTGCGTGAGCTTCGGCATCTCGAGCTTGCGGTTCCCGATCTCGCGGAAGATCTCCTCGAACTTCGGGATCACGAACATGATGATCCCGAGGAGGATGAGGCCGGCCATCGTGAGGACGACCGCCGGGTAGATGGAGGCGCTCTTCACCCGGTTCCGCAGGCGGACGCTCTTCTCCTTGAACTCCGCGAGGCGAAGCAGGATCGTGTCGAGGACGCCGCCAGCCTCGCCGGCCCGCACCATGTTCACGTAGAGCGAGTCGAACACCGCGGGGTGCTTCCCCAGGGCCTCGCTGAGCGGGGAGCCCGCCTCCACGTCCTCGGTGACCCCGACCAGGGTCCGCTTGAAGATCCCCGGGCGCATCTGCCCCTCGAGGATCTTGAGGCAGCGCACGATGGGGAGGCCCGCGTCCTGGAGGACCGCGAGCTGGGTCGTGAACCGGGTCAGCTCGGCGTCGTTGACGGCGTCGAAGAAGCGGAAGCCCTTGCCGGGCGCGGCCTGGGCACGGGACGGCCCGAACGCGGTGTCGCGCGCCCCGGGCGCCTTCGCGGGCATCGTGTTCCCTCTCGCGGGGGGGACCCTCGTTCCAAACCTTCCCGGGGCATCGTAACCGCACCCGTCGGACGGGGCGCGGCAATCCCGGGGACCGGCGGAGCAAGGGGTCAGACCCCATTCGCCTGGCCCAGGCCAGGCGAACGAGGTCAGACCCCTCACTACATCGTCTCGATCGTCTCCCTCAGGACCTCCTCCACCGTCGTGATGCCGTCGTAGATCGCGAGGAGGCCGGACTCGCGGAGGGTGCGCATCCCCTCCGTCCGGGACCGGTTGCGGATGTCCGCCGTGGGGGCCCCGTCCATGATGAGCTGCCGCAGGGGCTCCGACAGGGTCAGGATCTCGAACAGCGCGGTGCGGCCCCGGTAGCCGGTGAAGTGGCACCGCTCGCAGCCCTTGCCCCGGGCGAAGCGCTTCCCCACGACGTCCGAGGGGGTGAGGACGAGCTCCATGAGGACCTGGTCCGTGGGCTCGTAGTAGAGCTTGCACTCGGCGCAGATCCGCCGCACGAGGCGCTGGGCGATGATGGCCTCGAGCGTGGCCGCGAGGAGGAAGGGCTCCACCCCGATGTCCGTCATGCGGGTCACGGCCAGGGAGGCGTCGTTCGTGTGGACGGTGGAGAACACCACGTGGCCCGTGAGCGAGGCCTCGATGGCGATCTGGGCGGTCTCGCGGTCCCGGATCTCCCCCACGAGGATCATGTCCGGGTCCTGGCGGAGGATCGACCGGA
>CAZKTF010000005.1:0-20173 GCA_964555565.1 uncultured Planctomycetota bacterium | reverse complement strand
TAGGTGACCCCGATGTCCTCGTTCACCTGGACCTGGATGAGCCCCTCGATGTCGTACTCCACCGGGTCCTCGGTGGTGATGATCTTCGTATCGACCTTGTTCGCCTCCCGGAGCGCGGAGTAGAGCGTCGTCGTCTTGCCCGAGCCCGTGGGCCCCGTGACCAGGATGATCCCGTGCGGGAGGCGCAGGAATCGGCGGACCTTCTCCACGTCGTCCGCGCGCAGGCCGACGTTCTCGAGGTCGAGGGCGACGACGGTCCGGTCGAGGATGCGCAGCACGCAGGACTCGCCGTGGAGGGTCGGGAGCGTGGAGACGCGGAGGTCCACGGCCCGGCCCTCGATGGAGAGCTCGATGCGCCCGTCCTGGGGGAGGCGGGTCTCCGCGATGTCCAGCCGGGACATGACCTTCACGCGGGCGATGAGGGCCGTGGCGAGGTGGGCGGGCGGGGGCTCCAGCTCGTAGAGGACGCCGTCCACGCGGTAGCGGATCCGGAACTCCCCCTCGAAGGGCTCGAGGTGGACGTCCGAGGCCTTGTCCTTGATGGCCTGGGCGAGGACGTAGTTGAGGAGCTTGATGACCGGCGCCGAGTTGGCCATGGACTCGGCGTCGTCCACGGCCGTCGGCCCCTCCTCGCCGAGGCGGCGCGCCCCGCGGTCCGCCGCCCCTGCGCCGCCCCCCGCCGCCCCGGGCTTCGCGGCGCCCTTCTCCGCGTAGGCCTTCTCGACGGCCAGCCGCAGGGCCTCGGGGTCCGCGAGGACCGCGCGCGCCTCCATGTTCGTGAGGAAGCGGACGTCGTCGAGGACCCCGGCGTTGGCCGGGTCGGCGATGGCGACGACGAGGACGTTCCCCTCCACGGCCACGGGGAGGATCGTGAAGGTCCGGGCCGTGCCCGCGTCGAGGCGCGCCACGGCCGCGGGGTCCGGGGGGCGCTCCGCCAGGTCCCAGGCCTCGAAGCCCGACTGGCGCCCGAGGGCCACCTGGACCTGGGGCCCGGAGGCGTGGCCGAGCTTCACCATGACCTCGCCGAGGAGCCCGCCGTCGCGGCGCTGGACCGCGAGCGCCTCCTGCAGCTGCCCCTCGTGGACCTTCCCGCCCTCCTTGAGGAACTGTCCGAGGAGGCGGCGGCCCTGGCGGCCCGGGGGGGGCACGGGCTACTTCTTCCCCGGGGGGGCCTGCCCGCCGTTGCCCGGCGGGGGGGCGGCGGGGGGCGGGGCCGCCCCCCCCTCGCCGCCCAGCCTCCAGAAGTGGATCTTCTCCTTCAGGTCCTTCGCGTTCTGGGCCTTCGCGACGGCGACGTCCTCGGTGATCTTCCCGTCCTTGACGAGGCGGAAGAGGGACTCGTCCAGGAGGATCATCCCCACGTTGGCCGAGGTCTGGATCGTGGAGGTGATCTTGAAGGTCTCGTTCTTGCGGATGTGGTTCTCGATGGCCGGGGTCATGATCATGATCTCGAACGCCGCGAGCTGGCCCTTCAGGTCCTTCTTCGGCATGAGGACCTGCGAGATCACCATGATGATCGACACGGAGAGCTGGACCCGGATCTGGTCCTGCTGCTCCGCGGGGAACTGGTCGATGATGCGGTCCACGGTGCGCGCCGAGCCCGTGGTGTGGAGGGTGGCCAGGACCAGGTGGCCGGTCTCCGCGGCGGTGACCGCGGTGCGGATGGTCTCCAGGTCGCGCATCTCCCCGAGGAGGATCACGTCCGGGTCCATGCGCAGGACGCGGCGGGTCGCCTCGGCGAAGGTCCCCACGTCCACGCCGATCTCGCGCTGGGTGATCACGCTCTTCTTGTGCACGTGGTAGTACTCGATCGGGTCCTCGATGGTGACGATGTGGTGGTCCATGGTCGAGTTGATGTAGTCCAGCATGGTCGCCAGCGTGGTCGTCTTGCCCGAGCCGGTCGGCCCCGTCACGAGGATGAGGCCGCGCGGGCGGTGGAGCGTCTGGCGGACCACGTCGGGGAGGCCGATCTGCTCGAAGTTCATGATCCGCGTGGGGAGGAGGCGCAGGACCACCCCCACGTGCCCGCGCTCGCGGAAGACCGAGACGCGGAAGCGGGCCCTGTCCCCGTGGGCGAAGCCGAAGTCGGTGCCCCCCTTCTCCTTGAACTCCAGGGCGTTCCGCTGGGGCGTGATGACCCGCATCATCTCGGCGGTGTCGTCGGGGGTGAGCGGCGGGCCGCTGAGGGAGCCCATCCGCGAGTTCACGCGCATGATGGGGGGACGGCCCACCCGGAGGTGGATGTCCGTGCCCTGGATGTCGATGACCTTGTCCAGGAGCTTGTGGACGTCGTAGGCCCCGGGCTTCCCGGCGGGGT
Organism: uncultured Planctomycetota bacterium; assembly: GCA_964555565.1. GTDB lineage: Bacteria > Planctomycetota > JAJSAM01 > JAJSAM01 > JAKLKS01 > CAZKTF01. Next base: position 17,856 of record CAZKTF010000005.1, on the reverse strand, counting down.
GGCCCTCGGTCGCCGCCGTCATGCGGCCTCCACGGCGTGTTCCTCGGCGGTGGCCGCGAGGACCTCGTCGATGGTCGTGACCCCGGAGAGCACCTTGCGCACGCCGTCCTCCTTGAGGGAGACGAGCCCCCCCGAGACCCGGGCCTGCTCCCGCAGGCGCAGGGTGCCCGAGCCCTTGAAGCACAGTTCCCGGATCGCCTGGTCCATCTCGAACAGCTCGAAGACCCCGACCCGGCCGCGGTAGCCCGTGTTCCGGCAGGCCTCGCAGCCCCGGGCCCGGAAGACCTGCCGGCCCTCCACGAGCCTCGGGTCGATCCCCGCCGCCCGGAGCTCGGAGGCCGGGGGCACGTAGGGCTCGCGGCACTCCGCGCAGAGCCGCCGGACGAGCCGCTGGGCCATCACGGCCATCACCGCCGTGGACACGAGGAAGGGCTTCACCCCCATGTCCGTGAGGCGCGTGAGCGCCGACGGGGCGTCGTTGGTGTGGAGCGTGGAGAAGACCAGGTGGCCCGTGAGGGAGGCCTGGATGGCGATCTCGGCCGTCTCCAGGTCGCGGATCTCCCCCACCAGGATGATGTTGGGGGCCTGGCGCAGCATGGCCCGGAGGATCCGGGCGAAGGTGAGGCCGATGTGCGCGCGCACCGGGCACTGGTTGACGCCCGCGAGGTAGTACTCGACGGGGTCCTCGGCGGTCAGGATCTTCACGTCCGGCCGGTTGAGGGTGCGCAGCGCCGCGTAGAGGGAAGTGGTCTTCCCGGAGCCCGTGGGGCCGGTCACGAGGAAGATCCCGTTGGGCCGCTTGATGAGGCGCTGGAACCGCTCGTGGTCCTCGCCGTCGAAGCCCAGGTCCTGGAGGGAGACGAGCCCGCGCTCCTTGTCCAGGATGCGCATGACGAGGGACTCGCCGTGGTAGGCGGGCAGGGCCGAGACGCGGAGGTCGATCTCGCGGCCGTCGATGTTCATGACGATGCGCCCGTCCTGGGGCTTGCGCTTCTCGGCCACGTCCATCCCGGCCATGAGCTTGATGCGGGAGAGGAGCGACCCCTGGAGGGACTTCGGGGGCCCCTCGACCTCGTGGCAGTAGCCGTCGATCCGGTACCGCACGCGGATGCGGCTCGCGAAGGGCTCCACGTGGATGTCCGAGGCGCGGGAGTGGAGCGCCTCGGTGATGACCCCCTCCACGAGGCGGGAGACCGGCCCCTCCTCGTCGTCCGCCCCCCCCGCGGCCTTCGCCTCCTCCCCCCCCGCCGCCACCGCGGGCGCCGCGTCCCCGATCCCGTAGTACTCCTTCAGCGCCTTCCGCAAGCCCTCGGGGGTCGTGAGGATCGGCTGGGCGTCCAGGTTGGCCTTGAAGCGGAGGCCGTCGAGCGCGCCGATCCGCGCCGGGTCGTCGAGGGCCACGAGGACCGTCTCCCCCTGGAGCTTCACGGGGACGACGCGGAACTCCTCGGCCAGCTCCTTCGGGAGGGCGGCGATGACCTCGTCGCGGATGCGGCCCTTGGGGGCCTCGAGGTTCACGAACTGGAGGCCGTTCTGCAGGCAGAGCGCCTTGGCCACCTTCTCGGCGTCCACAAAGCCGAGGTCCTGGAGGGCCTCGCCGACCCGGAGCTTCTTCTTCTGCTGGACGAGGAGGGCCCGCTGGACCTGCTCGGGGGTGACCCACCCCTTGTCCGCCAGGATCTCGCCGAGGAGCCGTCGTCCCGCCATGGGCCTCCGAAGCGCCTTCCCGGCCCGACCGTCCCCCCGTGCGGCTCTTCCCGGGCGGGGAACCTAGGAGCGGTGCCGGGGATCCCCAAGGATAACCGGGACGGGGCGGAGACCGATGACGCGAGGTGGGGCGCGGACGGGGCTCGCGGCCGTCCCGTTTTCTGTCCGGCGCCGTCTTCCGCGGTCCGCAGGGCGTCGTGTCGGAATAACTGCGTCGGACCGAGGCCGCGCGAGGCGGCCCATGGCAAGGCGTTGCCGACGAAGCCGACCCGAAGCGAGGGTCGGCGAGGAGGCGCAACACAGCCATGGGCCGCCGCAGCCGGCCGAATCCAGCAGGTATTTCGACACGGCGCCTAAGATGCGGCGGGCCCGGAGGCCGGAGCAGAGTGAGAGCGGCAACCCTCGTCGTCGCGATCCTCTCCGTGACCGTCGCGCCGGGATGCCGGACCTTCTGCGCGATCTTCTGCGGGGAGCCCCCCCCCTCCCCCCCGGGGCTCACCCGCGACACCCCCGAGGAGGCCCTCGACTTCATCCGGGCGGCCTTCGCCTCGGACAACCTCCGGGACCAGTTCGAGTCGCTCCACGAGGCGTTCACCGGGCGCCAGGGGATCACCTACACGAAGCTGGCCCTCGCCCACGACGCGCGGCCGGGGGCCTTCGCGAAGATGACGCGCTACCTGGCCGAGGCGCGGATCGAGTCCGTGGAGCGCTCCGACTCCTTCGCGACCGCGGCGGGCCCGCGGCGGGCCGCGCGGGTGACGCTCTCGGTCCCCGGCGGCGGGCGCGGGGTGTTCATCGTCGTGGACGAGCCGCGCTACCTCCTCGTGACGGGCGACGGCGAGGTCCCGCGCAAGACCGGCATCCTCGGGGGGCAGGAGGCGGGGGTCCGGGTCCGGGACGGGCAGCTCGAGGCGTCGCTGCGCGTCCCCCTCGGCCGCTCCGCCCCGGCGGACGGGGCCGAGGTGCGGCGGCTCGAGATCCACGGGGACTGGCTCCTCTACGACATCGAGTCGCTGGAGGGGTTCGACGAGTTCCTGGGCGAGGTCAAGGAGGCCTCGGAGGCCTCCTCCGGGGGAGGACCGGGGAGGTGACGCGCGGCAGGATGGTCTACTCCTTCGGCGGGGGGACGGCGCAGGGCCGCGCCGACCAGAAGCCGCTCCTCGGCGGGAAGGGGGCCGGCCTCGCGGAGATGTCCCGCCTGGGGCTCCCGGTCCCCCCGGGGTTCACCATCACCACGGAGGTCTGCGCCGCCTTCTACGCGAACCGCCTGCGGGCCCCGCGGGGGCTCTGGGAGGCCGTGGCGCGGGCCCTGGCGCGGGTCGAGCGCCTGCGCGGCCAGTCCTTCGGCGGGGGCGAGGACCCCCTCCTCGTCTCGGTCCGCTCCGGGGCGGCCCTCTCGATGCCCGGCATGATGGAGACGGTCCTCAACGTGGGCCTCACGCCGGCCGTCATCCCGGCGCTCGTGCGCGCGAGCGGCGGGAACGAGCGGATGGTCGAGGACTCCCACCGCCGCCTCGTGCACATGTTCGGCAAGGTCGTGCGGGAGGTCCCGGACGACCGCTTCGAGGACGCGCTCCTCGACCTCCGGCGCCGGCGGGGCGCGAAGTCCGACACCGACCTCGGGGCGGCGGACCTCCGCGGGCTGGCGGCGGCCTACCGCGAGATCTTCCGGGAGGCCACGGGCGAGGGGTTCCCCGACGACGCCCGGGAGCAGCTCCGGCAGGCAGTGGAGGCGGTCTTCCGCTCCTGGGAGTGCGAGAAGGCCCGCAAGTACCGGAAGATCCAGCGGATCACGGGGCTCCTCGGGACCGCGGTGAACGTCCAGTCCATGGTCTTCGGGAACCGCGGGCGCCGGTCCGGCACCGGGGTCTGCTTCACCCGCGACCCCTCCACCGGGGAGGACCGCTTCTTCGGCGAGTTCCTGGTGGACGCCCAGGGCGAGGACGTGGTGGCGGGGATCCGCACGCCGGAGCCCATCGAGCGGATGGGCGAGGCCCTCCCGGAGGCCTACCGCGCGCTCCTGCGCGTGAAGGACCTCCTGGAGCGCCACTTCCGCGACGTGCAGGACATCGAGTTCACGGTGGAGGAGGGGCGGCTCTTCGTCCTCCAGACGCGCACCGGGAAGCGGACCGCGCGGGCGGCCCTCCGGATCGCGGTGGAGATGGTCGGGGAGCGCCTGATCGACAGGGCCACGGCGGTCGTGCGCGTGGAGCCCTCCGCCCTGGACCAGCTCCTCCACCCCACCTTCGACGAGAAGGCCCCGCGGGAGGTCATCGCCCGCGGCCTCGGAGCCTCCCCGGGGGCGGCCGTCGGGCGGGTGGTGTTCACCGCCGAGGAGGCCGAGGCGTGGAACGCCCGGGGCGAGAAGGTGATCCTCGTCCGCGCGGAGACGAGCCCCGAGGACGTGGGCGGGATGCACGCCGCGGCCGGGATCCTCACGAGCCGGGGGGGGCTCACGAGCCACGCCGCCGTGGTCGCGCGCGGCTGGGGGAAGTGCTGCGTCGTCGGCTGCGGGGAGGCGGCCATCGACGCCGGGGCGAAGCGGTTCGCGGCGGGCGGCCGGAGCGTCCGGGAGGGGGACTGGATCTCCCTCGACGGGTCCTCGGGCCTGGTCATGGCGGGGCAGGTCCCGACCGTGCGCCCGGGCCTGGGCAAGGACTTCGCCCGCCTCATGAAGTGGGCGGACGGGTTCCGCCGCCTCGGCGTCCGCGCCAACGCCGACACGCCGGCGGACGCCCGCGTGGCCCGGGAGTTCGGGGCGGAGGGCATCGGCCTCTGCCGCACCGAGCACATGTTTTTCTCGTCGCCCGAGCGGATCCGCGCCATGCGCGAGACGATCCTCGCGGAGTCGCCGGAGGGCCGCGAGCGGGCCCTGGCGAAGCTCCTCCCGATCCAGCGGTCGGACTTCGAGGGGATCCTCGAGGCCATGGACGGCCTCCCCGTGACCATCCGGCTCCTGGACCCGCCGCTGCACGAGTTCGTCCCCCACGAGAAGCCCCAGCAGGAGGAGCTGGCGCGGGAGATGGGGGCGTCCCTGGCGGCGCTCCAGCGCCGCGTCCGCGCCCTCCACGAGTCCAACCCGATGCTCGGCCACCGGGGGTGCCGCCTCGGGATCACCTACCCCGAGATCTACGACATGCAGGCGCAGGCGATCGCCGAGGCGGCGATCGCCTGCGGCAGGAAGGGCGTCAGGGTCCGTCCGGAAGTGATGATCCCCCTCGTCGGTTTCGTGTCGGAGCTGCGGTTCGTGCGGGAGAGGATCGAGCGGAGGATGCGGGAGGTGTTCTCCTCCGCGCGCGGCCCTCGGATCCCGATCCGGATCGGCACCATGATCGAGGTCCCCCGCGCCGCCCTCACCGCCGGGGCCATCGCCGGGGAGGCCGACTTCTTCTCCTTCGGGACGAACGACCTCACCCAGATGACCCTCGGGATCTCGCGCGACGACATGGCGGGCTTCGTCCCGGAGTACGTGGAGAGGAAGATCCTGCCGGACGACCCGTTCCAGAGCCTGGACCTGGACGGGGTAGGGGAGTTGGTGCGCTGGGCCGTGGAGCGCGGGCGGGAGGCGCGCCCCGGGCTGAAGGTCGGGATCTGCGGCGAGCACGGGGGGGACCCGGCCTCCGTGGCCTTCTTCCACGAGGCGGGCCTCGACTACGTCTCCTGCAGCCCCTTCCGCGTCCCCATCGCGCGGCTCGCCGCGGCGCGGGCGGCGCTGTCGGCGAAGGCTGTGACGTACCGGCGGAAGAAGCCGGCCGGGAAGTGAGAAGGCGGGGCGCGCCGATTCCCCTTGACGCCCGTCGTGGACGGCCGGGCGGGCGCGGTTAGGATCACCCCAGGCAACACGGAGGGCCTCGCCATGACGCGCAGACTCCTTCTCGGGGTGGCGTTCCTCCTCGCCGGCTGCGGCGGGGGCGGGTCGGGAGGGAGCGGGAGCGACGCGGGTCCTCCGGGCGGCGGCGGGGCGAAGAAGGCCGCCCTCCTGATCGCGGCCGGGACCGTGCAGGTCCTCCCTGCCGCGGACGCCTCCTGGGCGGACGGGATCGACTTCGGCCGGCTCGGCATCACCCGCGGGGACGTGGACGTCGTCTACGACCTCACCACGCCCGCCGGCGAGCGGTTCCTCTTCGACGTCCTCAGCCGCCGCGCCGGCAACGCCGGCGCCGTCTCCGTCTCCGTGGCCCACGCCGCCGACGGCGGGGTCGCGCCCCTCGGCGGCCCCGAGACCCTCGGCGCGGCGGGGATCGTCCCGTCGGCCTCCGGGGCGGTCGTCCGGACCCCCTGGCTCGAGGCCCACGGGGACGGCTTCAGCCGCGTCGGCCTCCGCGGGTCGGTGGACCGCGACCAGGTCTTCGCGGTGGAGGCCTTCGCCGGCGGCCGCACGACCCGGGCGCTCGTGCGGGTCCGCATCGGCCCCGAGTCCGTGATCAACCTGGCGGCGCTGCCCGGCGGCGACTACCCCGGCGTGGAGGAGAGCGCCACGCTGTACTCCAGCAACTCCTGGGCGTTCGGGCTCCCCACGGCCGCGGTCTCCGGGGACCGGACCACGGTCGTGGTCTACGAGGGGGACCGGGTCGATCCGACCCGCTACGAGCGGTACGAGATGCGCCTGCAGCGGGACGACCTCACGGGCGCCGTCACCGGGGGCGCCTCCGAGGAGACGGGGCCGGACTCGGGCAACTGGAGGGACCACGAGACGGCGGGCCTCTACAACACGCTGGCGCTGGCCCGCAGCGGCGCCGACGCCGTGACCCTCAGCCTCTCCTTCGACCGCGGCGCCACCTTCGGGCAGGTGGAGGGCTTCTCCTCCGGGGACACCTGGTACGCCCCGCGGCTCGTCCAGGTCTCGATGGCGCTCGACTACTCCCTCGCGGTCCTGTTCTGGCGCGCGGGCCGCACCGGGAACACGGAGCTGGTCCTCGTCGAGGGGAGGCCCTCGGCCTACGACGCGGGCGGCTCCCCCTCCCGGTTCGCCTTCGACCCCGTCCGGGTCCTCCGGCGCATCGCCGGGGACGTGACCCCGATGCTCATGGGCGCGACCTGGTCGGCGGGCGGCGACCTCGTGCTCGGCTACGCCACCTCGAGCTTCACCTCCAACGCCGACGGGACCTGGACGAGCCTCACCCAGAGCCGCTGCGCCTCGCGCCTGTTCGGCGAGGCGGAGTTCACCGACACGGTGGTCGAGGAGGAGGAGATCGTCGGGAGGGACCCCTCCGTGGCGGTCCTCGGCAGCGGGCCCGCCATGCGGGTCTTCTTCGCCTACGAGGCCTCCGACGGGGTGCGCCTGCGCGCGAGCCCCGACGGCGGGAAGACCTTCGGGGCGGCGATCCCCGTCGGCGACGCCTCGGCGAGCGTCCCCTCGGTCCTCGCCCGCGAGCAGGGCGGGGCGGCGCGGGTGGACGTCCTCTACCTCTCCCAGGGCGCCGAGGGTTGCGAGCTCCGGACGCTCCACTGGGACGACTGGGGGGTCTCCGCGCCCGCGGACTACCGCCTCACGACGGCCGAGACGATCCCGAGCGCCTCGGCCCCGCGGGACCGCCCGGTCCCCGGCGGCGCCGCCTTCGCCCCCTTCCCCGACCAGGGCTTCCGGGTGCGGCAGGTGGCCTGGTTCGGCTACGACGCGGTCCTCGACGGGGACGACGTCGTCGTCGTGTACGACGAGGTCACCTACGACGCGATGACGATGCTCGGCGGCGGCTGGTTCGTCGGCGCCCCGGGGTTCGAAGGCGGGGTCATGTTCCCCGCCGGCGCGGACTTCGCCCCCGCGACCCCGCCCCCGCTCGCGCCGGGCCTCACCGGGCCCGTCCCGGCCCCCGACCCGGACCACATGCACCAGCTCAAGCTCCTCCGGCTAGACTGAACGCCGAGGATCGGTGCCGGACGGCGACGTGCGTCCCGGCACCGCCATGCGTTCGGAGGGCCGATGAACCCCGCGGAGGACGGAAGGCCCGAGGGGGCGGACGTCGGCTCGGTCCCCGCGGGTCCCCCGGGGACCGCGAGCGACCTCTTCGCGGGCCAGGAGTCGCGGTCCTGGTTCGCCGCGATCTCCCCCGGGAAGAAGGCGGCCATCCGGGAGCTCCACAGGCTGCGCCCCGCGTGGAACCTCGTGGTGCTGGCCTTCCCCGCGCTCTGGGCCGCGGGAGCCCTCGTGATGGTCCGGGAGCCCCCGTGGCCCGTGCGGGTGGCCTGCTACGCCGCGATCGGCGTCGCGATCCACTCCCTCGCCATCCTGATGCACGAGGGGATCCACGGGAACCTCTTCCGCAACCGCGTCCTCGACCGCTGGGCGTCGGTGTTGATGGGAGCCCCCTCGTTCTTCTCCGGGACCGCCTACCGGGTCCCCCACGTCCTGCACCACCGCTTCAACCGGACCGCGCAGGACCCCGACGAGTTCACGAACCTCACGAAGCGCCGCGGCCTCCTGTCGGCCGCGTTCTACGCCTGGGGGGTGATCGGGATGCCGGTGTACCTCGTGCACGTCCCCGTGAACGCGCTGCGCCGGGGGACCCCGCGGGAACGGGCGGACGTGATCCTCGAGTACGGGCTGCTCGCCGCCCTCTACGGGGGCGCGGTCCTGCTGGCCGTGCGCATGGACGCCCTGCCGGTCCTCCTCGACTGCTGGATCATCCCCGCGGCCTTCGCCGCGATCTTCGGGAACGTGCGGGGCTGGGCCGAGCACACCATGACCGCCGCGGGGAACCCCCTCACGCAGTCGAGGACGGTCACCAGCAACCGGGTCGTGTCTTTCTTCATGTGCAACCTCAACTACCACCTCGAGCACCACCTGTTCCCGGCGATGCCCTGGTACAACCTGCCGCGCCTCCACGTCCTGCTGGCGGACGACTACCGCCGCGCGGGCTCCTTCGTCTACCGGTCCTACCTGCACTTCCTCTGGGACGCGGTCCGGGTAGGCGTCCACGGCCGCGCGCCCGAGGCCGCGGGCGTGCCGCGCTAAGGCGTCGGGCGCCCGACGCCTACTCCGGCACCTCGACGCTCTCCACGATCCGCCGCACGACGGCCTCCCGGTCGTCCGCCCCCTCGGCCCCGGGAGCCTGGCGGGAGACGAGCCGGTGGGCCAGGACGGGGACGGCCAGGCGCTTGACGTCGTCGGGGACCGCGTACTCGCGCCCCTCGAGGAAGGCCAGGGCCTGGGCGGCGCGGTAGAGCATCGTGCTCGCCCGGGGGCTCGCGCCGAGCGACAGGGAGGCGCTGCGCCGGGTCTCGTTGGAGATTCGCAGGACGTAGTCCACCAGCGCGTCGTCCACGCGGACCCTGCGGACCCGCTCCTGGAGCGCCCCGATCGCGTCGGGGTCGAGGACCGCGGGGAGCCGGTCGAGCGCCCCGGGGTCGTCCTGCCCGCGCAGGACCCGCCGCTCCTCCTCGGGGGTCGGGTACCCGATCCGGACCCGCAGGAAGAAGCGGTCGAGCTGGGACTCGGGGAGCGGGAAGGTCCCCTCGAACTCGTGGGGGTTCTGCGTGGCCAGCACCAGGAACGGCCGCGGGAGGGCGTGGGTCTTCCCGTCCACGGAGACCTGGGACTCCCCCATCGCCTCGAGCAGCGCCGCCTGCGTGCGCGGGGTGGCCCGGTTGATCTCGTCGGCCAGGACGACGTGGGCGAACACCGGCCCCGGCCGGAACTCGAAGGCCTGCGCTCGGGCGTCCCAGACCGAGGAGCCGGTCACGTCGGAGGGGAGGAGGTCGGGGGTGAACTGGATCCGCGCGAAGGTCCCGCCGATGCAGCGGGCCAGCGCCCGCGCCAGCGTGGTCTTCCCGACCCCGGGGACGTCCTCCACGAGGACGTGGCCGCCCGACAGCAGGCCCACGAGGAGGTTGCGGACGACGGCGGCCTTCCCGACGAAGGCCCGCTCGATCCCCTCCCGCACCTGCGTGAGCCGCGGGTCCAGCGGGGCCGGCGGGGGCGCCCCGTCGCTCATGCGTCCTCCTCCCGCTCCAGCGCGGCCAGCACCTCGTCCGGGATCTCGAAGTTGGGGGTCACGGACTGGACGTCGTCGTGGTCCTCGAGCTCGGAGACCATGGCGAGGACCTTCCGGGCGTCCTCCAGCCCCAGGGGGACCGTGTTCTTCGGCTCCCAGACGAAGTCCGACTCGGCGGCCTTCGCCCCGGCCTTCTCGGCCGCGGCCCGCAGCGCGGCCAGCCGCTCCGGGGGCCCCACCACCTCGAACTGCTCCCCCACCCGCCGGAGGTCGTCCCCCCCCGCCTCGAGCACCGCCTCGAGGAGCGCGTCCTCCCCGGGGGACTCCGGCTCCAGCCGCACGAGGGCCTTCTTCTCGAACTGCCAGGCCACCGACCCCGGCGTGCCCACGCGCCCGCCGTGGTGCTCGAAGATCGACTTCACCTCGCCCGCGGTGCGGGCCCGGTTGTCGGTCAGCGCCGCGACGAGGATCGCCACGCCGCCCGGGCCGTAGCCCTCGTAGTTGATCTCCTCGTACCGGGTGGTCGAGCCCTCCCCGGTCCCCTTCTTGATGGCGCGCGCGATGACGTCGTTGGTCATGTTCGCGGCGCGCGCCTTCTCCACGGCGTACTTGAGCCGGAGGTTCATGTCCGGGTCGCCGCCGCCCGCGCGCGCGCCGACGATGATGAGCCGCGCGATCTTGCTGTGGAGGACCCCCCGCTTCCTGTCCAGCGCGCCCTTCTTGTGCTTGATGGACGCCCAGTGGGAATGCCGCGACATGGCCCCATTCCTACCGCGCGCCGCGCCCGGGACGGCTCTTCCTTCCGAGAGGCGAGAGGCGGGTGGGGGTCCGGGGAGGGGTACGGGAGGGAGGCGCGCGTGGGCTTCCCTGCCCCTCCCCGTGCCCATGCCCCTACCCGCCGTTCCGGCCCGTGGGAAGCACGGAGGATCCCCGCCTCCTCCCTAGGGGTTTTTCCCTCCACCGCCCCCCCGGGAGGGGTAGCCTCCGGGTGGCCACTCGGCCGGGCCAGGGAGCCCCCCCCCGAAGCATGACGCAGGCGCTCATCCTGTCCCGCAACATCGGCCTCTACTCCACCCGCCGCCTGGTCGAGGCGTGCGAGGTGGAGGGGGTGGACGTCACGGTCGTGGACCCCCTGGAGCTGGTCCTGGTGCTCCCCGCCGGCGGGAAGCCCTCCATCCACCGCGGGGCCCACCCCGTGGAGCCCGTGGACGTGGTCATCCCGCGCATCGGGACCACCATCACCGAGTACGGGATCGCGGCGCTCCACCAGTTCGAGCTCATGGGGATCCCGACGCTCAACTCCTCCTCGGCGGTCTACCGGGCCCGGGACAAGCTCCGGAGCCTCCAGGTCCTGGCCGCCCACGGCGTCCCCGTCCCCCCCACGCTCATGGCCCGCCACCCCGACAGCGTGGAGTGGGCCATCGGGCAGCTCGGCGGCCCCCCCGTCGTCCTCAAGCTCCTCCAGGGCACCCAGGGGGTCGGCGTCATGATCGCGGAGTCGATCACCTCGGCCGAGGCGATCCTCGACGCGATGTGGGGCCTCGGGCAGAACATCCTCGTGCAGAAGTTCATCGCGGAGTCGAGGGGGCGCGACGTCCGCGCCATCGTCTGCGGGGACGCCATCGTCGCCTGCATGCGGCGGGTGGCCAAGGCGGGCTCCTTCCGCTCGAACATCCACCGCGGCGGGCGCGGCGAGAAGGTGGAGCCGACGCCGGAGATCACCCGCGTCGCGCTCGAGGCCACGCGCGCCATCGGCCTCCACGTCTCCGGCGTGGACATGCTCGAGAGCGCCGACGGGCCGCTCGTGACCGAGGTAAACGTCTCCCCGGGCATGGAGGGGATCGAGGCCGCCACGGGCGTGGACGTGGCCGCGGCGATCATCCGCTACGCGAAGGGGTTCGCGGCGCGGGCGAAGGCCGCTCCGGCGTGACCGCGCGCCTCAGCGCAGGTCCAGCTTCTGCCACGCGGAGGGGTTCGCCGGGTCCGGGGAGTCCTCGTCCCGCCGGGGGCGGCCTTCCACGATCCGCACCGCGTCGAAGGCCACCCGGGTGAAGGGGCGCGCCCCCAGGACCCGCGGGGGGAGCCAGACCTCGTAGAAGGTCGTCTTCCCCTCCACGACGAAGGCGCCGGCCTCGGGCAGGCTGATCGGGGGGTCCGCCTTCCACCCGGTCCCCGTCCACCGCTCCACCGTCACTGAGAGCACCTGCGTCTTCCCCTTCCCGGGGAGAACGGAGATCCGGCGGCTCGCCGTCGTGAGCTTCCGGGCCGCGGGGTCGGGGTCGGCCAGGACGGAGAGCCCGTCGATGCGCCCCGGGGCGAGGTAGCCCCCGAGCAGGACCCCCCCCGCGCGGCAGCCCGCCGAGGACCCGGATCCCGAGATGAAGATCCCGCCGCCGCGGCGGACCCCGTCCTCGCCCTTCCCGGTCAGGACCGGCCGGTCGAACCAGCCCAGGAAGAACTGCGCCACCTCGGCCGCGGCCCCCTCGGCCTTCGCGAGGAACTCCGCCCCCTGGAGGGACGGGCCCGGGAGGAGGATCGCCTCGGCGCGGGGCTGCTTCTCCAGGGCCCGCAGCATCGCCGCCGCGTCCCCCCTCTGGTCCGCCGCGCGGAGGATCGCCCCCAGCGGCCGCCCGTCCCAGCGGACGGCCGCCGAGCCGCCCGCCAGGCCGAAGGCCCCGGGGGAAGGGGTCACGCACGCGAGGGCGCGGACCTTCGTGTCCTTCTCCGCGGCCACCAGCGCCACCGCGGCCCCCGCCCCGATCCCGGCGAGCCCGATCCGCTTCGCGTCCGCCAGCACCGTCCCGCGCACGTACAGGAGGGCCGCCGCCGCGTCGTTCGGGACCGCCGCCCAGAGCGCCGGGTCGCCGGCCTCGGCCCTCGGTCCCAGGTCCTCCTCCCCCTGCTTCCGGCTCCCCCCGTGGCCCCGGAGGTCCACGGCGAGGACCGTGACCCCGTGGGCGACGAGGAGGTCCGCGGCGGGCGCCCAGGCCGCCAGGTCCTCCTTCGCCCCGTGGAGGGCGACCACGGCGGCCTTCGTCTCGCCCCCGCCCGCAGGCTCCCGCAGGAGGGCGTGCAGCCGGAGGCCGTCGGAGGTCCTGAGCTCGACCGCCCGCGGCTCCGGCGGCGCCTTCTCCCCCTCGGCCGCGGCGCCCGCCGGAGCCAGGACGAAGGCCGCGGCCAGCGTCGCCGGGAGGACGGGGCGCGCCGTCACCGGACCCAGGCCGTCCCGAGTCTGCGGAGCAACGGCGCCGGGGGCGCGCCGTCCACCCCGATCCAGGAGGACATCTCCACCGAGATCCGATCGACGGCCCGGTGGTCCGCGCGCAGGGCGACGTCGAAGGACCAGGTCTTCCCCGGCTCGAGGAGGACGAGGACCCGCGCGGGGACCGCCTTCGGCCTCCACTCCCAGACCGCGCCGAACTGGACCCGCAGGTCGGTGAACTTCCTCGTCCCCCCGGGGAGCCCCTTCACCGTGAGGGGGATGCAGTCCGCCGTGGCGTACCGGAACGCCACGGGGTTCAGGCAGAAGGCCGCGCGGCCCGCGTTGCGGAGGGTGACGCGGAGCCCCGTCTCCGTCTTCTCCGCGGCGACGTGCACCGGGGCGTCCTTCGACGCGGTCGCCCGCATCGGGAGGGCGGGCTCGATCCCGGACCAGGGCGTGTCCGCGTCTCCGGGGAGCTCCGGCACCGGCGGATCGAAGAGGCCCCCCTCGACGTCGCGCAGGACCAGGTCCCCGCGCCCGAGGTCTTCGTGGAGGCGCCGCAGCATCGCCTCCTCGTCCGGGTACGGGCCGCAGCGCTCCCCGTCCCCCTCCACGCTGACCCCGTTGCCCGAGGAGTGCTCCCCCGCGGTCCCGTCGCGGAACCCCCAGTACAGGAGGGCGTAGGCCGCCTGGAGGACGGCCCTGCGGAGCTCGGGGTCGGCGGGGTCGAGCCCCGAGACGAGCGCCTCGACGAGAGCGGGGGCGTCCGCGGCGGCGGGCTGGTCCGGCACGGGGAAGTGGGTCTGGAGGGCCCCGACGAGGTCGAGGAGCCGGGCCAGCGCCTCCCGCCTGGCCGCGGGGTCCGCCGCCTCCTTCAGGGCCCGCAGGAGGATCGGAAGCGAGACCCGGTAGCCGCCGCCGCGCATCGCGGCCATCCGCTCGTCCCCGGTGAGCCTGCCGATCTCCTCCTCGAGCGCCGCCCGGTCGGTGCGTGCGAGCCCCCGGCACGCGGCGCGGAGGAGCGGGAGCGCCGCCTCGCGCCCCTGCGCCACGCGCGCGGCCAGCGGAGCGACCCGCGCCCGCAGGGCCGCGGCGGACTCCCGGGTCCCGCACCAGCCGAGGGCGGCCCCGAGGAAGGGGTTCGTCGGGTCCTCCTCGCAGAGACGCAGGAACCGCGGCGTCGCCTGCGAGTCCCGCCCGCAGGCCTCCCCGACCGCCATGGCCACGGAGGCCCGCGGTTCCTCCGCCAGGCCCTCGAACTTCTTCTGCTCGACCAGCGCGAGGAGTTTCGACGCCGCCGGGCGCGGGGGCTTCCGGAGCCTGCCCCCCTTCACGACGGCCTCGAAGGGGGGGCGCGTCTTCGGGTCGTCGCGGTCCCAGCCGGGCTCGCCGTACACCTTGCCGCGCTCCCCGGTGCCGCCGTAGCGGACGACCACGACCCCCTCGACCTCGGTCACCGTCCCCACGGTCCCGCCGAAGGAGACCTTGTCCTTGTCCGGCCCCGCCGGCGGCGCGTCGAGGCCGTAGAGGTAGCGGATCACCCGGTGGAGCGCGACCTCCCGGTCCTGCGCCCGTGAGCCCTTCTTCCCGGCGAGGGTCCAGGCCTCCTGGAGGACCGGGCGGAGCTTCGCCTCCCCGGGCTTCAGGAGGCGCTCGGCCAGGAGGGTGGGCGAGGGACCGTCGTGCTCGCCGATCCCCCCCTGCGCGATCCGGACCAGCGTCGAGAGGTCCTCGCGCAGCGCGGCCGCGTCGTCGCCGGCCGCGGGGCCGGGCGCGGCGGCGAGCGCCGCGCCGAGGAGGATCGCATGCGCCGCGCGCGGGGCCATCGTCCCTCCTTCCGTGGAGGAGCCACCATTGTAGGGGCGACCCTCGGGCCGCCCGCCGTTCGAGAGATACGTCCAAGGCGGGCGGGCTAAACCCCGCCCCTACGGTTCAGCAAGCGGTAATCGCGAAGCGACTACCGCTTGCTGAACTGGAACCCGCGCCGGGCGCCGCGGCGGCCGTACTTCTTGCGCTCCTTCATCCGGCTGTCGCGGGTGAGGAGGCCCGAGAGGCGCAGCGGGTCCTCGAAGGTGGCCTCGCACTTGCGCAGCGAGCGGGCGAGGCCCATGGCGATCGCCCCGGCCTGGCCCGTGGGGCCCCCGCCCTTCACGCTGGCGATGACGTCGTAGCGGTCCCCCGCGCTCACGACCTTGAGCGCCGCCTGCACGGCGACGCGGTCGTCGAGCCGGGTGAAGTACTCCAGCATCGGGTGGCCGTTCACGACGAGCTGGCCCGTCCCCGGGCGCACGCGGACCTGCGCCACGGAGGTCTTCCGCCTCCCGGTGCCCCGCACTTCCTGGACGGCCTTCGCCTCGGCCACGGTCGCCTCCTCGGTCGTTCGCGCTAGGACAGGACGAGCGGCGCGGGCCGCTGCGCGGCGTGCGGGTGGTCGGCCCCCCCGTAAACCTTGAGCTTGCGGATCATCTTCCGGCCGAGCCGGGTCTTGGGGAGCATCCGGCGGATCGCGAGGCGCACCACGTCGCCGGGGTGCTTCTCCAGGACCTCGCGGATCGTCCGGACCTTCAGGCCCTTCGGGTAGTCGGAGTACTTGAAGTACTGCTTCTGGTCCATCTTGCGGCCGGTGAGCTTCACCCGGGCCGCGTTCACGATCACGACGAAGTCCCCGCAGTCCACGTGGGGCGTGTAGTCGGTCCGGTGCTTGCCCGTGAGGACGCGCGCCACGCGGCTCGCGAGGCGGCCGAGGACCTTCCCCTCCGCGTCCACGAGGTGCCAGCGGCGGGTCACGTCGGAGGCCTTGATCGACATGGTGCGCATCGGTACGGCTCCTGTCGCCCGGGATTCCCCGCTGTGCCCCACGGGGGAACGGCGCATTGTAGGGGGGGAGGGGGGGGCCGCAAGGAATGGCGGAGACCCGCCGGGCCCCCCTGCCCTTACCCCTGCCCCTACCCCTACCCGCCTCTGCCGTGGCGAAGCGGGGGGCTGCCTCCCCCTACCTGTCCACGCCGACCCCCCGGAGGTCGTCCCCCTTCGGGAGTTCCCGGCGCTCGCGGAGCGTCCAGCGCTTCCCGTCGCCTGCGAAGTCGAGGCCCGCCCCGTACCGGTCGGTCCCGCCGAGGTCGAGGAAGACCCCGAGCGTGAGCGCCCCGTGGCGGAGCGAGGGGGTCTCCGGCGGGATCGCCAGGTTCGCCCCGCCGAGCGTCGCGCCCGCAGCCTCGTAGGAGTCGTCCCCCCCCGCGTCCACGAAGAACCCGACCCCGTTGTCGTTGCCGGCCCCCAGGGAGAGGTTGGGCGCGCGGTGCGCGTCGTCCCCGCCGCGGTCGAGGAGGACCCCCACCGAGAAGTCGTGCCCGGCCCCCTGGGCCATGTTCATCGTGGCCTCGTAGGCGTCGTTCCCCGCGGCGTCCTCGAGCACCCCCACGGCGTAGTGGGCCGAGGCCCCCTGGACGTACCAGCCGCCCGCGTACCGGTCGTCCCCGTCCCCGTCGAGGAGCATCCCCACGCCCATCCAGTACCCGGCCCCCTGCCCGAAGACCCCGCAGCGGTAGGTGTCGTTCCCGTGGGCGTCCACGAGGAGGCCGACCCCGCCGGCGAGGGAGTGCCCGTCCAGGTAGTCCGCCCGCACGCCGAAGCCGAACCCCTGGCAGAGGTTCGAGTTGTGGTCCTTGGACTGGGCCGAGGGGTAGCGCGCCTTGCCCGTCTCCGGGTCGGGCCCGTCCACCGCCTCGTAGGCGTCGTCCCCCCCGAGGTCGGCCAGCACCCCGCACCCCCGCACGAACCCGAAGCCCTGCGCGTACTGCCAGGCCCGGTAGCGGTCCTTCCCGCCGAGGTCGGCGAGGACCCCGATTCCGCACACCCCCGCCCCCATGCAGAGCCGGTCCCCCTCGTAGACGTCGTCGCCCGCGCGGTCGAGGAGCGCCCCCGCGCCGAAGACCCCGCAGCCGAGGCCGAAGGACTTCGGGCCGTGGAGCGCGTAGCGGTCGTTCCCGGAAAGGTCCACGCAGACCCCGATCCCGAAGGCCCCGGCGCCGAAGGCCGCCTCGTTCTCCGGGGCGTCGTAGACGTCGTCGCCGCCGACGTCGATGAGGACGGAGACCGGACAGAGCGGGCCCGTGGCTGCGCCCGCGAGGTAGCGGTCGTTCCCCCCGAGGTCCACCCGCAGGAGGAACGGGCCCTTCTCCCCGGGGCCGTCCGCGTCGTCCCGGCCCGTGCCGCGGAGGAGGACGATCCCGCGCACGGTCTTGCATCGGACCTCGAAGGCCCCCGCTCCCGCGGCCGCCTTCCCGAGCCGCTCCGCCGCCCGATCGACCGCCAGGTGGACGAGCGCGGCGCCCGCGGCGAGCGCGCGGAGGTCGGTCTTCCGCGCCCGTTCCTCGAAGGCCGCGCGGCTCGCGTCGTCCTCGTCGTCCGGGGCGAGGAGGAGGGAGGCGCCCGGGGCGTCCAGCGCCGCCGACCCGGCGTCGGCGAGCTCCCTCAAGAGTCGTGACACCGGGTAGGCGCGCATTGCGGCCCGGACGACGAGGGCCGCCGCCGCGGCGACCTCCGGCGGCACCTCCGCCAGGTCCGGGACCTCCGTCGCCCCGCTGTCCTGGAGCGCCTTCCCGAGTGCCCCCGGCTCCCGCGCCGCCTTCTCCTCCTTCTCGAGCGGGTCCCCGAGGAGGGTCTTCCGCACGATGGCCCCGGCGCGGGAGAAGGCGAAGGAGCCGAGCGGTTCGAGCGCCGGGGCGGAGGCCACCACCGCGTCGCGGAAGGTCGAGGAGACGCGGTCGGCGAGCGTCGGGTCCGCCTCGATGGCCTCGAAGAGGGGAAGCCGGAACTCCCCCACCCCGTAAAGCGCCATCTCGTTCGGGGAGCAGCGGGCCGTGCGCCGGTCGAGCCCCACGGCGGCCAGGGCCTCGTCGTAGGCGGGACCGAAGAGCGCGGACGAGGCCCCGGGACCCGCGATCGGGACGGGCTCCGGCGCGGGGCCCGCCGCCGCGACGGGCTCCGGCGCGAGGTCCGCGACCGCGACGGGCG
>CAZKTF010000004.1:0-44828 GCA_964555565.1 uncultured Planctomycetota bacterium | reverse complement strand
AGCACGGGACCGCCATCATCTCGACCGCGGGGCTCCTCAACGCGGTCGAGATCGTGGGCAAGCGGCTGGACGCCGTGAAGGTCGTCTTCTCGGGGGCGGGGGCCGCCGGGATCGCCTGCGCCGAGATGTTCCTCAGGGCCGGGGTGCGCCTCGAGAACGTCCTCATGACCGACAGCAAGGGGGTCCTCTACGAGGGACGCGCGGAGGACATGAACCCCTGGAAGTCCCGCTTCGCGCGGAAGACGAAGGCCCGGACCCTGTCCGACGCGCTCCGGGGGGCCGACGTCTTCGTCGGCGTGAGCAAGAAGGACCTCCTCACGCCGGAGATGGTCCGCTCCCTCGGGAAGAGGCCGATCATCTTCGCCATGGCGAACCCCGACCCGGAGATCCGGCCCGAGCAGGTGCGCGAGGTGCGCGACGACGCCATCGTGGCCACGGGCCGTTCGGACTTCCCCAACCAGGTGAACAACGTCCTGGGGTTCCCCTTCATCTTCCGCGGGGCGCTCGACGTCCGGGCCCGCGCCATCAACGAGGAGATGAAGATGGCGGCGGCCCGCGCGCTCGCGACGCTGGCCCGGGAGGACGTCCCGGACGACGTCCGGAAGGCCTACGGCGGCCAGGAGCTGCGCTTCGGCCCCGAGTACATCATCCCGAAGCCCTTCGACACGCGCGTCCTGCTGTGGGTGGCCCCGGCCGTCGCGCAGGCCGCCATGGAGACGGGAGTGGCCCGCGTCCCGCTGCCGGACCTGGCCGCCTACCGGGAGCGCCTGGAGCGGATCCGGGGCAAGGGGCGCGAGGTGATGCGCGCCGTCTTCCACAAGGCGCGCCGCGCCCCCAAGCGGGTGGTCTTCCCCGAGGCGGAGGAGGAGAAGGTCCTCCGCGCGTGCCAGGTCGTGACCGAGGAGGAGATCGCGACGCCGGTCCTCGTGGGCGACGAGGCGCGGATCCGGGCGCGCGCGGCGGAGCTGAAGGTCCGGCTCGCGGGCGTGGAGGTCGTGGACGTCGCCTCCTCGGACGCGCTCCCCGCCTTCGGGAAGCGGCTCCTCGAGCTGCGCAACCGCCGTGGGATGACGCCGCGGAAGGCGCAGGAGCAGGTCCGCCGCCCGCTGGTCCACGGGATCCTCCTCGTGGAGAGCGGGAGGGCCGACGGGCTCGTCTGCGGCCTGAACCGCTCCTACCCCGACACGATCCGGCCCGCCCTGGAGATCCTCCGGCTGGCCCCCGGGGTCCGGAGGGTGGCCGGGATGTACCTGGTCGTGCTCCGCCGCCGCGTCCTGTTCTTCGCCGACGCCACGGTGAACATCGAGCCCGACGCGGAGACGCTGGCCGAGATCGCCGTCCTCTCCGGGAAGACGGTCCGGGCGCTCTTCGACACCGAGCCGCGCATCGCCATGCTCTCCTTCAGCAACTTCGGGTCGGTGGACGACCCGCGCGCGCGGAAGGTTGCGGACGCGGTGCGCCTGGCGACCGCGGCGGACCCGACGCTCGTCATCGACGGGGAGATGGCGGCCGACACGGCGCTCGTCCCCGAGATCGTGGAGACCGCCTTCCCGTTCTCCCGCATCCGGGGGGACGCGAACGTCCTCATCTTCCCGGACCTCCAGTCCGGCAACATCGCCTACAAGATCGCCCAGCGGCTGGCCGACGCCGAGGTGATCGGGCCGCTCCTCATGGGGCTCGCGCAGCCCGTGAACGTCCTCAACCACTACTCCTCGGTCTCCGAGATCGTGAACATGGTGGCCCTCACGAGCGTGGCCGCCTCGGCGGCGGGCCCGGCGGCGCGGGAGGAGGCGACGGGGGGCGCGGCGCGGCGGCTCCGGGCGAGCAGCAAGGCGGTGGGGTAGCGGCGGCGTCTCCCGGCTAACGGCCGTCGCGGAGCTTCCGCGACACCCGCTCCAGGAACTCCCTCTCCGCCTCGCTCAGCGACCCGATCCCCGAGGCGTGGATCCTCTCGAGCAGGCGGTCCACCTCCGCGCCCTCCCCGGGGGTCGCGGCGACGGGCCGGCCGGGCGCGGACCGGGCCGCGCCGGCGGCCGCGGGGCGCCTCCGGCGGCGAAGCCCCGCCCAGGGGCGGAACCAGGCGAGCGCCCCCGCGGCGGCCCCGCCCAGGTGCGCCGCCACGGCGACGCCTCCCCCCTTCCCCTGCACGAGCATGAGGGCGTCGCCGCCGACGTAGAGGGAGGCGAGGACCCAGAGCGGGATCGGGAAGACGTAGAGGATGATCGTGCGCGTCGGCGCCTGGAAGGCGGCGTAGACGAGGAGCCCCATGATCGCCCCCGAGGCGCCGACGACCGGTACGCCGTTCCTCCCGGACACGAGCCCGGCGAGGACGTGCCCCGCGCCCCCGGCGAGCCCCGCGCCGAGGTAGAGGAGGAGGGTCCGTCGCCTGCCCACGGCCTCCTCCACCATGGAACCGAAGAACCAGAGCGCCAGGAGGTTCCAGAAGAGGTGCCCGGGCCCGTCGTGGAGGAGGAGGTAGGAGAGCGGCTGCCAGAACTCCCCCGCGACGAGGCCGTCCCCGGAAAGACCCAGGTGGTGCACGTAGAGCCGGGGGTCCTCCTCGTTGGCCTCGTAGGCCGCCTGCACGAGGTAGGCGACGAAGGTGGCGCCGAGGAGGAGCCAGTGGACCGGGACGAAGCGGAGCCCCCCGGCCCCCGGGAACCCCGGCTCCGGGCGGCCCCTGCGCCAGTAGGGCCGGTCGTGGATGCTCATCGCCCGCGCCCCGGGGGGATCACGATGTCGGGGAGGTTCCGCCAGCGCCGGCCGGCGTCGAGCCCGTAGCCGGCCACGAAGGCGTCCTCCCGCATCCGGAAGCCCACCCAGTCCGGGACCACCGGGACCGCCCTCCGCACCGGCTTCTCGAGGAGGACCACGCTCCGCACGCTCCGGGCCCCGCAGACGCGGAGCGCCCCGAGGATCGCCCGGAGCGTCCGCCCGCTGTCCAGGATGTCCTCCACCACGAGGACGTCCCGCCCGGCGATCCCCCCCCGGTCGAGGAGGTCGAGGTGCACGCGCCCGGAGGAGGCGGTGCCGTCGCGGTAGGAGGAGGCCCGCACGAAGGAGAGCTCGATGCGCTCGTTCCGCATCGCGCGGGCGAGGTCCGCGGCGAACACCACCCCGCCCGTGAGGACCCCGCAGAGCGTCACCGGCCGCCCCCGGTAGACCGCGTCGATCGCGCGCGCGAGCGCCCGGACCCGCGCCGCGATCCGGCGGCGCGAGTAGAGGACGCGGGGTCGGCGGGGCCGGCGCACGGCGGGATCGTAACGCCGGGCATCCCTCCGCTCCTCGCGCGTCCGATCCGATAGGATCCACGCATGGACCTTCGAGCCCTCCGACCGGCCCTGCTCGCCGCCGCCCTTCTGGCGCCGGCCGGGGCGCTCGCGGAAGAGCCCGTCCCAGGGCCCCCGCCGCCGCCTCCCGCGGGGAGCGCCGCCCCGGCGCCGCCGCGCCCGAAGCCCCCCGCCGGCGAGGAGCCCGCCCCCGCGCCGAAGACCCCCCCCGTGGCCGAGACGGCGCCGGACGTGAAAGAACTCCTCGCCCGGGCGGCGATGCGGCAGGGGAGCGAGGAGTTCCGCGGCGCGAAGGCGGTGAAGCGGTTCCGGGCCGTGTTCTCCTCCATCTACGCCCGGGACGAGAAGGGGAACGGCCAGGAGTTCTCGACGAGCACGCTGGCCTTCGCCCTCACCGCGAAGGTCCGCACCGAGATGCGCCTCTCCGGGAAGACGACCGTCACGGGGACCACGGGGAAGAAGTTCTGGATCCACCGGCAGGACGAGAAGCCCCTGGACTTCGACCCCGAGGAACCCAAGTACGCCGGCGATGCCCGGGACCTCGAGTCCTACGCCCGCTGGCTCCGGCTCGTCCTCCGGGTCTTCTTCCTCGGGAACCTGTCCGAGAGCGGCCCCGCGGTGGTGCAGATGCCGGCCGAGGACTTCCCCGTCCCGGGGCCGGACCCCAAGGACAAGTTCGCCGTCGTCCTGCGCCCCGTGAAGTGCGTGCGCCTCGACCGGGCGCGCGCCGAGGCGGACAAGGACCCGGCCCTGCGGATCTACCTCGACGCCGCGACGCTGGACCCCGTGGCCGCCGTCATCCTCCCCGAGCGCCCCGACGGCCCCACCCGGACGCTCACCTTCAGCTACGACGTTGCCCGCCGTGGGGAGGAGAGGCTGCCGGCGGGCAAGGCCATCCCGAAGGGGCTGCGGCTCCCCTTCTTCCTCAGCCTCTTCGAGACCCCTCCCGGGCCCGACGCCAAACCCGCCTTCCGGATCAGCGCCGCGCTGGACGACTTCGCGGTCTGCGACGCGACACAGCTCCCGGACGCCCTCTTCGAGATGCCGAAGACGAAGTAGGGCGTCAGGTCCTCCGGAACCGCCGCTCCAGCTCGTCGAACCGGATCCGGAGTTCCGTGGGCCTCCCGTGGGCGCAATGCCCCGCCGCGGGGAGGCCGCGCGCCTGGTCGAGGAGGGTCCGCGTCGCCGAGGGGTTGAGCGGGTCGCCCGCCTTCACCGCCGCCCGACAGGCCATCCGCTCGAGGACCCCGTGGAGGAGCGCCTCCCGGTCCGGCCTCCCGCCGTCCTCCCGGAGGATCTCGAGGGCGGCCTCGGCCGCGGCGCGCACGGGGCGGCCGGAGAGCGGGAGCGGGACCCCGTGGACCGCCACGGCGCCCGGGCCGAAGGGTTCGAGGAGGAGCCCGGCCCGCCGGAGGTCGGGTGCCGCCGCGGCCACCCGCGCCACGTCGGCGGGGCCGACCTCGAGGACCTCGGGGAGCAGCAGCCGCTGCACCTGGGCTCCCTCGGCCGTCGCGCGCCGGAGCCCCTCCAGCAGGACCCGCTCGTGGAGCGCGTGCTGGTCCACGATCGCGATCCCGTCCGGGACCTCGAAGACCAGGAAGGAGTTGCGGACCTGGAGGACGGCCCCGCCGCCGCCTTCGTCCGCCTCGTCCCAGTCGGCCGCGGGCAGGCCCGGCGCCGCGCCCGGGGCGCCGTCGCCCCCCGCGGCCGCGGGCAGGCCTCCCCCGGTCCCCGCGAAGGGGAGACGCACTCCCGGTGCCGGGACCGCCCCGCCGAGGTAGGACTCCAGCGCGTCCCGGATCCGGTCCCGCGCCTCGGCCGGCACCCCCGCGCCGAGCGCCGGGGGGGCCCGCTCCGCGGCCAGCACCGATTCCCGGACCGCGAGACGCACCGCCTCGTGGACCTCGGCGGTCCTCAGGAACCGGACCTCGGCCTTGGCGGGGTGGACGTTCACGTCCACGTCCCCCGGCGGGAGGGAGACCGCCAGCGCCCAGGCGGGCTGGCGACCCGAGAGGAGCAGCCCCTCCATCCCCTCGCGGACGGCGTGGGTGACGGAGCGGTCGGAGACCGGCCGCCCGTTGACGGAGAGGAACTGGGGGGCCCGTCCCGCGCGCGCCGCCGCGGGGGCGCCCACGAACCCCTCCACCCGCACGCCCCCCGCGCCCCCCCAGACGACCGGGAGGACCGTGGCGGCCAGGTCCGCCCCGAGGGCCCGGGCCGCACGGTCGCGGGGGGCCTCCCCCGCCGGGGCGTCGAGGAGGACCCTCCCCTCGGAGCGGAGGAGGAAGCCCACGTCGGGGCGGGCGAGCGCGATCCGGGAGACCGCCTCCACCACCTTCGCGGACTCCGTCGCCGGGGCGCGGAGGAACTTCCGGCGCGCCGGGACGCCGGCGAACAGCGCCGCCACCTCCACGGTGGTCCCCTCGGGCCCGGCGGCGGGGCGGACCGGCCCGCGCTCCCCGCGGCGCGCCTCCACCCGGTGGGCGGAGCGGGAGCCGCGCGCCCGGCTCGTGATCGAGGCGTCGGAGACGGCGCCGAGGCTCGCCAGGGCCTCGCCGCGGAACCCGTAGGTCGCGACCCCGTCCAGGTCCCCGAGTCCGCGGATCTTCGAGGTGGCGTGGGCGGAGAAGGCGAGCGCGAGGTCCTCCGGGCCCATCCCCTCGCCGTCGTCGGCGACGCGGATCCGGGTGCGGCCGCCGCCCTCGATGTCCACCTCCACACGGCGCGCCCCGGCGTCGAGGGCGTTCTCGACCAGCTCCTTCACCGCGGAGGCGGGGCGCTCCACCACCTCGCCCGCGGCGATGGCGTCCACCACCCGGGGGGGGAGGACGCGGATGCGGGGGCCGCCGGCCGTCACGCCCCCTCCGCGTAGCCGACGACGAGGGCCTCGAAGCGGGCCCGCTCCGCCCCGCTCCCCCCCTTGAGGTCCGCCTCGAGGCCCGTCAGGCGGGCCAGCAGCCCGCGCAGCCCGGGGGCGTCGCTCCGCTCGAGGACCCGCCAGGGGTCCCGGCACCCGTGGTAGAGGGAGCCCGGGAGCCGCGTGGTCCGCCGGTCGAAACGCCCCTCCTCGCGCAGGCGCGCCACCGCGTAGGCGTCCCGGGCCACGCGCCGGAGCTGTCCCACGAGGAAGTGCGTCACCGGCCCGTCGCCGCGCACCGGGGAGGAGGAACCCCAGGCCCAGGCCCCCTCGCGGTACAGGCCCGCCAGGACGCGGAGGGCCTCGCCGGCGTCCCGCGCGAGGACCCCCTCCACGAAGCGGTCCGTGGGCTCCGCCGGGCCCGTCGGGGCGACGGCCTCCAGGTCCGCGACGGCGATCCGCGGGGCGTCCCCGGCGTGGAGCGCCGCCGCGCCCACCGCACCGTCGAGGACCGCGAGGTTCGTCCCCGAGCGGTGGACGAGGACCTCGGCGTCCCGCGGGTCGAGGTCCTTCCCCCGCTCCCGGGCCCGGCCCGCCACCCAGTGCGCGAGCGGGCTCGGCCCGCCCCCCGGGGCGGGCTCCGCCCGCGGCGCCTCGCAGGAGAGGACGGTCGCGCGCGGGGAGGACCCGAGGGCGGCGGCCGCCTCCCGGGGGAGGGCGTCGGCGGAGAGGAGGAGGAGCGCCCGGGGCGCGGGGGCCTCGAGGTAGCCCGTCAGCGCCTTCCCCTCCGCCGCCAGCAGCGCGTCGGCCCGGCGGACGACGACCACCTTCCGGACGTCCGGGGGCGCGAACATGGGGAGGGTCCGGCACTCCTCGAGGACCGCGGCCATCCGGAGCGGGTCCGGGTCTCCCTGCCGGGCGGGGCCGTGGAGGATCACGGCGTGAGGGCTCTCCGGGTCCCCGAGGGCGGCCGCGAGGAGGGCACGGAGCGCCTCGTCCCGGAGGAACCCCTCCTCCCCCGCCACGGCCACGACCGCCAGGTCCGGGTCGCGCTCCCGGATGCGGCCGGCGAGCGCGGCGGCCCCGCCCGCGGGCCCCTCGCGCCTCACTTCCGGGGGGTCTTCCCGGGGGCGGGCGCCGTGCCGTCGAGGGCGCGACGCGCGGCCGCCAGGTCGGAGGCCTCCCCGCGGTCAAGCGCCCTCCACGCCTCCACCACCGCCTCGGCGCGCGGGGCGCCGTCGGGGGACCCGGGGAGGGCCGCGGGGTCGTGGCCCAGGGCCCGCGCCAGGGAGTCGCGGTAGGTCCCCTCCTCCACCTTCTCGTCCTCGAAGGCCACCTGGAGCTCCGCCGCGCGCTCCGCGAGCCCCGCGGGCTTCCTGCCGCCGTCGGCCAGCGCGAGGAGGAGCCGCGCGGTGGCCAGCTCCTTCCCCAGGGCGAGGATCTCCCTCTCCAGGGTGACCTCCTCGGCGGCCGCCGCGGCGAAGCGGCGGGCGAGGACCCGGCGGAGCGCGGTGGAGGGGGTGGCGGCGCCCCGGCCGAAGATGTCGTCCTTCTCCGCGAGGAGGCGCTCCAGGCGGACCGTCGCCTGGTCCTCGCGGATGGCCAGGCGCCGCTCCTCCCTCCGCAGGTCCTCCGGGCCGAGGTCCTTCGGGGCCCCGTTGCTCTTGAACCAGGCGGAGAAGGCCATCGCGGGGATCGTAGCGCCCGGCCTGGGTCGGGCCAACGATCGCGGCGCGCGGGCGCGAGGAGAAGGGGAAAGGATCACCACGGAGACACGGAGACACGGAGAACGGCGGGCAGGGGTAGGGGTACGGGGAGGGCAGGGGCGCCGAACCTGAGGGGGGGCTCTATCCCCTACCCGTGCCCCTCCCCTTACCCCTACCCGCCGTTCTCGGTCCCGTCCGCGGCGAGGACGCTCCCGTCCCCCACCGGCGGATGAGGGCCGCGCGGACGCCCATCTGGTCGAGGACCTTCTGCACGACGTGCGCCACGAGGTCGTCCACGCCCTTGGGGGAGTGGTAGAACCCCGGCGACGCGGGGAGGACGACGGCCCCGGCCTCGGTGACGGCGACCATGTTCCTGAGGTGCACCAGCGAGAGGGGGGTCTCGCGCGGCACGAGGACGAGCCTGCGGCGCTCCTTCAGCATCACGTCGGCGGCGCGCTCGATGAGGTTGGAGGAGACCCCGTGCGCGATCCGGCCGAGCGTCCCCATGGAGCAGGGGCACACGACCATCCCCGCGACCGGGTGGGTCCCGGAGGAGAAGGGGGCGGCCACGTCGTCCACGGGGAAGCCGGCCACCGCCTTCCCGCACCCGGGCGCGAGGGCCTCCGGGTCCGGGCGGCCCGGGTCCACCCGGATCCCCTCCTCGATCTCGAGGACGCGGGCCCCGCTCCTGCCGACGACCAGCGCGACCTCCTGCTTCGCCGCGACGAGGGCGCGGAGCAGCGCCACCCCGTAGCGCGCCCCCGAGGCCCCGGTGATCGCCAGCACCCACCTCACGGCTTCCCCCCGCCCGGCGGCGGCAGGCCGTACTCCGCCCAGCGGCGCGTCACGAGGGCCTTCACCTCGTCGCTCATCACGATGGGGTCGGGCCAGGGCCGCGTGAACCCCTCGTCCTTCCACTTCCGGGTCGCGTCCACCCCCATCTTCGAGCCGTACCAGGGCAGCCGCGAGGCGTGGTCGAGCGTCTCCACGGGGCCCATCACGAACTCGGTGTCCCGCTCCGGGTCGATGTGGTTGAGGGCCGTGAGGACGACCTCCGGGTAGTCCCGCACCGGGACGTCTTGATCGACGACCACGATGCACTTCGTGAACATCGCCTGCCCGAGGCCCCACAGGGCGTGCATCACCTTCCGGGCATGGCCCGGGTACCGCTTGCGGATCGAGACGAGCGCAAGGTTGTGGAAGATCCCCTCGAAGGGCATGTGGAAGTCCACGATCTCGGGGAGGGTCTTCCGCAGCACCGGGAGGACCAGGTGCTCGATGGCCCGCGCCATCCAGCAGTCCTCCATGGGGGGCTTCCCCACGATGATGGTCTGGTAGATCGGGTCCTTCCGGCGCGTGACGCAGGAGACGTGGAAGACGGGGTAGGAGTCGGCCAGGGAGTAGAAGCCGGTGTGGTCCCCGAAGGGGCCCTCGGTCCGCCGCTCGGCCGGATCGACCCAGCCCTCGAGGACGAACTCCGACGCGGCGGGGACCTCGAGGTCCACGGTACGGCACTTCACCATCGGCACCGCCTCGCCGCGGAGGAACCCGGCGAAGGCCATCTCGTCGAGGTCAGGCGGGAGGGGCATGGCCGCGCAGAACACGCTCGCCGGGTCGGCCCCGACGGCCGCGGCGACCTCCATGCGGCGCGCCCCCGCCTCCTCGCTCTTGCGGTGGTGCTCCGCCCCCCCGTGGTGCCGGTGCCAGTGCATCCCCGTGGTCCGCGCGTCGTAGACCTGCAGGCGGTACATCCCGCAGTTGCGCTTCCCGCTCTCCGGGTCGCGGCTGAAGACCATGGGCATCGTGATGAAGCGGCCCGCGTCCTGCGGCCAGCACCGGAGGACGGGGATGCGCCCGAGGTCCGGCGGGTCCTCCACCACCTCCTGGCAGGGGCCGGACCGCACGGTGCGGGGGAACACCTCCGAGAGGGCCTTCAGCTTCGGGAGCATCGCGAGCTTGTCCAGGAACCCCTGGGGCCTCTCGTCGAGGAGGGCGATGACCTCCTGCGTCCGCCCCTCCAGGTCCGCGAGCCGCTCCACGCCGAGCGCCATCGACATCCGCCGCTCGGAGCCCAGCGCGTTGATGAGGACCGGGAAGGGGGAGCCCTTCACCCGCTCGAAGAGGAGCGCGGGCCCCCCGGACTTCGACATCCGGTCCGCGACCTCGGTGATCTCCAGGTCCGGGTCCACCTCCGCCCGCACGCGGCGGAGCTCGCCCGCCTTCTCCAGCGCGGTCACGAAGGCCCTGAGGTCGGCGTAGGAGCGCGCGCTCACGGGCGCGTCCCCACGTGCACGGTGACGATCCCCAGGCCCAGGTCCCGCACCCGGACGTCGGCGAGCCCCGCCTCCGCCAGCACCCGGGCGAGCCGGTGCCGGTCCGGGAAGGAGAGGACCGACCGGGGGAGGTACCCGTAGGCGTTCATCCGGCTCCCCGAGACGAGGTTCCCCAGCAGCGGGAGGAGGAGGAGGAAGTAGACGTAGTACACGACCCGGAAGAACGGGTTGGAGGGGCGGGTGAACTCGAGGATCACCACGCGCCCGCCGGGGCGGACCACGCGCGCCATCTCCCGGACCCCGGCGGCCAGGTCGGCCACGTTGCGGATGCCGAAGCCCGCCGCCGCGACCGCGAAGGAGCCGTCGCGGAAGGGCAGGCGCAGCGTGTCCGCCACGCCGAGCCCCACGCGCAGCCCCTCCTCCGCGGCCTTGCGCCGCCCGAGCCGCACCATGGGCTCGCAGAAGTCGGTCCCCACGACGCGGCCCCGCCCGCCCAGCGCCCGCGCGAACTCGAAGGCCAGGTCCCCGGTCCCCGTGCAGACGTCGAGGACCGCGTCCCCCGGCCCGGCGCCGCCCGCCTCCACCGTGGCCCGCCTCCAGCCGCGGTCCCGGTTGGCGCTGAGGAGGTGGTTGAGGAGGTCGTAGCGCGGGGCGATCCCCGCGAACATGGTGCGGATCCGGTCCGGCCTCTGGAGCTTGCCCAAGGGGGGGCCCATTCTAAGCCGCCGTGTCGGAATCGCCGCGTCGGACCGGGGCCGCCGCAGCCGGCCGGATGCCGCGGGAGTTGCGGCTACAATGGCAGGTCCGTGCGCACCGCGTCCGCCCTCCCCTTCCTCCTGCTCGCCGCCGCGATGGCGTCGCCCCCCCGCGCCGCTGCCGATCCCTACACCTCGAAGTTCGGGGACCTCATCCAGGAGATGAACGACCGGGACGGGGCCCTCGTGGGCGACCTCGCCCCCGCGGAGAAGCGGCAGAAGGCGGCGCTCCGGCGGGGTTTCCGGGCCATCGCGCGGGACTCCGATTCGCTCGCCGGGGATCTGGGGATGGCGATCGCCGTGGCCCGTGCGCTCGGGGCCGGGTTCCCCGGGGACGCGACCTTCGCGGCCCTCCTCGACGGCACCCTGGACGGCCTCGCCGCGGACGTGGTGGGCGCGCGGGACTCCCTGGCCATCGTGGT
This sequence comes from uncultured Planctomycetota bacterium, assembly GCA_964555565.1. Lineage (GTDB taxonomy): Bacteria > Planctomycetota > JAJSAM01 > JAJSAM01 > JAKLKS01 > CAZKTF01. Next base: position 33,525 of record CAZKTF010000004.1, on the reverse strand, counting down.
GCTGGGCCTCTCCCCGGGAAAGCCGAAGGAGCGGGGGGAGGCGGGCGTGGCGGCGGCGGACGCCGTCCTCGCCGAGGCCGCGGCCGCCGTCGATCCCGCAGACCGGGCGAAGGCCCTCCGGCGGGCCGAGAAGGGGGTCCGGAAGACGCTGAAGGCGGTCACCTCGGGCGGCACGGGGGGCGGCGGCGGGACCTCCACGATGACGGCGACCGTGGACGGGACTCCCTTCGAGTCCAACGCGCTCTTCGGGACCCCGGTCTCGGGGATCCTGGGGGTCTCCCCCTCCGGCGGGACGCGCCGGATCCTCGTCGCGGGTCGCCAGTGGTTCCCCTCGTCCGGCGACGACAAGGTCCCCGGCGAGGTCCGCACGCTCCAGATCTCGATGACGGCCACGGGCGCCGACCTGGCGCCCGGCACCTACGCGCTCGGGACCGGGAGCGGGGCCCTGGTCACGGCCACGTGGGTCGATGAGCTGGAGGACGGGAGCGCCGCCACCTGGGTGGGGACCGCCGGGACTGTCACCCTGGACGACGTCACCCCGGGTCTCGGGCGGGTGGAGGGCTCCTTCGCCCTCACGCTCTACGACGGCGTGGGCGGCGTCTCCCACGCCGTGACTGCCGGGGCGTTCGCCGTGATCGACCTCCCGCGGACGGCGTCCCCGTGACCCGGGCGCGCGTCCTCCCCGCCCTGGCCCTCCTCCTCGCCCCGGTCGCGGCGAGGGCCCTCCCCTTCACCCCGTACTTCGACGGGCTCCGGGACGAGGTCCAGGCGCGGGACGACGCGCTGGCGAACCCCTCGACGAAGGAGGAGGTGCGGAGGAAGAAGGCCCTCGGGAAGGCCCTCGCGGCGCTCGCCGCCCCCTCGGAGTCCCTCCGCGAGGACTGCGTCCACGCCGCGACCGTGGCGAGGGCCCTGGAACCGGTCTATCCCGGGGACGAGGTCCTCGGGCCGCTCCTCCTGGGGATGAACGCGGGGCTCTCCGGGGAGATAGCCTTCGCGACCGCGGGGAGGGGGGACGTCTACCTGGGGTTCCCGGAGGGCCCGGTCCGCCGGGCCGCCGAGGCCCGCGCGCGACGCATCCAGGCCCTCCTCACCGCGGCCGACGAGGACCCCGCGGCGGCGCCCCGGGCGAAGGGGAACCTCCGGGCGGCGAAGGCCCTCCGGTCGCTCTCGATCTACCTCGACACGCACGACGGGTACGGCGGGGGGAACCTCATCCGGATGGTCATCGGCGGGGAGATCTGGCGGGCGGGCGCCCCCTACGTCCTGTTCGACCCGGGCCCCGGGACCTTCACGCTCCAGGGGACGCGGCTCGAGGACGGGACGGTCCTCACCTTCACCGTGCTCGCCGGGATCACGGGGCCGGGGACCTACCCCCTACCACAGGGCGCGGGGTTCTGGTCGCGCCCAGGGGCGGGCCCGGGCTCGTTCTACGGCCTCACCGGGGGCTCCCTGACCATCGAGGAACTGGACGCGGCGGCCGGCGTGGTCCGGGGGACCTTCTCCTTCACCACCGTCAACGGGCAGGGCGGGACCATCGCCGCCGAGAAGGGCCGGTTCGGGTCCACGAGGGCGGTCGGGCCCTAGCCCCCTCCTCCCTGTCCCCTCTCCATCCGATACTTGGGGGAGGAGATCCCATGCCCCCCAAGGCCGCCGAGGAACCGCAGCCGTTCTCGCCCGCCGCGGCGGCCGAGGACCGCGGGCTCGACCTGGCCCTCAGGCCCCGCTCCTTCGACGGCTTCGTGGGCCAGCGGCAGGTGATCGCCAACCTCCGGCTGGCCATCGAGGCGGCCCGGCAGCGCGCGGAGCCCCTCGACCACGTCCTCCTCTCCGGCCTCCCGGGCCTCGGCAAGACCACGCTGGCCTGCCTCCTCGCCCGGGAGATGGGGAGCGAACTCCGGCTGACCTCGGGGCCGGCGCTGACGAAGGCCGCCGACCTCGCGGGCCTCCTGACCAACCTGCAGAAGGGGGACGTCCTCTTCATCGACGAGGTGCACCGGCTGACGCCGGTGGTGGAGGAGTACCTGTACGCGGCGATGGAGGATTATGCGATCGACATCGTCATCGACACGGGGCCGGCGGCCCGCTCGGTGCGGGTGACGCTGCAGCCCTTCACGCTCGTGGCCGCCACGACGCGGGAGGGACTCCTCTCGGCGCCCTTCCGCTCCCGCTTCGGCATCGGCGAGCGGCTGGAGGTGTATCCCCCGGAGGACCTCAGGGAGATCGTCCTGCGGTCGGCGGACATGATCCAGACCCGGCTCGACCCCGACGCCGCCGACCTCCTGGCCGCGCGAAGCCGGGGGACCCCCCGCATCGCCAACCGCTTCCTCAAGCGGGTCCGGGACCTCGCCCAGGTGACCGCAGGGAACCGGATCACCGCCGCCGTGGCCCGGGAGGGGCTCACCCGCCTCGGGGTGGACGACAACGGCCTCACCGCCTCCGACCGGACCCTCCTCAGGAGCATCGTCCGGTCCGGCGGCGCGCCCGTGGGCCTCAAGACCGTGGCGCTGGTCGTGGGCGAGGCCGAGGACACCGTGGAGGACGTCATCGAGCCCTACCTCATCCAGCAGGGCTACCTCCTGCGCACCCCCCGCGGACGGATGATCACGGAGAGCGGCTATGCCGCGGTCGGGGAGCGGCCCCCGGCGGGAGCCGCTGCCGCGGGCCTGTTCGGATGAACGCGGCCCGGAGACGGGCCGCCGCCGCCGGCTCCACCCTGCTCGCGGTCCTGGCCGCCTGCGCGGACGCCTCCGCCCCGGCGCGTCCCCCCCCCGCCTCGGGGCCGGTCGAGGTCCCGGCGCCCCCGCCGGCCCCTCCCCCGGCGGGAGCCGACCCCGCCCCCGGCGCTCTGGACTCGCTCCCCATCGAGGTCCGCCTCCGCCCGCCCCGGGAGGATCTCCGCCTCCGCGTGCGCGTGACGGGGCCCTGGCGGGCCGAGGACCCGCTCGGGCGCGGCATCCTCTCCCTCGGGACCGGGCTCGACGAGGAGGTCCTCGTCCTCCCCGACCCGGGCGCGCCGTCGCTCGCCCTCGGGGCCCGTTCCCTGGCGGCACCCGAGGCGGTCCTCGTCCCCTCTTCCGGACAGGGGTTCGAGATCGGCGTCCCGTCCGACCTCCAGGCGATTGCCGGCGGACGCGTCCCCAGGTCCCACCGATGGGCCCGGCATCCCGGGACGCTCCGGCTGCGGGCCGGGACGGACGGGAAGCCGGTCCTCTTCACGCGTCTCCCCCTCGCCGACTACCTCGTCGGCGTCCTCGCCGGGGAACTCCCCGCGGCGTCCCCCGCAGAGGCCCTCCGGGCCCAGGCGATCCTCGCGCGGGAGTACGCCCTCGCGCACCTCGAAGACCTCACCGACGACCCGAAGGTCTCCCAGGCCTTCCCCGGGATGCCGCCCGCGGCGGCCGAGCGGACGCTCCGCGCGGCGGTCGAGTCCACGCGGGGCCTCCGGCTCGTGGACGCCGGGGGGCGAGCGCTCCCCGGCTACTGGTACCACTCCACCTGCGGCGGCGCGACCACGACGGCGGCCTCCGTGTTCGGCGTCCCCCCCACTCCCGAATACGCCGGGGTCGCCTGCCCGCACTGCGCGGCGTCCAAGTACGCCCGGTGGACCGCCGAGGTCCCCGAGACGGAGGTCCGGAAGGCGGCCGGCTTCGGCTCCCCCGTGATCGCGGTGGAGATCGCGGACCGCACCCCGGACGGGCGGGCGTTACGCCTCCGCCTCCGCACGGCCGCGGGCAGCGCGAAGGAGGTCCCCGCCGCCTCCCTCCGCGCGGCGCTGGACGTGAACCGCGTGCGATCGACCCTCCTCGACTCCGTCGAACCGCAGCCGGCCGGTTCCGCGCGCCCCGCGGGCTTCCGCTTCTCGGGCCGGGGCTGGGGCCACGGGGTGGGGATGTGCCAGGTGGGCGCCTGCGGGCTAGCCGCCTCGGGGAAGCGCGCGGAGGAGATCCTCGCGTTCTACTATCCCGGGGTCCGGGTGGTGCGGGCCGAGGGGCCCGCGGGCGGGGGGCGGTGATCGGGAGCGCGGCGCCGGGCTTCTCCTTCCGGGTGGAGGCGGTGGACCGGGGCACGCCCGCCCGGGCGGGCGTCCTCGCCACCCCCCACGGGGAGGTGCCCACTCCCGCCTTCATGCCCTGCGGCACCCGCGGGACCGTGAAGGGACTCACCCCCCCCATGCTCCGGGAGGCGGGGGTCCGGATGGTCCTCGCCAACGCCTTCCACCTGATGCTCCGCCCGGGAGAGGAGACGGTGCGGACGCTCGGGGGCCTCCACGTCCTCATGGGGTGGGACGGCCCCCTCCTCACGGACAGCGGCGGGTTCCAGGTGTTCTCGCTCCCCGGCTCGCGCGTGGACGAGGACGGCGTCGAGGTCCCCTCCCCGGTGGACGGGACGCGGGTGCGCCTCACGCCCGAGAGGGTCGTCGAGGTCTCCGAGGCCCTCGGCCCCGACGTCGCGATGCCCCTCGACCACTGTCCCTCCTGGCCCTGCTCCGAGGCGGAGGCCGCGGCGTCGGTGCGGAGGACGGTGCGCTGGCTCGAGCGGGCCGTGGCCGCGAGGACCCGCCCCGAGGTGGCCCTGTTCGGCATCGTGCAGGGGAGCGTCTACCCGGCGCTGCGGGAGCGCTGCGCGCGGGAGGTCGCGGCGCTGGGCCTCCCCGGCTACGCCGTCGGCGGCGTCTCCGTGGGAGAGCCCGCGGAGGGGAGGCTCCCCGCGGTCCGCGCCGCGCTCGCGGTCCTCCCCGGGGACCGGCCGCGCTACCTCATGGGGGTCGGGGAGCCCGCCGACCTCCTCGAGGGGGTCGCCGAGGGGGTGGACCTGTTCGACTGCGTCCTCCCGACCCGGAACGGACGCAACGGGCAGGCCCTGACCCGGGACGGGGTCCTCCACCTCCGCAACGCCGGGCACGCGCGGGACCGCGCGCCCATCGACCCGGCCTGCCGCTGCCTCGCCTGCACCGGGTTCTCGCGAGGCGCCATCCGCCACCTGTTCCAGACCGGCGAGATGCTCGGGCCCGTCCTCGCCTCCCTCCACAACGTGACCTTCCTCCAGGACCTCCTCCGGGAGGCGCGCGAGGCGATCGCGGCGGGGGGGTACGGGTCCTTCCGCGCCGCCGCGCTGCGGCGCTACCGGGGCGCCGCTCCCTTCGCCGGACCCCCGGGCGGCGGGTAGACTTCCCCGCGTGAAGGCCTTCCTCACGTTCCTGCTGGCGGTGGGGGTGGCCTCCGCCGCCGTCTGGGCCGGTTCCCCCGCCACGGCGCGGGCCTTCGCCTCGCGCGTCACGGGCTTCTTCTCCACCGTGCCCGACGTCCCGGGTCCGCCGCACGCGGCCGCCCCCCGGGCGGCGGTCCCGGCCGCGCCGGCCCCCGCCCCCTGGCGCGGCCTCGACCGCGAGGCTTCCTCCGCCTACGACCGGGGGAACTTCTCCGAGGCCGCGTCGCTCTGGACCGAGGCGGCGGGCGCCGCACCCCCGAACGAGGTCCCCGGGCTGAAGGCCCGGGCGAACCGGGCCCGGATCTACGCCCTGCTGGCGGAGGGCGCCCACGCCGCCGAGGCCCGGAACTCCCCGGAGGACGACGCGGAGGTGCGCCGCCGGATCCTCGCGGTGTCCGACCCCACGGCCGGCGCCTGGCTCCAGATCGCCGAGTACGCCGCGGCGCAGGGGCTCCTCCACCGCCTCCCCTACCTCTACGACCGGGCCTTCGAGCGGAAGCAGGACGGGACCGGCACCGTGGACAGGGCGGTCGCCGCGGCCTACCGGAAGAAGAAGGAGAAGCCGCGCACGGTCCCCCTCAAGGCGGTCTCCGAGGCGATCCTCGAGGAGCTCCCCGCGGGCGAGGCGGCCGAGGAGGCCGCCGAGGACCGCGGCGGGATCGGGGGGATCGCCCCGGCGCACGGCGAGGGGGAGACCTCCTCCGCGGACTCCACGAAACTCGCGGAGGCCCGGAAGGAGAAGCGCCTCGGCGACGCGGAGCTCGGGCTGGTCGTGCCGGGGAACGAAGACGCGAACAAGCACCGCAGGGCGGCGCTGGAGCACTACCGCCCGGCCCAAGTCCTCTACGAGGAACTCTCTCGCGGGTCGGGGGGCGAGGTCTACGGGAGGGTCCTCACCGAGGTCAACCGGAGGATCGCGGAGATCCGGAAGGACCTGCCCATATCGAAGTAGGGGCGGGCGTCCCCGGGGGTTTCGAGGCCCGCCAGTGGCGGGCCGAGCCCGGGGAGGTCTACCCCGCCCGGCCGTGGCCCTTGTAGGGGCGGGGTTTACCCCGCCCGCCTTTGCCGTCGCGGCGTATTTCCCCTACAGCCCGTACCGCGCGATCCTCTCCCGCAGCGTCGTGCGGTGGATCCCGAGGATCCGCGCGGCCCGGACCTGGTTCCCTCCCGTGCGGGCGAGCACCTCCTCGAGCAGCGGCCTCTCGATCCGGGCCACCACGTCGGCGTGGAGCGTCCCCTCCGCGTCCCCCGCCGCGGCCACGAGCCGGTGGACGAGCGCCCGGAGGGTCGCGTCCCCGGGCGGCGCGTCGGCCGGGGCCCCGCCCTCGACCGAGGGGGGGAGGTGCTGCGGGAGGACCACCTCTCCGCGGGCGAAGACGAGGGCGTGCTCCACGGCGTTGCGCAGCTCGCGGACGTTCCCGGGCCAGGGGTAGGAGAGGAGACGATCCATGGCCTCGGCGGAGACGCCGCGGGAGGCGGCGGCCCCGCCGCGCCCGAGGAAGTGGGCGACCAGGAGGGGGACGTCCTCGGGCCGCTCCCTGAGCGGCGGGAGGCGGATCGGGAGGACCTCCAGCCGGTAGAGCAGGTCCTCGCGGAACAGCCCCGCCCGCACCCGCTCCTTCAGGTCCCGGTGCGTGGCCGCCACGATCCGGACGTCTACGGTGATCGGCCCCTCGCCGCCGAGGCGCTCGAAGGTCCGCGACTCGAGGAACCGAAGGAGCTTCGCCTGGGCCCCGGGGGGGATCTCGGCCACCTCGTCGAGGAAGATCGTCCCCCCGTGGGCCCTCTCCACGCGCCCCACGCGGAGCTGCACGGCCCCGGTGAAGGCGCCGCGTTCGTGGCCGAAGAGCTCGCTCTCGAGCAGGCCCTCGGGGAGGCTCGCGCAGTCGAGGGGCTCGAAGGGCCCGCCGGAGCGGCGGGAGGCGGCGTGGATCGCGCGCGCGACCAGCTCCTTGCCGGTCCCGCTCTCCCCGAGGATGAGGACCGGGACCTCGGAGAGCGCCACGGCCCCGATCCGCTTGAAGACCTCCTGCATGGCCGGGGAGCGCCCGACGAGCGGGACCCCGGAGAGGGCGGGCTCCTCGGGGGTGGCGCCGACGGGGGAGGCGCGGCGCGACGCCAGGGCCCGCTCCACGACCCCCGCCGCGGCCTCCAGGTCGAGGGGCTTGGCGAGGTAGTCGAGCGCGCCGAGGCGCATCGCCTCGACGGCCACGTCCAGGGAGCCGTGCGCGGTCACGATGACGACCGCGGGGGGCGAGGGCAGCTCCCGGAACCTCCGGAGCGCCTCGATCCCGGACATCCCCGGGAGGCGGACGTCGAGGACCACCAGTTCCGGGGGGGCGCTCGCCGCGGCGGCCAGCGCCTCCTCGGCGCGGGGGAAGGTCCGGCACGGCTCGCCCCGCCTCTCGAAGAACCGCTCGAAGGCGCGGCAGATCCCGGGCTCGTCGTCCACGACGAAGACCGCGGCGCGGGGCGGGGCCTCCCCCATCCGCACCGTTCTACCCCGCGGCGGGGAGTTCGACGCGGAAGGTCGTGCCCGCGGCGCCGGAGGCGTAGGCGATGCTGCCCCCGTGGGCCTCCACGATCCGCCGCGTCACGGCGAGGCCGAGCCCGGTCCCCCCCGGCCGCCCGCTGTAGAAGGGCTCGTAGACCCGGTCCCCCGCCCCGGGCGGGATCCCGGGCCCCGCGTCGGAGACCTCGAGGAGGACGCGGCCCGGGGCCGGCCCCCGGCGCACCGACACGCGCACGGTGCCGCCCCGCGGCGAGGCCTGGACCGCGTTGAGGAGGAGGTTGGACACGCAGGTCCTCAGGCGCGCGGCGTCCCCTGAGGCGGCCGGCGCCCCCTCCTCCCGCTCGACCCGGACGGCGACCCCCAGGTGCTCCGCCTGGCGGCGGAGGACCCGGGCGCACTCCCCTCCCAGGGCCAGGAGGTCCACCGCCCCCCTCTCCAGCCGCGGCTCCCCGGCGAACAGCAGCAGCTCCTCCACCGACTGCTCCAGCCGGCGCACCTCGTCGAGCAGCGTGTCCAGGTCCTCGGCCGCCCGCCCCGCGGCGTCCTCCCTGAGGAGCTGGATCGTCATCCGCATGGAGGAGAGGGGGTTGCGGACCTCGTGCGCGATGCCCGCCGCGAACTCCCCGAGGACGGCGAGCCTGGCCTCGCGCACCCGCTCCTCCTCGGCGCGGCGGAGCGCCTCGACCATCCGGTTGAGGCCCGCGGCGACCTCGCGGACCTCCGGCGGTCCCTCCCCCTCCGGCACGGCCGGCGCGGCGGTCCCCTCCCGGGCGATCCGCCCCGCGGCGCCGGCCAGGGAGCGGATCGGCCCCGCGATCCTCGCGCCGAGGAGCAGCGCCGCCGCCCCCGCCGCGGCGAGGCCGAGGAGCGAGGCCACGAGGACGGGGAGCGCGGCCTCCCGCCCGGCCTGATCGACGGCCGCCGTGGGAAAGAGCAGGAGGAGGGAGCGCGCCCCGAGGTCCTGCGCCACGGCGAGGTAGAACGCGCCGCCGGCCACGACCTCGAGGTCGGACCCGGGGGGGGACCCCTTCGCCGCCGCGACGGCCTCGGCGGCCGCGTCCGGCGGGAGCGAGGAGGCGCTCCCGGCCGCGTTCCCCTCCACGGAGAGGACGAACTCGAACCCCGCGATGAGCGAGAGCCGCCGGCGCGTCTCCACGGCGTCCAGGGGCGCCGAGAGGAAGAACCGGCGTTCCCCGGAGACGACCCCGGCGGCCGCGTGCAACCGCCGCAGCACCTGCGCGCGCTCGGCGGCCCGCGCCGCGTGCACGGCCAGGAGGTCCACCGCCGCCAGCGCCGCGGCCGCCGGGAGGAGGACCGCCCACGCGATCCGGCGGCCGAGCGGGGCGGCCATGCGAGGGCTAGTCGAGGATCTCGAGCGACTCCACGACGAGGACGCGCAGGCGCGTCCTCGGGTCCACGTCCACCGTGCGCCCCTGGACCCCCACGCGCTTCCCCGTGAACTCCTGGAGGTCGTAGCGGGTGCTCTCGATCCGGTGGAGGACGACCTCCCCCTTCACCAGGGCGTACTCCCCGCTCCCCTCCTTCCGCACGGTCCCGACGGCGGCGAACTTCTTCGCCGCGGGCGCCGGGGCGACCTTGAGGAGGTCCTCGAGGGCCTTGCGGTAGCGGGCATCGGCCTCCGCGAGCCGACGCTCCAGGTCCCCCTTCACGGTCGCGGCATCCCGCCGGAGTCGGGCCACCTCGACCTGCCTCTCCCGGGCGAGGTAGTCGCGGTAGATTCCCGCCGCCCGGCCGCGCGTGGACGGGTCCCCGGACTCGGTCATCGCCTCCTCGAGCGCCCGCCGGCCGGCCGGCCACTCCGCCGGGAGTTCCGTCTCCGCGGTCGCGGCCTTGCGGGTCGCGGCGGCCGCCTCCACCGCCCGCGCGAAGGCCTCCTCCCGCGCCCGGCGCGCCTCGCGGGCCTCCGCGGCCTCCTTCCCCCCGGTGTAGCCGTCGCGCCGCTCCAGCGCGATCCGGGCGAGGTCCTCCCCCTTCTCCCCCTCGGCCCCCACGCGCTCGAGCAGCGACGCCGCCACGAAGTACTCCACGCGCGCGGGCGGGAGGACCCGGAGCCAGTCGCCGCCCTCGACGGTCTCCTTCCCCAGGACCGTGAGCTCTTCCCCGGGCTGGAGCTTCTGCCCCTCGAGCGGGAAGTACTCCTTCCCGGCCGTGGGCCTCAGGAGCGTGTCGGTCTTCGCGACCACCGCCTTCCCGCCCTCCCGGACCTCCACCAGGTCCGCGAAGACGAAGGCCGGCACGCCGCCGGGGATCCGGACCCGGCAGTAGTCCCCCTGCGTCGCGGTGACCACCACCCAGGAGCCCTTCGGGAGGTAGTCCAGCACCCGGTAGTTGGCCGAGGGCCCGCAGCGGACGCGGACCTGGTCGCCCGTGGTGACGGCGACCCAGGCCCCCGCCGGGTCCTCGGCGCCCGGCGCGCCGGGGGCCTCCGCGGCCCTCTCCCCGGCCGGGGTCGCGGGCGTGTCCTGAGGGGCGGGCGCCGGGACGGGAGGCGGACCGTCGTCGAGGGCCGCCGCCGGGGACGCGAGCGCCAGGACGAGGAGTGCGCGGACGGGAAACCGCATGCGGGACCTCTCCATGGGGAGAATCGCCGGGACCGTGATCAGAGTATCCGACACCCCCGGGACAGCGGACAAAGGGGGAAGGCAACGGCGGGCGGGGCAAGCCCCGCCCCTACTAGGCCGGCGCGTCGAGCACCCGGCGCAGCGCCCGGAGCAACTCGCCCGGCTTGAAGGGCTTCTGGAGCAGGAGAGGCTCGGGAGGGAGGCCCCCGAGCCTCGCGTCGCTCTCCCGGAGGTGCCCGGACATGAGGACGGCCCGGATGCCCGGTCTCTCGGCGCGGAGCCGGTCCACGAGGACCCGCCCGGAGATCCCCGGCATGGCCACGTCGCTCAGCACGGCGTGGATGGTCCCCGCGTGCCGGCCGCTGAGCGCCAGGGCCTCGTCGCCGGAGGCCGTCGGGAGCACGGTGTAGCCCGCCTCGCGCAGCTCCTGGGCCACCAGGTCGCGGACCGCCCCGTCGTCCTCGGCCAGCAGCACGGTCTCCCGTCCGCCGGGGCGGGCCTGGCCGTCGGGGGCGGCGGGCGCCTCCGCGGCCTCCTCCGTGGCCGGGAGGAAGACCCGGAAGGTCGTTCCCCGACCCGGCTCGCTCTCGACGCCGACGTGCCCCGCGCATCGCTCCACGATGGCGTACACGGTCGCGAGCCCCAGGCCCGTCCCGGAACCCTCCTTCTTCGTCGTGAAGAAGGGCTCGAAGATGCGGCTCCGCGTCTCGGAGTCCATCCCGACGCCCGTGTCGGCGACGCTGATCCGCACGCAGGGTCCCTTCACGCGCCCGCCCGTCGCGGCCGCGCACTCCACCGGGTCGTCGAGGCGGCCCGTCTCCAGGCGGAGCGTCCCGCCCTCCGGCATCGCGTCCCGGGAGTTCACCACGAGGTTGGCGAGCACCTGGTCGAACTGCCCGGGGTCGGCGCGGACGCAGCCCGCGTCCGGGGCCAGGGCGACGTCGAAGCGGACGGTCTCGCCGACGAGGCGCTGGAGCATCTTCGTCAGGTCCCGGAGGCGGTGGTTCACGTCGATGACCCGCGGTTCGACCACCTGCTTGCGGCTGAAGGTGAGGAGCTGCCGGGTCAGGGTCGAGGCGCGGTCGGAGGCCTTGCGGACCTCCTCCATCCACTCCCAGGGCTTGCCGCCCTTCTCCAGGGAGCCGAGGAGGAGCGAGGAGTACCCCTGGATCACCGTGAGGAGGTTGTTGAAGTCGTGGGCCACGCCGCCCGCGAGCCTCCCGACCGCCTCCATCTTCTGGGAGTGGAGGTACTGCTCCTCGAGCTGGCGGAGCCGGGTGACGTCCTCGACGATCGCGTCGAGGGCCGCGGGCCCTTCCTCCGGGGCCTGGCTGACCGTGGCGCTCAGCCGGACGCGGATGACCTTGCCGTCCCGCTGCCGCCACCGGGACTCCACCCGGTCGAGGCGCCCCGAGCGGAGGCAGTCGGCGGCGAGGCGCCCCCACTCCGCCGGATCGACGAGGACGGTCCCGCCGAGGTCGATCCCGAGGAGGTCCCCCTCCTTCTCGTAGCCGAGCATGGCGGCGAGCGCGGGGTTCACCGTAAGGAGGCGGCCCTCCGCGCTGCACCGGCACATCCCGTAGAGGGCGTTCTCCACCATGGACAGCCGCCGGGACTCCTCGCGCCGGAGCTCCTGCTCGGCGCGGCGCCGCCGCGCCCTCTCCTCGGCCTCCCGCAGGGCCGCCGGCACGGCCGCCCCCAGCCGCCGCAGGTTCCCCTTGAGGACGTAGTCGGTCGCCCCGCTCTTGAGCGCCTCGATGGCCGCGTCCTCCCCGATCTGCCCGGAGACGATGATGAGCGGGACGTCCAGGGCGCGATCCCTGAGGACCTGGAGCGCCTCGCGGGAGGAGAAGGCGGGGAGGCCGTGGTCACAGAGGACCACGTCCCAGGGACCGTCCGCCAGGGCCTCGATCAGCTGCTTCCGGGTGTCCACGCGGCGGCTCACGGCGTCGTACCCGCCCCGGCGGAGCTCGAGCAGCTCGAGGTGCGCGTCGTCCTCGCTGTCCTCGACGAGGAGGACCCTCAGCGGCTTCCGTTCGCGCGCCATCGCTGCCCTTCCCCTCAGGCCGGCGGCCGTTCGTTCAGGAGGAGCCAGTACAGCCCCAGCTGCCGGGCGGCCTCGAGGAACTGGTTGAAGTCCACGGGCTTCCGCACGAAGGAGTTCGCGCCCAGGGTGTAGCCCCGCACGAGGTCCTGCTCCTCGCGGGATGAGGTCAGGATCACGACGGGGGCGAGCTTCGTGCGCTCGTCGGCACGGACGCGCCGGAGGACCTCCAGGCCGTCCACCCGCGGGAGCTTCAGGTCGAGGAGAATCAGTGCGGGACGGTCCCGCGGGTCGCGCCCCTGGTGGGCGCCCGTGCCGAGCAGGTAGTCCAGCGCCTCCACGCCGTCCCGCGCCACGACGATCTCGTTGGCGATGCCCGCCTTCGAGAACGCCCGCAGGGTCAGCGCCTCGTCGTCCGCGTTGTCCTCGACGAGCAGGATGGTGTTCTCGGCCATGGTCCCTACCTCCTCTCCCCCAGCGTGAACCGGAAGGTCGCCCCCGCGTCCGGCGCCGCCTCCGCCCAGACCCGGCCGCCGTGCCGACCCACCACCCGCTGCACGGTCGCGAGGCCGATCCCCGACCCGGTGAACTCCTCGTCGCGGTGGAGGCGCTGGAAAGGGGCGAAGAGCTTCCCGGCGTACCGCATGTCGAACCCCACGCCGTCGTCCCTGACGTAGTAGGTCCTCGTCCCTCCGTCACCCTCGGAGCCGAACTCGACGCGGGCGACGGCCCTCTTCGCGGTGTACTTCCAGGCGTTCCCCAGCAGGTTCTCGAGCACGACCCGGAGTAGCCGCGGGTCCGCGTCCGCGACCAGCTTCTCCTCCACCAGGAACTCGACCTTCCTCTCCGGGAAGGCCGTGCGAAGGGACTCGCCGACGCCGCGCGCCATCCCCGACAGGTCCACCCGTCCCCGCTCCAGGTCCGCGCGGCTCACGCGGGACATCTCCAGGAGGTCGTCGATGAGGCCGGCCATCCGCTGGGCCGCCGACCGCACCCTCCCGAGGTAGTCCTTCCCCTGCGCGTCGAGGCTCCCGGCGTGGTCCTCCAGCAGCGCCAGGCTGAACCCGTCCATCGCGCGCAGCGGGGTCCGGAGGTCGTGGGAGACGGAGTAGGAGAACGTCTCCAGTTCCCGGAGTGCGGCCTCGGAGGCCTCCTTGGCCCGGCGGAGCTCCTCCTCCGCCTCCTTCCGCTCGGTGATGTCCGTGGCGACCCCGCCGATCCCGGCGTACTCCCCGTTTGCCCCCCGCACGGGGTACCGCACCGACAGGAACGTGCGGAGACGCCCCTCCGCGTGCACGGTCGTCTCGAACATCCGCGGGCCCTCGGCCAGGACCAGGGCATCCCGGCCGGCGAGCTCCGCCGCCAGCGCCGGCTCGGTGATGTCGATGTCGGTCCGCCCGAGGATCTCGGGCAGCGTCTTCCCGGCGGCCCTCTCGAAGGCTCGGTTCACGAGGACGTAGCGACCGGCCGGGTCCTTCATGAAGATGACCGCGGGCGCGAAGTCGAGGATCGCCTGGAGCCGGGCCTGGACCTCCCGGGTGCGGACCTCCGCGGCGGACCTGCGGCCCAGTTCGCGCCGGAGGAGGAGGAAGAGGCCGACGAGCACCACGACGAGGGTGCCGAGGAGGAGGCCGAGGGAGACCCGGGCCCGGTCCTCGGCGGCCGCCTCCTCGGCGCGTCGCCGCGCGAGGAGGGCCCCCTCGTCGCGCTGCATCGCGTCGAGGAGCGCCCGGACGCGGTCCATCACGGCCTTGCCCTGCGTCACGAGGACCACGTGCTGCGGAGCCACGGCCCCGGACTCGCGCCGCACGCGGATCAACTCCGCGGAGACGTGGAGCCTCTCGGCGAGCAGCGCCTCGAGTGCGGTGCACCTCTCCTGCTGGGCCGGGCTGTCCGCGGTCAGGCCGCGGACCCTCCGGAGCGTCCCGCCCACCTCCGCCCGGGCCTTCTCGTAGGGTGCGAGGAACTCCTCCCTCCCGCTGATCACGAATCCCCTGGCGCCGTTCTGGACGTCCACCGTCTGCCGGAAGAACTCCTCGAGGGCGAGGCGGACTTCGTGGGTGTGGCCCACCCGGGCCGCGCTCTCGCGGTACCGGGCGACGGTGTCGCCGAAGAGCCATGCCGTGCCCGCGAGCACCGCGGCGATCGCGAGACCGCCGACGAGGAGTCCCCGTTCGAATCCCCCACCCTTCATCCCAGATTCTCATCCCCGCAATCAGGGGGGCCTCTCGAGGCTCCCTGCCCCCCCCCGGTGCCCTTTCATTGTACATCGGCCGGGGCCCGGGAATCGCTCCACCGCCGCCGAAAGCGACCCCGGTCCCCGCCTTCGCTTGCGCCCCACGCACTCCCTTCCCCCGTCCATGAACGGCGGGCGGGGTAGACCTCCCCGGGCTCGGCCCGCCACCGGCGGGCCTCGTCCCCAGGGTCGGGCTGCCACCGGCAGCCCGACAAGTCCCTGGGGTCCCCCCCGGGGACCCCCGCCCGTACAACGGCCCGGCTCCGTATGATGCGGCGATGCGATTCGAGCCCTTCCGCTACATGGCCTGGGCGAAGGCCCACAACGGCCGCGGCCGGTTCCCCCTGCACATGAGCGGGATGCCCGCGGCCACCCTGGAGGACCTCGGGGTGCCCCGCGAGGCGGTCGCGCTCCAGCGGCCCATCGGGACCGGCCCCGACCCGGACCTCGTCGCCGCCGTGGCCGCGCGCTACCGGGTGCCCGGGGAGTGCGTCCTCCCCGCCTGCGGGACCCACCACGCCAACTTCCTCGTGGCGGCGGCCCTGCTGGAGCCGGGGGACGCGGTCCTCGTGGAGTCCCCGACCTACGAGGCGATCCCGGGGCTCTTCCGGCTGCTGGGGGCCGAGGTGCGCTGGTTCCGGCGGCGGCGGGAGGACGCCTGGCGGCTGCCCGTGGACGAGGTCCGGGACGGCCTCCGGGCCGGGGCCCGGCTCGTGGCCGTGACAGACCTCCACAACCCCACCGGGGCGCGGCTCCTCCCCGACGAGCTGGCCGCGCTCGAGGGGGCCTGCGCCGAGTTCGGGGGGAAGGTCCTCGTGGACGAGGTCTACCGGGACTTCCTCCCCCCTCCCCTCGGGACCGCCTTCACCCCGGGCGGGCCCTTCCTCGCGACGACGAGCCTGACGAAGGTCTACGGCCTCGGGGCCCTCCGGATGGGCTGGGCGATCCTGCCGCCTGACCTCCGCGAGCGGGCGCGGGAGGTGAACGAGTTCGTCGTGGTGAACCTCCCGGCCCCGAGCGCCTCGGTGGCGCTGGCGGCCTGGGCCGGGCTCGAGGCGCGGGCCGCCCGCGCCCGGGAGGTGGCCGCCCGCAACCTCCGGGTGCTCGCGGCCTGGGTCCGCGGGCGGGGCGACGTCCTCTGGAGCCCTCCCGACGCCGGGATCTCGGCCTTCCTGGAGGTCCCGGCGCTCCGGGGGAAGGACGACCTGGCCTGGGTGGAGCGGCTCCTCGAGGAGACCGGCGTGGCCGTCGTCCCCGGGACGATGTTCGACGCCCCGGGGTGCCTCCGGGTCTCCTTCGGGATCGATACCGACCCCTTCCGCGAGGGCCTGGCCCGGTTCGGGGAGTTCCTCGACCGGACGCGGTGAGTCAGCGGCGGGGCTTCTTCGGGGGCCCCTTCCCGCGGAAGGCGGCGCGTGCCGCCTCCTGCACCTCGCGCACGGGGACCCCGGCCTTCGCGGCGGCTTCCCGGCAGTCCTCGTACTCCGGGTTGGCGGACACGACCCGCTCCCCGCGGCGGCCCACCTTGACCCGGACCTTCCCGAAGGGGGTCTCCACGGGGACCCACTCCCGCTCGCACTTGGACCGCTCCACCCGGTGGCGCCGCACGCCGAGGGTCCCGGTCTCGGCGAAGAAGGTCTCCTCGACGGCGTCGAGGTGCGCCTCGTCCGCCAGCGCCCGCAGCACCGCCCCCGGCCGCCCCTTCTTCATCCCCGCGGGCTCGGTCCAGGCGTCGAGCGCCCCGGCCTCGAGGAGCGCCTCCACGGCGCGCGCGAGCACCTGCGGGGGCTGGTCGTCCAGGTTGGCGGCGACCTCGTGGACCGCGGGCTCGAGCGCGGGGTCGGGGGTGCGCCCCACCACGGCCCGGAGGCAGTTCGGGACCTCGCCCCCCTCCCGCGTCCCCGCCCCGTAGCCCACCCGCTCGGGGTAGAACTCCCCGGGCGGGTGCGGCGTCGCCAGCGCCGCGAGCAGCGCCGCCCCGGTCGGGGTCACGAGCTCCCCGCGCCCCTCCTCGAACCGGACGTCGAAGCCGAGGAGGCACTCCATGGTCCCCGGGGCGGGCACGGGGAGCACCCCGTGGGCGCAGGGGATCATCCCCGAGCCCGCGCGGACCGGCCCGCAGAAGACCTCCCGGACCGCGAGGGCGTCGAGCGCCGCGCAGGCCCCCACGATGTCCGCCATCGCGTCGAGCGCCCCGACCTCGTGGAGGACCACCTCCTCGATCTTCTTCCCGTGGACCCGGGCCTCCGCCGCCGCGAGCCTCTCGAAGACCCGGAGAGCCGGCCCGCGGATGGCGTCCGCCAGTCCGCTCCGGCCGAGGATGTCCCGGATCTCGCGGAGCCCCCGGTGCGCGTGGGCGGGGACTGTCCCCCCTCCCGCCCGACCCCCACCTCGCCGCTTCTTCCCGTGGCCATGCGGTTCGTGGGCGTGCCCGTGCCCGTGCTCTTCGTGGGGGTGCTCCCCCTCCCTCTCCCCGTGCACGAGGACGTCGAACTTCGTGCAGGCGAGCGGTCCGCGCTGCGTCCGGTGGGCGCGGACCTCGATCCCCTCCACCGGTAGCCGGGCGATCGCCCCCTTCACGGCCTCGAAGGACGCCCCGGCGTCGAGGAGCGCCCCCACGAGCATGTCCCCGGCGATCCCGGAGAACGGGTCCAAGTAGACGGACTTCCTCACTTCCCCGCTCCCCGCTCCCGCACGACGACCCGCGCGCCCCTCTCGGCCGCGAGCTCCGCGGCGGCCGAGCCGTCGCGGACGGCCACCTCCAGCCGCCCCCCGCTCCCGAGGAGGAAGAACGGCTCCCCCGCCCGCGCGGTCCCGTAGGTGCACGCGTTCCGCCGGACCCGGTGCACGCCCACGTCCACGGCGAGGGCTTCCCGGCGTCCCCGCGGGAAGACCGCGTCGAGGTCCTCCTCGGTCACCGAGGTGACGAGGTTCCCGAACCGGTCCACGCGGAGCACCTGCCCCCGGACCTTCGCCCGGCCCCGCTCCGCCACGAAGCCCGGGAGCGGCGCCGGCCGCGCGACCGCGGGTCCCGCCTTCGCGAGGGGGAGACCCGCCGCCAGCGCGCAGGCCGCCGGCGTGAAGACGTCCCTCCCGTGGAAGGTGTCCGAGACTCGCTCCAGCATCACGTCCGGGTTCTCGATGGAGTGGATCCGGGCCCCCGGGTCCCCCCGCAGGACCGGCCAGAGGATCCCGTTGTCCGGCCCCACGAAGGTCTGCCCGTGGGCCGCGGCCGCCAGCCCGCGCCGCGCCGTCCCCACCCCCGGGTCCACGACCGCCACGAAGACGGTCCCTGCCGGGAACCAGCGGCGCGCCTCCTCCAGGACGAGCGCCCCGCCGAGGACGTCCCCGCGATCGATCCCGTGCGCCACGTCCACGAGCCGCACCTCCGGGAGGAGCCGCAGCGCCACCCCCTTCATGGACGCGACGTAGGCGTCCCGATCGCCGAAGTCGGTGAGGAACGCGAGGACGGGCGCGCGACGGCGGGGCATGGCGCGGAGGATACCCGAGGGGCCGCTTCGGACTTCAGCGGTGGCCCCGGCTGCCTTCACTCCTCCGAGGACCGGTCGCGCTCCTCGGCCAGCGCCTCGAGCTCCGCGACGGCCTCGATGTCCTTGCGGCGGCCTGCGGCCCGCTTGAGGCTGATGAGGGTGGGGAGATCCACGCACAGGTGTCGGTTCCCGAACAGCGTGACCTCGACGGCCGAAGGCCGCAGGGCCTCGTAGGTCCCCCCTCCGGCCACCTCCCCGAGCAGGTCCAGGTCCCCGAGCGTGGTCGTGAGGGTGAAGTTCAGCCCGGCGCGCAGGGTCGGCTCGTCGAGGCGGAAGGGCAGCCCGGCGGGCGCCCCGCGGAGGTACGGCTCGAGGGGCGCGAGGATCTCGGCGAGGCGGCGGAGGTTGTCGGGGGCCCGGTCGTAGACGATGTCCAGGTCCACCGTGAGCCGCGGGTTCCCGTGCACGTTCGCGGCGAAGCCCCCGATGAGCACGTAACGGGCCCCGCCCCGGGACAGGGTGTCCAGCAGCGCCCGGAAGTCGGTCATGCGCGAGCGATGGACCGCGGGGGTGGCGCGCCCCGGCGCAGCGCCTCGCCCGCGCGGCGCAGCTCGGCGGCGACCTCCTGGAGCTGGATCAGCAGCAGGACCCGCTCCTCGGGGGTCCGGCGGAGGTTCTCCCGGAGGAGCGTCCGGTCGATGCCGGCCTTGTACTCCGCGATGATCCGTTCGGTGTCCGTCTTCGACTGACCCTCGGGCATGGCGCCCCAGTCTACCGCGCGGGCTCGCGGGCGCGCTGCCCGAGGGGCCGCTCCGGCCCGAACCCCCGCCCCGGCGGCCCGTTCGGGGAGGACGGGGGACCGGTCGGTCCCCACCCGGATCTCCGGCGGCGGCGCCGGAGGAGGCATGATCGGGGCCATGGCGCCGGCGAAGGGGTCCGAGCCGAAGGTCGAGACCGTGGCCGAGGCCCGGCGGCTGCTCCGCGGGTGGCTCGGGGCCCGCCTGGCCCCTCCCGACCTCGCCTGGCTCGACGGGGCCTCGGCCGCCGCCGCGGGCGACGGCCCCGCGCGCCGCTTCTACATGGACTTCTCGGCGGCCTGCCGGCACGCGGGGAAGCGCCCCCTCCAACTCGCCGACGGGGACCGGGCCGCCGCGGAGCACGCCCGGCCGGGCTGGACACCCGCCGGCTGGACGGAGGAGCAGGCGGCGCGCACCCTGCTGCTGCTCTCCCGCGACGCCCGGGACGCGGACGGCGCGCACCGCGAGCGGGAGATGCTCTTCGAGCACGGGGACCTGGGCGAACTCGTGGCGCTCTACCAGGCCCTCCCGCTGCTGCCGGGCCCGGACCGGCTGCCGGCCCGCTGCGCCGAGGGGATCCGGTCGAACATGACGGACGTGCTCCGCGCCGTGGCCCACCGGAACCCGTTCCCCGCCGAGCGCCTCCCCGAGGCGGCCTGGAACCAGATGGTGCTGAAGGCCCTGTTCGTCGAAGTCGGGCTCGGGCCCGTCGTCGGCCTCGACGCGCGGATGAACCCCACCCTCGCCCGGATGCTCCGGGACTACGCGGCGGAGCGCCGGGCCGCGCACCGCCCGGTGAGCCCGGAGCTCCTCGGCCTCCTCGAGCGGCACGAGGCCTCCGCGGGGAAGGGGGCCCGGTGACCCCCGCCGCCCCTCGCCCGGCCCGGTACCTCGACCCCCACGTCCACATGTCCTCGCGGACGACGAACGACTACGAGGCCATGGCGGCGGCGGGGGTCGTCGCGGTGATCGAGCCCGCCTTCTGGCAGGGGCAGCCCCGCACGGGCCTCGGCACCTTCCGGGACTACTTCGCGAACCTCGTCGGCTGGGAGCGGTTCCGGGCGTCGCAGTTCGGGATGCGCCACTACTGCGCCATCGGGGTGAACAGCAAGGAGGCCAACAACGAGCGCCTGGCGGCGGAGGTGATGGAGATACTGCCCCTGTTCCTCTGCAAGGAGGGGGTGGTCGCCGTGGGCGAGATCGGCTTCGACGACCAGACCGGGGCCGAGGAGCGCGTCTACCGGGCGCAGCTCGACCTCGCCCGGGAGGCCGCGCTCCCCGTCATGGTCCACACCCCCCACCGGGACAAGAAGCGCGGGACCACGCGCAGCATGGACCTCGCCCTCGAGCACGGGCTCCGCCCCGACCAGGTCGTCATCGACCACAACAACGAGGAGACCGCCGGGGAGGTCCTCCGGCGCGGCTTCTGGGCCGCCTTCACCATCTACCCGCGGACCAAGATGGGGAACGAGCGGATGGTCGAGGTCGTCCGGAAGTACGGGAAGGAGAGGATCCTCGTGGACAGCAGCGCCGACTGGGGGGTCTCCGACCCGCTCGCGGTCCCCAAGACCGCCCGCCTCATGCTCGAGCGCGGGATCGCCCCCGACGCGGTGGAGGCCGTCACCTACCGGAACGCGCTGGCCGCCTACGGCGAGGGAGGCCGGCTCCGGGAGGTCGAAGGGCTCGAGGCCTCCCCCGTGGACCAGACCCGGCAGTACGGCGGCAACACCGTCCTCCGCGGCCAGGAGCCCCGCGTGGACGCGGGTCCACGCTCGCCCGACGTCATCGAATAGGCGTCAGCGGTCCACTGGCTTCCCGAGGAACGGCATGACCCGCGCCCTGCCGCGCTCGAAGGCGTCCTTCGTCGTCCCCTCGAGGTTGAGGCGCAGCAGCGGCTCGGTGTTGCTCTGCCGGACGTTGAACCACCAGTCGGGGAAGTTCACCGTGACGCCGTCGAGGAGGTCGATCCCCCCGTCCTGGAAGGCCACGGTGATCTCGCGGATCTTGGCCTCCTTGTCGGCGACCTCGAAGTTGACTTCCCCGGTGTGGAAGTAGCGCCGCAGCGGCGCCAGGATCTCCGAGAAGGGCCTCGGGTCGCGGGAGAGGCGGTTGAGGACCTCCACCGCGGCGATGGCGCCGGAGTCGGCGTGCCAGTTGTCGCGGAAGTAGAAGTGCCCGCTGTACTCCCCGCCGAAGGGGCCGTTCTCCTTCCGGAGGCGGGCCTTCATGAAGGCGTGCCCCACCTTCTCGCGCACGGGCCTGCCGCCGAGCCCCCGGACGGTCTCCGCGACGACGCGGCTCGAGCGGAGGTCGTAGACCACCGCCGCGCCCCTGGGCTCCCGCGGGAGGATCTCCTCGGCCAGGAGCGCCGTCACGAGGTCGCTCGTCGCGACCCCGCCCTTCTCGTCCACGAAGGCCGCCCGGTCGGCGTCCCCGTCGAAGGCGACCCCCAGGTCCGCCTTCCCCGCCACGACCGCGCG
Organism: uncultured Planctomycetota bacterium; assembly: GCA_964555565.1. Lineage (GTDB taxonomy): Bacteria > Planctomycetota > JAJSAM01 > JAJSAM01 > JAKLKS01 > CAZKTF01. The sequence goes on along the minus strand of CAZKTF010000004.1, from coordinate 12,172 downwards.
CTGGAGGTCGCGCAGGTTCTCGTGGCGCAGCGGGTTCGCCTCGTGGTTCGGGAAGGTCCCGTCGAGGTCCGGGTAGAGGACCTCCATCTCCAGGCCGAGGCGGGAGAGGGCGTGCCGCACCTCGAGGCTCCCCATCCCGTTGGCGCAGTCCACGACGACGCGGGGCTTCCGCGGCCCGGGCCGCCAGAAGGAGAGGACGTGCCTCCCGTACTCCTCGCCCACCTCGCGCCGCACGACGCGGCCGGGCCGGGTGCCCTTCGCCGGGGCGGGGGCCTCCGCCGCGGTCGCGAGCCGCTCGATCTCCGGGAGCCCCGAGTCCCCGCCCACGGGCAGGACGCCCTTCCCCGAGATCTTGAAGCCGATGTACTCGGCGGGGTTGTGGGAGGCGGTCACCTGCACCCCGGCGTCGAAGCCGCCGTGCCCGCAGGCGAAGTACTGCATGGGCGTGGAGGCGAGCCCGACCTCCTCCACGTCGCAGCCCATGGCCGTGAGCCCGCGGACGAGGGCGTCCCTCGCGGGCCCCGCCGAGGCGCGCATGTCGTTCCCGACGCAGACGCGCCCCGGCCGGAGGTGGGCCGCGACCGCCCGCCCGATCCGCTCGGCGAGGGCCTCGTCGATCTCGCGCCCCCAGACGCCGCGGACGTCGTAGGCGTGGAAGACGCCGCCCATCGCTAGAGCCGCGCCGCTTCCCGGAGCAGCCGGTCCACGTCCTCGTCGTCCACGTCGTTGTGCGTGAGGAGGCGGACGCGCGCCGCGTCCGGGGCCAGCGCGAGGACGCCGCGCTCCTTCCAGCGGTCCACCACGCCCTTGACGGGCCCCTCCCCCTTCCAGCGGACGAAGAGGATGTTCGTCTCAACGTGCGAGGGGTCGATCTCGAACTTGGGGAGCCGCGCGAGGCCCTCGGCGAGGCGCCGGGCGCGACGGTGGTCCTCGGCGAGCCGCTCCCGCATCTCGGCCAGCGCGACGAGACCCGCGGCGGCCAGCACCCCCGCCTGCCGCATCCCCCCGCCGAGGGTCTTGCGGACCTTCCGCGCCTCGGCCGTGAACTCCCGCGTCCCGGCCACCAGGGACCCCACGGGGGCGGCGAGCCCCTTCGAGAGGCAGGCGCTGAGGCTGTCGGCGCAGGCGGCGAACTCCTGCACGGGGACGCCCGCGGCGACGGAGGCGTTCCAGATGCGCGCCCCGTCCACGTGGAGCCGCGCCCCGCGCTCCGCGGTGACCTCGCGCAGGGCCCGCATCCGGTCGAGCGGCACGACCCTCCCCCCGTGGAAGTTGTGCGTGTTCTCCACGACGAGGAGCGCCGTGCGCGGACTGTGCACGCTCCCAGGGTGGATCCAGCGGCGCACGCCCTCCGGGTCGAGGAGCCCCCGGTCCGAGGGGAGCGTCCGGACCATCACGCCCGCGAACCGCGATGCCCCCCCGGCCTCGAAGTTCGCGGAGTGGCCCCACTCCTCCATGAGGACGCACTCCCCGGGCCGCGCGTGGACGGCGATCGCGATCAGGTTGGCCATGGAGCCCGAGGGGACGAAGACGGCCGCCTCCTTCCCCACGAGGCGCGCGAAGGTCTCCTCCAGGCGGTTCACGGTGGGGTCGTCCCCGAGGACGTCGTCCCCCACGACGGCCTCCGCCATGGCCTTCCGCATGGCCGGCGTGGGGCGCGTCACGGTGTCGGAGCGGAAGTCGCTGGGCTCGTGCATGACCGCCTCCCCCGTCGAGTCTACTCGCTCCCCAGGAGGTCCATGAGCACCTCCCCCACGGCCACGTTGTCGAGGACCCCCGCGAACCGCGCCGCGCCGGGCCCCTGCGCCACCAGGGGCACGGGGGTGGCCGTGTGCCCGTCCGTCGCGAACACGACCCCCGCCCCGCCCGAGGCGGCGTCGCCGTAGGGGAGGCGGCTCCGGCCGAGGAACGCCCCCCGGCCGTCCACGGCCGGGACGGTCGTCGCGGCCGCCTTCGCGGGGAGCCACGGGACGGCCGCCCGGGCCTCGTCCTCGGACGGGACCTCGCCCGGTCTGCGCCCGGCCGCCAGCGCCCGGAGGCTCCTCCGCTGGGTCGCCAGGCGCGCCAGCGTCCCGGGGGTGAGGGCGCGGCCCGGCATCCCGACGGAGAGCCCGCCCGTCTCGTGGTCCGCGGTGAGGACGACGAGGAGGTCCGGCCGCCGCTCCCGCTCGCGGAGGAGCACGCCGAGCGCCGCGTCCAGCTCCTCCATCTCGCCGAGCACGGCCCCGGCGTCGTTCTCGTGGCAGGCGTGGTCCACGAGCCCCGCCTCGACCATGAGGAAGTACCCCTTCGGGGCGCGCCGGAGGACCTCCAGCGCGCGACCGGTCATCTCGGCCAGCGTCGGGGCCACGGCCTCCTCCTTCCCGTCCCGGTCGATGGCGTAGGGGAAGTCGAAGGGCGCGAAGAGCCCCAGCAGCCGCTCCGGCGCAGGGCCCGCCAGCAGCGCCTCGCGCGTGGTCGCCACGGCGAAGCCCTTCGCCCGCGCCTCTGCGACGAGGTCCTCGTCGTCGCGGCGAGTCGAGGGGGCGTCGGGGATCCCGGCCCCGGGAGGCCCCGCGGCGGACATCGGTTTCCCCTTCGGGACGAAGTACGGGGTCCCTCCGCCGAGGAGCACCCGGAGGTCGTGGCCCCGGAGCAACTGCGCGGCGGCCTCGTCCATCTGGCGGCGGCTCTTGACGTGCGCGGCGAAGGCGGCCGGCGTCGCGTCGGCCACGCAGGTCGTGGTGACGAGCCCGGACCAGAGGCCGCGCGCGGACCCCTTCTCCAGGCAGGTCGGGAGGCTCTCCCCCCCGGGCCCGACTCCCACCATCCCGTTGGCAGTCCTCCGGGCGGAGGCCAGGGCGGTGGCCCCGGCGGCGGAGTCGGTGACGAGCGAGTCGGCCGCCCAGGTGGTCATCGTGCCCACGCGCCCCGCGGCGGCCAGGCGCTCGAAGTTCGAGGGCTCCGTCCGCCCGGCGGCGCGGCGCGCGGAGAGGAAGAGTCCCCACTGCTGCCAGCCGGTCCCGTCCCCGATGACGAGGACCACGCTGCCGGGCCGGTCGCCGACGCGGGTCCCCTCCGGCAGCGCCGCGGCCGCCGACGCCGCCGCCACGACCAGGAGCGCGACCATCCCCCTCCGTGAACGCCTCATGGGTCCCCCGTGAGCGCGGTCAGGCCGCGCCGAGCAGCCCCCGGATCCGCCGGACCCCCTCGAGGATCCTCTGGAGGGGCGCGCCGAAGTTGAACCTCAGGTACCCCTCGCCGAGCGCGCCGAAGGCGGTCCCGGCGACCGAGGCCACGCCCGCCTCCTCGAGGAGCCGGTCGGCCAGCGCCTTCGAGGCCACGCCGGTCCCCCGCACGTCCGGGAACGCGTAGAACGCCCCCCGGGGGAGGTGGCACCGGAAGCCGCGCACCCCGTTGAGCCCCTCGACGGCCGCGTCCCGGCGCCGGTGGAGCTCCTCCACCATGGCCCGCGCCGGGGCCGCGGGCCCCTCCAGGGCCGCGAGCGCCGCGCGCTGCGTGAAGGCCGCGGTGCAGGAGGTGCTGTTCACCTGCATCCGCGCCATCTCGCGTGCGAGCGGCTCCGGCATCACCCCGTAGCCCACCCGCCAGCCGGTCATCGCCCAGGTCTTGCTGAAGCCGTCCAGGAGGATCGTCCTCTCGCGCATCCCGGGGAGCGGGAGCACGGAGGCATGGCGCCCCCCGTAGAGGACCTCGGAGTAGATCTCGTCGGAGAGGACCCAGCAGTCGCGGCCCCGGAGCGCCTCCGCGAGGATACCCAGGTCCTCGGGCGAGGAGACCCCGCCCGCCGGGTTCCCCGGGGAGTTGAGGAAGACGAGCTTCGTGCGCGGGGAGAGGCGGGACGCGACGGCCGCGGGGTCCGGCGACAGGCCGCGCGCGGGGTCGAGGGGGTAGGGGACGACCGTGGCCCCGGCGAACCGGGCCGCCGAATCGTAGATCGGGAAACCGGGGTCGGGGACGAGCGCCTCGTCCCCCTCCTCGAGCAGCGCCAGGGCCGCGAGGAACAGGACCGGCTTCGCGCCGGGGAGGACGACGACCTCCTCCGGGCGGACCTCCACGCCCCGCGTCGCGGAGACGCGGCGCGCGATGGCGTCCCGCAGCTCCGGGAGGCCCGCCGCCGGCCCGTAGTGGGTGTGGCCCCCGCGGAGGGCCTCCACCCCGGCCTCCACGACGTGCGCGGGCGTGGCGAAGTCCGGCTCCCCCAGCTCCAGGTGGACCACGTCCTTCCCCCGGGCCTCCAGCGCCCGGGCCCTCACGAGGACTTCGAAGGCGTACTCGGTCCCGAGGCGGGACATCCTCCGGGCCAGGTCGCGCGGCATGGGGCGGGGATTGTCCCCCCCCCCGCCCGTCGCCGCCAGCATGCGTCGGGGGGCGTGCCGCCGTATCCTTGCGGGCATGGCCGCATCCCCCTTCGTCGTCCTCCGCGGAGCCGCGCTCGGCCTGGGCGCCATCGCGGGGGTCCTCCTCGTGCAGGCGCTCGACGAGGGACTCTCCCACGCCGCGCAGCCCCTCTCCGCGGGCCACGCGCTGGCGGGGCTCGTCCTCGCCCTGGTGGTCACGCCCGGGCCGATCCTCGCCTGCTTCGTGGGCCCGACCTCGGGCGAGAAGGCCCGGGGGCTCGCCGTGGGGGGCTGCACGGTGACGGGGTTCGTCGCGCTGGTCGGGGGCACGATGCTCCTCCTCCGCGCCCGCGCTCCGATGGACCGGGACCTCACGGTCTACGTCGCCCTCGGCTGGTGCGCCGTCGCCCTCGCCTCGACCGTCGGCGACGGCGTCCGCATCTGGCGGGGCGCGCCGCCCCCCCCGGCCCCCTAGCCCGCGCGCTGTCGGGGGAACAGGCACCTCCCGGCCTCCCCTGTGCAGCGAACCGCCCGCGCCCTCCCCCACGCCGGGCGCGCCGCCCGGCACACCGTTTGTGATGCCGCGGTGCGTCGCGCAACCCCTGGAGGGCGTCCATGTCCCGAGCCGTCCGCGTCCCGCCTCTACTCGCCCTCGCCGGGCTCGCCACGGCCTGCGTCGCGCCCCGCTCCCCGGACCCGGCGACGCTCCTGCCGGGGCTCCCGGACCTCGCCGCCCTCGCGACGGCCGCCCCGGCCCCTGCCGCCGACAACGAACCCCTCGCGGCCCTGGCCTGGGCGGGGCTCGACGCCGGGACCCGGCGCGGCTCCTGGATGGACCCCCGCCTCCCGCCGCGGGTCGCCGCGGCCCTCCTCGAGGAGGGGCATCCCCCGGAGGTCCCGGGCGTCACGGTGGAGGCGCCGCAGCCGGGCGACGACACGCTCGTCGGCCCGAACCGCCAGCCCGCCTGGACCACCCGGAGGCCCTTCGCGCGCACGCGCGCCTACGTGATCGCCCCGGGCCAGGTCGAGTTCGAGCAATGGTGGCGGTTCGAGGAACCCCGCGAGGGCGGCCCCGAGCACCTCTTCCAGTCCGAGATCGAGGTCGGCCTCCCCCACCGGTTCCAGCTCGACCTCTACCAGAACACCGAGCGAATCCCCGGCCGGGGGGTCATCGACTCCGTGGGCCAGCAGGTGGAGTTGCGGTGGGCGCTGGCGAAGTGGGGGGAGATCCCCCTCAACCCGACGCTCTATGCCGAGTACAAGTTCAACCGCCACGCCCCGAACGCCCTGGAGGGGAAGATCCTCCTCGCCGGCAGCCTCGGGCCGCGCTGGCACGGCGGGTTCAACGCGGTCGTCGAGCAGGAGCTCGGCCCGCCGCGCTCCACGGAACTCGCGGCCACGGCGGCCGTGGCCTACTCCGCGATCCCCCGCTCCCTCACCACCGGGATCGAAGTGGAGTGGGCGCGGGTCACGGAGGACGGCTCCCGCGGCGCCCCCGCCTACGAGCTGAAGGTCGGGCCGAGCATCCAGTGGAGGCCGGGCCCGCGGTGGCACATCGACCTCGTCCCGCTCTGGGGGGCCAGCCACGACGCCGCGCGCCTCACCGTGTTCGTGATCCTCGGATTCGACTTCGGCGGCCCGGCCGTCAAGGAGGCGTACTCCGGGCCGACCTCCCTGCGCAGCAAGTAGACGGGGCCGCGCCCCCCCGCAGGGGCGGACCCCGACGGGCGGCCGCCGGCATCCCTGCGCCCGGCGGCCGCGCAACCACGCCGGGAGCGGGCCCCGGTCCGTGTAGGCTCTCCGACCCGTGAGCCTCCTCCAGGCGCTCCTCCTCGGGATCGTGCAGGGCGCGACCGAGTTCCTGCCGGTCTCCTCCACGGCCCACCTCGTCCTCGTGCCCTGGCTCCTCGGCTGGAAGTTCGAGGAGGACCCGCAGTTCGTCTTCGACGTCCTCGTGCAGGTGGGGACGCTCGTGGCCGTGGTCGCCTACTTCCGCCGCGACGTCGCGGCCATCACGCGCGAGGCGCTGGCGGCGGCCGCGGCCCGCGCCCCCCTGCGCTCCCCGGAGGCGCGCCTCGGCTGGTGGCTCCTCCTCGGGACCGTCCCCGTGGCCGCCGTCGGGCTCGCCTTCCACGGGTTCTTCGAGGGGCTGCACCGGGCGCCCGCGGTCGTGGCGGGGATCCTCGGGGGCACGGCCCTCCTGCTGTTCGCCGCGGAGCGGCTGGGCCGGAGGGAGCGCGGGGTCGCGACCCTCACCGCCGGGGACGCGCTCTTCGTCGGGACCGCCCAGGCCCTGGCGCTTTTCCCGGGGGTCTCGCGCAGCGCCGCCACGATCGCGGGGGGACTGCTCCGCGGCCTCGACCGCCCGGCCGCGGCGAGGTTCTCGTTCCTCCTCTCGATCCCGGCGTTGCTGGCCGCGGGGACGCTGGCCGTCGTGAGGCTCCTCCGGATGGAGGGGTGGGAGCGCCACCTCCCCTCGCTCGCGGCGGGGTTCGTGGCCGCCGCCGTGATCGGCTACGCGAGCATCCACTGGCTCCTCGGCTACCTCTCGCGCCGTCCGCTCGACGCCTTCGCCTGGTACCGCCTCGCCGCCGCCGCGGCCTGCCTCGCACTCTGGTGGGGCCGGGGAGGGTGAGGAGAGAGTCGGGGCACTAGAAGTCCACGGCGATCCCCAGGAACGCCCCCAGGGGCTGGGCCCGGGGGGAGGTCGGGGTCTCCACGTAGGCGTCGTTGAGCACGTTCTCGACGCGGGCGAGGATGCTCAGAGAGTCCGCGACCTTCCATCGCACCGCCAGGTCCGCGAGGACCTTCCGCCCGGGCCGGCGGCGGAGCCCCGCGTCTGGTCCCGCGAACCCGAGGTCGTCGGCCGCCCCGGAGAAGGAGACGTCCCCGGCCAGGACCCAGCGCCCGGAGACCCACTCGGCCCCCAGGGATCCGAAGTCCTCCGGGCGGTTGGCCAGCCGGTCCCCGGTGACGGCGTCCCGCGGACGCTGGTGGGTCCAGGAGGCCCGCGCGGCGAGCCCGTCCGCGAGCGTCGCCCGGAGGGAGAATTCCGTGCCGATCGTGCGCGCGCGGGCGACGTTCTCGAGGCGGAAGGAGGTCCCCGAGAACGCGATCAGGTCGGTCGTGCGGAGGTGGAACCAGGAGAGTTCGGCCTCCACCCCGCGGCCCAGGCGCTGGACGACCCCGGCGTCGAAGGAGCGGCTCGTCTCGGGGCCGAGGCCCGGGTTCCCGACGAAGGGGTCGGCGAACTCGATCGGGGTGGGCGAGCGGAACCCCTGCCCGTAGTTCGCGCGCAGCGTGCTCCCGGTGCCTTCGACCCGTACCTGCGCCCCCGCCTGCGGGCTCCAGGTCCCGCCCCCCTCGGAGTGGTCGTCGTGGCGACCGCCCCCGGAGAGCGTCGCCGCCCCCCAGGTCGCGCTCAGGAGGCCGTAGAACGCCCGGTCGTTCGTCGCCCGGTCGAGGCCGAGCCCCTTCCCGAACGGGGAGTGGGAGAACCCGAGCGATTCCTCCTTCTGGAAGTCGAAGCCGGCCACGACCTCGAGCCCGCGACCGCCGCCCGCGCCCTCCGCCAGGACCGCGCGCACCGCGGCCCCCGTGGAGACGGTGGTGGCCTCGTTGGTGCTGATGAACTCCGACGCCCCGCCCGGGGCGTCGGCGAGGTTGCGGAAGGCGGAGTCGATGTCGGTGAGGGAGGCGCGCACCCGCGCGGTCACGCTGCGCGAGAGGGGCTTCTCGAAGGCGAGCCCGCCCGCCAGGAGCTCCCGCTCCCGGCTCACGTTCTCGTCGAGGGGGAGCGGGTTCCCGAAGTCGAACGGGTCCTCCGCGACCGAGTCGATCGACCGGAGGGCGAACTCGAGCCGGCCGTCCCCGGCGACCCGCGCGCCGAACTTCCCGGCGAAGGACGTGGAGCGGAACTCCTCCCGATCCCGGAACCCGTCCGCGCGGGTGCGCGCGAGGCCGAAGGCCCAGTCGGCCGCGTCGTCCCCGCCGGAGCCGCGCAGGACCTCGCGGTCGGTCCCGAAGGACCCCCCCTCGGCGGAGACCCGGAACGCGCCCGGGCCCCGGCCCCGCCGCGTGGTGACGCTCACCACGCCTCCGATGGCGCTGCTCCCGTAGAGCGCGCCGTAGGAGCCCCGGAGGACCTCGACGCGCTCCACCTCGAGGGCGTCGAAGTCGAAGAAGTTGAACTGCCCGCCGAGGGTCGGGTCGTTGAGCGGGATCCCGTCCTCGAGGACGAGGACCTGGTTGGACAGCGCCCCGCGCACGAAAACCGACGTCGCCGCCCCGTTCGCGCCGCCGCGGGCCACGGAGACCCCCGGGACCTGGCGAAGCGCGTCGGCGACCGAGGACTCCTGGTGCTGCTCGAACCACGCCCCGTCGATCACGGTGATCGGGAGGGGCGAGGCCCCGCGCGCGCGGGGGAACCTCGTGGCCACGACTTCGACCGCATCGAGGAGGGTCTCGCCGCTCCCGGTCCCGCCGGGGGCGGACACCCCGCCAGGCGGCGTCCCGGGGGACGTCGGGGCGGGGCGCCCCCCCGCGTCGGCCCCCCGCCGCTCCGTCTCCTCGAGCCGCCGCTGCAGTTCGGCGCGCTTGCGGTCGAGCGCTTCGATCTCCCGCCGGATCGTCTCCGCGTCCTGCCCCGCCGCCGCGGCCGCGATCCCGAGCGCCGCCAGGATCCCCGCCGCCCAGCCCGCCGCCGTTCCCCGCCTCATCGCGCCTCCCCTCTCCGCCCGGTCTCGCCGGGCCTCTCCGGCACCACGAAGGGCGTCCCGTCGGGACGCCTCTCCACGCGCACCTCCGCCCCGTAGGCCCGGGTGAGGAGGTCCGGCCGCAGCACCTCCGCGGGCGCGCCCCCGGCCACGACCGTCCCCTCCGCGAGGAGGACGAGCCGGTCGCAGTAGAGGGCGGCCAGGTTCACGTCGTGGGTCACGGCGACCACCGCCAGCGCGCGCTCCTCCCGCAGGCGCCGGAGGAGCGCGAAGATCCCGAGCGCGTGCCGGAGGTCGAGGTGGGCGGTCGGCTCGTCGCAGAGCAGCACCGGGGTCCCCTGGCAGAGGGCCCGCGCGATGACCACCCGCTGCCGCTCCCCCCCGGAGAGCTCCGCCAGGTCCCGCCCCGCCAGCGCGGAGGCCCCCACTGCCTCCAGCGCCTCCCGCGCGGCACGGAGGTCCTCCTCCCCCTCGAAGGCGAAGGGGCGGAGCCACGGGGCCCGCCCCATGAGCACGGTCTCGAGGACCGTGAAGGGGAAGAGGGGGGTCCCCTCCTGCGGGACCACGGCGACGCTCCGGGCGAGGTCGCGACGCTCGTAGGACTCGAGAGCGCGGCCCCGGACCGACACCGTGCCCGCCAGCGGCGCGAGGACCCCCGCGGCCCCGCGCAGCAGCGTCGTCTTCCCGCACCCGTTCGGACCCAGCACCCCCACCAGCTCCCCGGGCCGGACCTCCAGGTCCACGCCGCGGAGGACGGCGAAAGGGCCGTAGCCGAAGGACGCGCCGCGGATCTCCAGCGCGGGGGCGGTCACGGGGTCCTCCCCTCGGCGGCGCCGCGCTCCCTCCGTGCCAGGAGGAACACGAAGGTCGGTGCCCCCACCACCGCCGTGACCAGGCCCACCGGGACCTCGCGCGGGTCGAGGCAGGCCCGGGCGGCCGTGTCCGCGAGGACGAGGAAGGCCGCCCCCGCGAGGAAGGCCGCGGGGAGGAGCACCCGGTGGTCGGGCCCGAGGACCCGGCGGACCGCGTGCGGGATGAACAGGCCCACGAAGCCGATGGGCCCGCTCACGGCCACGGCCGCGCCCACGAGGACCGAGGCCGCGAGGAAGACCCGCCGCCGCACGCGGGGCACGTCCACCCCGAGGAGCGCCGCGGTCTCGTCCCCGACCGAGAGGAGGTTCAGGCGGACCGCGTCGAGGAGGAGGGCCACGGTCCCCCCGCCGACGAGCACCCCCGCGACCCAGGCGGGGACCTCCCCGGGGCGGACGGCCCCCAGCGTCCAGTGCAGGATCCGGGAGGCGTCGTGCGGGGTGGCGAAGTACTGGAGGACCGCCATGGCCGCGAGGAAGAAGGAGTTGGCCACGACCCCCGCGAGGAGGAGGTCCTGGGCGAGGAGGTGGCCACGGCGGGAGGCCACCGCGTGGATGAGCCCGATGGCGCCGAGGCACCCGGCGAAGGCCGCGAAGGGCAGCGAAGGGACCCGCGGGAAGGCGGCCGGGAGCCCGAGGAGTATCGCGAGGACCGCCCCGAAGGCCCCGCCCCCGGAGACCCCGAGGAGGTAGGGGCAGGCCAGCGGGTTGCGCAGCAACGCCTGGAACGCGGCCCCGCTCACGCCCAGCGCCCCGCCCACGAGCGCCGCGAGGACCGCCCGCGGGATCCGGAGGTCCCGCACGACCTCCCAGGGGGCCTCCGCCCCGCCGGCGGGGCCGACGAGCGCCGCCACGACGAGGCTCCCGGCCAGCGCCGCGGCGAGGACCGCCGCCACCGCGAGGAGGCGTCCCGCCGTGGCCCGGGGGCTCACCGTTTCGCCTCCCCGGCCGCCGGGGCCACGGAGGCCTCCAGCGTCGCCAGCGCCTCCGCCAGCGCGGGCCCCGGCCGGAGCGCCGCCTCGTCCCGGATCGCGCGGACCCGCCCGTCGCGCACGGCCGGGACCCGCGGGAACCGCGCCCAGTACTCCCGCACCGCGGCGTCCCGGGCGGCGGAGGCCGCCTCCCCCGGCGCGGAGCGTCCGGCCATGACCTCGGGGGAGGCCTCGACGATGGCGTCCGGGGCCATGGCGAGGAGCGCCTCGGCGGAGACCTGGGGCCAGGCTTCCGCCAGGTCCCCCGCGGCGTTGCGGCAGCCGAGGGCCTCGAGGAGGGCGTGGACGTAGGAGCCCCCGCCCGCGACCATGAAGGGGTCGCGCTGGATGACGAGGAGGACGCGGGTCGGCGGCCGGCCGCGCCCCCGCTCCCGCGCCGCCGCGAGCGCCTCCTCCATCCGCCGCCGGAGCGCGCGGCCCTCCTCGACGCGCCCCACGGCGCGGGCGAGCGAGTCCACCGCGGCGAGGAGGTCCCCGAGGGTGTCGGTCGGCGCGCGGAGGACCCGCACCCGGTCCCCCAGCGGCGCGAGGGAGGCTTCCGTCCCGGCGGCGTTCACCACCACGAGGTCGGGATGGAGCGCGGCCACGCGCTCGGCCGAGACCTGGACCGCGTCCCCCACCACGGGCCGGAGGCGCGCCTCGGCCGGGCGGTCGCAGAACCGGGTGACCCCCACGACGGCGTCCCCCGCCCCGAGCGCGAAGAGGATCTCGGTGTGGGAGGGGGCGAGGGAGACGACGCGGCGGGCCGGGGCGGTCGCGGGCGGAGGGCTCCCGGCCTCGCTGCAGGCGCAGGGGACGCCCGCCGCGAGGAGGAGGGCCAGTGCCGGGATCGGCCCGCAAAGGTCGCGCCCCCGGAGGGGCGGACCGGATCGCGGGCCGTCCCGCCGGGGGCGGGGCTGTGCGTCGGCCATCACTCTCTCGTTCCACGGAGATGGTGTCGTGAGGCGCCGCAGGTCGGTCTTCTGGCTTCCGGGTCGTCCTCCGGCCGTCCCCTTCCCGCCCGCTTCGTCGCGGACAGTGGGGAGAACGACGGCCTTCGTCGCCGGTCACAGCGGCGGGTCCGCGGGGGTATCGCACCCCCTTCCCGTCACCTGCGGCTGTCGCGCTTCCGCGCGACCTGCTTTCGTCAAAGAGCGTGCGCGACTCTACGCCGCGCCGCTGCCGATGTCAACGGAGCCCGGAGGGGAATCCCGGGGGCCGGGGGGTGCATGACCGTACTTGCGAGGCCCGCCAGCCGATGGAGTAGGAGGCGGGCA
>CAZKTF010000003.1:25560-46403 GCA_964555565.1 uncultured Planctomycetota bacterium | reverse complement strand
GGGGTGGGGCGTCGGGGCGTGCGTGGGGGACTTCGACGGGGACGGGCGGCCGGACCTCTTCGTCACGAACTTCGGGCCCGACGTCCTCTTCCGCAACCGCGGGGACGGGACCTTCGAGCGCGCGCCGGACCCGCCGGGGATCGACGGCTGGTCCACGGGGGCCGTGGCCTTCGACGCCGACGGCGACGGGGACGAGGACCTCTTCGTCGCGGCCTACGTGGACTGCACGCTGGAGGACGTCCTCCGGGCCCGCGCCACGCTCGACTGGAAGGGCGCGAAGGTGGCCTTCGGGCCCTTCGGGCTCGCGGGCAAGGCGAACCGCTTCTTCCGGAACGCGGGCGGCGGGCGGTTCGAGGAGGCCACGGAGGCGGCGGGGCTCGGCGACCCGGGGCTCTACTACTCCTTCGGCGTCCTGGCGGCGGACCTCGACGGGGACGGGGACCTCGACCTCTACGTGGCCAACGACAGCAACCCGAACTACCTCTACCGCAACGAAGGCGGCGGGAAGTTCACGGAGATGGGGCTCTGGAGCGGCGCGGCCCTCTCCGGCACCGGCGCCGCGCAGGCCGGGATGGGGGTCGCGGCGGGGGACTTCGACGGGGACGGGCGGCCCGACCTCTTCGTGACCAACTTCGCCGACGACCACGCCACGCTGTACCGCAACGAGGGTCGCTGCCTGTTCACGGACGTCTCGGGCCCCGCGGGCGTCTCCGCCCCGACCTTCGCCCCGCTCTCCTGGGGGTGCGCCTTCGGGGACTTCGACCTGGATGGGGACCTGGACCTCTTCGTCGCCGACGGCCACATCTACCCCCAGGCGGACGGCGCCCCCGGATCGCGCACCCGCTTCCGCCAGCGGAACCTCCTCCTCGAGAACGTCGGCGGGGCCTTCCGCGACGCCACGGCCGGGGCGGGCCCGGGGCTCGAGGTGGAGGAGTCGAGCCGGGGAGTCGCGGTCGGGGACCTCGACGGGGACGGGGACCTCGACATCGTCGTCTCGAACCTCGACGCCCCGCCCACGCTGCTGCGCAACGACTCCCCCCGCGCGGGGTCCTGGCTCTTCGTGGACGCCCCCGGGGCGCTCCGGGTGGAAGTCGAGGCCGGCGGGCGCCGCCTCGTCCGCGCCCGGGTGCGGGGAGGCTCCTTCTGCTCCGAGGGGGACCCCCGCTTCCACTTCGGGCTCGGGGCCGCGGGCCGGGCCGACCGGGTGCGCGTCGCCTGGGCGGGAGGGGGGGAGAAGGTCCTCGAGGGGGTCGAGGCGAACCGGGTCCTCCGCGTCCGCAGGTAAGGGTTAGCATGGAGTGCCGATGAGGCGCCTCCCCGCGTCGGTCCTGTTCCTCGCGGCGCTCGCCGCGCCCGCGCTGCCCTACCAGTACGTGAGCGTGGGCGGCCAGCCCCAGCGCTGGCCGAGCGCGCGGGCCACGGTCTGCACCGACCCGGCCACGTTCACCCCCGCCTTCTCGCAGGCCGCCGCCCACGCCCTGCAGACCTGGTCCTCCGTGCAGGGGTCGGCCTTCCGGTTCACCTACGGGGGGAGCAGTCCCTCGGCGAACGTGCAGGACCACGGCAACGGGAACAGCGACCTCTACCTCGACCCGGCGCTCCCGCCCATGGGCTACGCGGTCACCTTCGCCTTCGAGAGCGGGACGGCGATCGTCGAGCGGGACGTGGCCTTCAACGGGAACGTCACCTGGACGACCAACGGCTCCCCCGCGGGCGCCGCCGACATCGAGACCGTGGCCCTCCACGAGCTCGGGCACGTCCTCGGCCTGATGCACGAGGACGGGGTCCAGGCGGTCATGAACTCCGGGGGGAACGGGGACCCGTCCATCCCCCAGAGGACGCTCTTCGCCGACGACGAGAACGGGGTGCGCTTCCTCTACCCCGCCGGCGGCGGCGGGGGAGGGGGCGGGGGCGGCGGGGCCGACCTCGCCTCCAGCGCGGCGGCGGTCGTCTCCGGGACCCCGGCGCCGGGCGCCCCGGTCCTCCTCTCCGTGCGGGTCCGGAACGCGGGGCCGGGGGCGGCGGGCCCCTTCCGTGTCGTCGCCACCGTCTCCCCGGCGCTCCCGGTCCGCGGCGGGGACCTGGAGGTCGGCAGCGCGGAGGTCCCCGCGCTCGCGGCGGGCGTCTCGACCACGGTGCAGGTGGACGCGCTCCTCCCGAACATCCTCGCCCCGGGCCGCTGGTACCCCGGCCTCTTCGCGGACCCGGACGGCGCGGTCGCGGACCCGGGCCGGGACAACAACGGCGCCGCCGTCCCGTTCTTCGAGGTGCAGCGGCCGCCCGTGGCCGTGGACCTCGGGGACCAGGTGACGGGGGACCTCGGGGCCTCGGGGAGCGACACCGTCACGCTCTGGGTCGGCGCGGGGACGGAGGTGAGGCTCCGGGCGCGCGGCGTCCGGGGGGTGCGGCCGGCCGTCTCCCTCGCCCCCCAGGGCGGGGCGGCTCTCCCGGGGGGCGGGGGCGCGTCCCTGCGCGTCGTCGTCCCCGCCGACCGCACCTACGAGGCGACCGTCACGAACGCCGCCGCGACGCTCGGCCGCTACCGCATGGACATCACCGGGACCTTCCGCGTCGCCGGCGCGGAGTGGGACCTCCCCGCCGTGGTCCCCTTCCCCGCGTACGGGGGGGGGGAAGGTCCGGGCCTCGGCGCGATGGGAGGGGGAGGCCTCGCCGCTGCGCCTCGAGGACGACGGCGGCGACCCGGTCTCCGCCCCGGGGTCCGCGCGCGGACGGCGCGCCGCGCTCGGCCCGCTCGACCCGGGGTCCACGGGGACCTTCGCCCTGTTCCTCGACGGCGCCGGCACCGCGCGCGGCTCGCTCCTGTCCGCCTCTCCCCGGCGGGCGGTGGTGCGCGTCCGCTGAGAGTTTGTGAGGGAAACGGCACCCCTCACGGACTCATGGCGAATGGGAATCCGGGCGGCCCCGGTCGCGTGGTAGGCTCGGCGGACCATGAAGATCGCCACCCTCGATACCGACCGCGGCGTCATCCGGGTCCGGCTCTTCGACAGGGACGCCCCGGGCACCGTCACCAACTTCGAGACGCTCGCGAAGAAGGGGTACTACGACGGTCTCACCTTCCACCGGGTCATCCCCGACTTCATGATCCAGGGCGGCTGCCCGAAGGGGGACGGGACCGGCGGGCCGGGCTACAAGGTCAAGTGCGAGACGGCGAAGAACCCGAACAAGCACGGCCGCGGCGCCCTCTCCATGGCCCACGCGGGGAAGGACACGGGGGGGAGCCAGTTCTTCATCACCCATCGCCCCTGCCCGCACCTCGACGGGCTGCACACCGTCTTCGGCCAGGTGACCGCCGGGCTGGAGGTCGTGGACGCCATCCGCAAGGGCGACAGGATGAAGAAGGTCACCGTGGCCGACGAGCCGGAGGGGAAGAAGTAGCGGCCGGCTGCCTCAGTTGATGCGCTTCCAGAACTCGCCGTCGTTCCCGGTGGTCCCGACGGCGACCTGAGACGTGATCCCCGCGCCCCGGAAGGCCGCGCTCCCCTGGGGCATCTTCGTCTTCCCCGAGTAGCGGGCGTTCCCGTTGGCGCACTGGAGCACGTCGCCCGCCTGGTTCACGAAGAAGGCCCGTTCGCCGGTCCGCCCCCGCTCCACGGGCCATGCGTAGGCGCACCACCAGTTCTCCGACAGGTCCACCCCCACCTTTCCGGTCCCGCCGACGAGGCCGACCCTCTCCGCCGGGCCGGTCTCGTGGACCCATCCGGCACGGGGCGCCGAGTCGGGGAGGAAGATCCGGTGGCAGTAGCCGCTCTTGGTGACCACGCCGTCGGCGTCCACCGAGGCGAGGGAGAAGGAGAGGATCGAGGGGTTCACCCGGGGTCCCGTCTTCGAGAAGTCGCCCGCCCCGGGCTTCGAGGGGCCGGCCGGCGGGGAGTACCCCTGCCGGAGGCCGGCACTGGCCGTCATCTCCAGGAACGTCCCGTACTCCCCGAAGCCGTCCCGGTCCGCGTCGATCTTTCCCATGTTCTGGATCGCCGCCTGCGCGGACGTCAGGGCCCTCAGCGTGGCAATCGCGGCCATCTCGTCCGCGAGGATGCGGGCCTCCTCGAGCTGGGAGCGTCCGCAGCCTCCC
The DNA here is from genome assembly GCA_964555565.1 of uncultured Planctomycetota bacterium. Taxonomy (GTDB): domain Bacteria; phylum Planctomycetota; class JAJSAM01; order JAJSAM01; family JAKLKS01; genus CAZKTF01. The sequence goes on along the minus strand of CAZKTF010000003.1, from coordinate 42,313 downwards.
CCGGCCGCGGCCGCGATCGCCGCCAGGATCCCCGCCGCGACGATCGCGCGCGTCCTCATGGACTCCTCCCCGGGTGCGGCGCCGCCCGGCGCGCGGGCGGCTAGCGCACCGTCCAGACGTCTCCGTCGTTCCCGGTGGTTCCGATCGCGATCGGCGAGGTGATCCCGCTCCCCTTGAACGCGCTGTCGGGCTTCGGCGGGCGCACCTTGCCCTCCCACTTCGCCACCTCGTTGGAGGACTCGATGACGTCGCAGGCCTGGTTCACGAAGAACACCCGGTTCCCGGTCTTCCCGCGCTCCAGGGGCCAGGCGTAGGCGCACCAGACGGTCTCCGCGCAGTCCACTCCCACGGTCCCGGTCCCGCCGGCGAGGCCCACCTTCTCCGCCGGCCCGGCCTCGTGGACCCACTTTGCCGTGGTGGAGGCGTCGGGGAGGAAGACCCGGAAGCAGTAGCCGCTCTTGACGACGATCCCGTCAGTGTCCACCTCTCCCAGGGAGACGGAGATGATGGCCGGGGTCACCTTCCCCCCCTGCTTGTCGAAGCCGGAGGACGCGGGCCTATCCCCGTCCATCGGGCTGTAGGAGTTGCGCACGCCGACGGAGCCGAGCAGTTCGAGGAACGTCCCGTACTCCCCGATGCCGTCCTTGTCCGCGTCGATGATGCCCTGGTTCTGGATCGTGGCCTGGGCGGCGGTCAGGGACTTCAGCGTCGCCCACGCGGCGGTCTCCTGCGAATGGACCTTCGCCCCCTGCATCGCCGCTCGTACCACCGCGCCTGCCTCCCGTTCCGTGGTCTCCGCTAGGGCTTCCATCGCCCAGGCCTGGATCTCCTGCTGCACCTCGGGTTCGGTCGCGACCCGGGACCTGGCCAGCCTCTTCCCCGCCGGCGTCCCGTAGAACGCGATCGCCGCGTCCAGGGTCTCCTCGTCGGTCTTCTCGGCCTGGATCTCCGCCGCGACGTCCAGGAGCGCTTCCCACTTCGCGACCTTGCGGAACTTCTCCAGGACCTCGGGCTGGACCGCGTTCTCGAGGGACTTCTCGATGACCGCGCGGGTCGCCTCGAGCCAGCCGCTCGCCTCGAGGAACTTCCGCGCCTTCTCCTTCCGGCGCGCGAGGATCTCGGGGGCCTCCTTCGGGCCCTCGGCGGGGGCCGCCGGCTTCGGCGGGGGGGGGTCTTCCGGGGCGGCCCCGAGCGGGGACGCCGGCCCCGCGATGAGGCCGACGAGCGTGATGCCGATCGTCCGTGCGAGGCGTGCCATGTCCCCACCTCCCGACCGCTCCCCGGCGCGCCTCCGGCGGGGCTACTCCTCCTCGTCCCCGTCCTTTCGGCGCGGAGGGGAGAGCGACCGGAGGGCCTCTTCCGTCGTGGCGCAGAAGGCGATATCGCCGGCCAGGCCGACGGTCCCGAGGACCTTCCGCACGAAGGGGGAGGCCCCTGCCAGCGCGACCCCGCCGCCGCGGGCCTCGGCGCCCTTGTGCGTCCGGGCAAGGCACTCGATCCCCGTCGAGCCGAGGAAGCCGAGGCCCTGCAGGTCGAACACGATCCGGCTGTGGCCCCCGGCGAAGAGCACCTCGACGGCCCGGGAGGCGGTCTCCCGGTCCGTGGAGTCGAAGTCCCCGGTGAGGCGGAGGATCACCCCGCCCCTGGCGCTCACGGTCTCGATCTTCATGGAGGTTCGGCTCCTCGCCCCGCCGGTCTCCGCGGCCGGCGCTCCCCTGGGAGACCCGCCATTCTAGGCCTCCCGGGGGCCCCGGGGGAAGGGCTCACTTTTTCGGCGGCGCGATCCGCGCGAGGGCCGCCTGCGCCGCACCCTTCACCCCCCCGAAGGGCTCCGACGCGGCCATCTCCCTCAGGCGGGGCTCCGCGGCGCGGACGAGGAAGTCCCCCGCCGCCTTCGCGGCCCACTCCCGCATCCGGTGGAAGGGGTCGGAGAGGAGGCGGACGACCGCGGCGTGGGTGTCGGGGTCGTCGGGCGCCAGCGCGAGGAGGAGGTTCAGCGCCGCCTGCCGCATCGGGTGCTGGTCCCCGCGCTTCCAGTTGTAGGCGAGGAAGGACCGCGCCGCCTCCACGGCCCGCGGGTCCCCGAGCGCGCGGAGCCCGTCCAGCGCGCCCACCCGCACGACCTCGCGGTGGGAATCCACCTTGAGCAGCGCCGCGAGGGCCTCGTAGGACCCCTCGGCGCGCAGCCTCCCGAGGGAGCGCGCCGCCGCGGCCCGGACGTAGGGGCTGGCGTCCGAGGCGAGGATCGCGAGGAGGGCCGTGCCCGCCTCCTCCCGGGTGCGGCCCCCGAGGGCCTCGGCCGCGGCCTCGCGGACGCGGGAGTCGGGGTCGGAGTGTGCGGCGAGGAGCGCGTCGAGGGACGTCCTGCCGCCCATCGCCCCGAGCGCCCGCGCGGCCTCCCGCCTCACGGCCCAGCACGGGTCCGCGGCGAGCGACTGGGCCAGCCGCGGGGCGGCGAAGTCGGGCCACTCCCGGAGCGCCTCGACGGCGTCCACCCTCCCGGTGACGTCGCTGTCGGTGGCGAGCATGGCCGCCCAGAGGTCGCGGTCCTGGCGGACCTCCACGCGGGCGAGGAGCCCGCCCCCCTCGCCGAACCGCAGCGGCCCGCGCGCCTTCCCCCCCAGGGGGACGTCGAAGGTCTGCCGGCGGCGCCGGAGGTCGAGCCGGGCGCGGACCGCGTCCTCCCCGACGCCGATCCGCACGGGCACGGTCAGGCGGAAGGCCTCCGCCTGCCCGCCCCCGCCCGGCTGCTCCTGCTCCACGGAGACCCGCGCGACGCCGGGCCCGTCGGCCGCCCCGGCGAACTCGCAGGAGACCTTGAGGACCGGGTACCCGGCCCCGTAGACCCACTGGTCGAAGAACCACCGGAGGTCGCGGCCGGCCTCCGCCTCCACGGCGCGCCGCAGGTCCTCGGACGTGACCGCGCGGTCGGCGTTGTCCCGGACGTAGCGGGAGATCCCGCGGCGGAAGGCGTCGTCGCCGACCTCCAGCCTCAACTCGTGGAGGATCGCCGCCCCGCGGTCGTACTGCTTCCCCCCGAAGAGCTCCAGGGGGACGTCCCCGCGCGGGTTCCGGGAGAGGCCGAGTTTCGAGGCGTCCGGCGTCCCGTCCATGTACTCGCGGTTCTGGCCGTGGCGGTGCAGGGCGAACTCCTCGGGCCCGTCGCGGCTCTCGAAGAACAGGTCCGTGAAGTAGGTCGCGAAGCCCTCGTTGAGCCACAGGTGGTCCCAGGTCCGGCATGTCAGGAGGTCCCCGAACCACTGGTGCGCCAGCTCGTGCGCGACGAGCCCGTCGGCGGAGTAGTTCGGCCGGTCCCCGGGGGCCTGGAGGAGCCGCATGTTCATCGTCGTGGCCGAGGCGTTCTCCATCCCGCCGTAGACGAAGTCCCACACCGTGGTCTGGGCGTAGCGCGGGTAGGGGTAGGGGACCCCGAGCCAGGTCTCGAAGAAGGCCATCATGGCCGGCGTCCCGGAGCACCCCTCCCGGGCCTCCTCCGCCCGGCCGGGGGGGCCGAGGTACTCGAGGGGGACGTCCCGGTGGCGCCCCGTGGCCACGTCGAACTTCCCCGCGATGAGCGACACGAGGTAGGTGGGGATCCGCTGGTCGAGCCTCCAGTGGTCCTCGCGCAGCCCCCCCTCCGCGGGGCGGCTCTCGAGGAGCGTCCCGTTGGACACGGTCCGGAGGTCCACGGGCACCCTCGCGAACACCTCCACGGTCAGCCGGTCGTCGGGCTCGTCGTAGCAGGGGATCCAGCGCCGGTTGTCCGACCCCTCCCCCTGGCTGTAGACCTGGAGGGGGCGGTCGGGGTTCTCGGGGGTGGGGGCGTGGAAGTACATGCCGTGGACGGGCCGCGAGCGGTAGGCCACGGTCACCGAGGTTTCCTTCCCGCGGGGGAGGGGCTCGGCCAGGGAGACGGAGAGGACCCCGCCCTCGAGCCGGAACTCCAGCGCGCGGCCGGCGCCGTCGCGCACCCCGAGCACGCTGGTGTCCTCGCTGTGGAGCCGGAGCGTCCGGAGCGGGTCCGCCAGCGAGGCGAAGGTGAGCGTGGCCTCCCCGTCCACCGACCCCTCGGCGATGCGGGGGGTCACGCGGACCGCGAGGTGGAGCTGGTCGAAGTCGCGCGTGGTCGCGTCGAGGGGCGGGGCGGGGTCCGCGGCGCCCGCGGGGGCGGCCGGGCCGGCCGCGGCGGCGAGGAGGAGGAGCGCGGCAGGGGCGGCGCGGAGCGGTCGGGGGATCCTCATCCGGGGAGCATAGCGGGGCCGCGATCCCCGCCGCAACGGCTGTCCGGGAGGGCGCCCCCCCGACGGCCGTTGACGGGACGGGGTCGCGGCACCTAGGATGCCCGCCGTGCGCGACAGGGCTTGGACCGCTTGATCGGGAAGACGGTCTCGCACTACCGCATCACGGGGCTCCTCGGCGAGGGAGGGATGGGCGCCGTCTACCGCGCCGAGGACACGCGCCTGCAGCGCGCGGTGGCGCTGAAGTTCCTCCCGCCCGACCTCGCCGCGGACGCGCGGGCCCGCCGTCGCCTGCTCGAGGAGGCCCGGGTCGCCTCGCGCCTCAACCACCCGAGCATCGCGACGATCTACGAGGTCGCCGACGAGGGGGACACCCCGTACATCGCGATGGAGCTCGTCGAGGGGGAGAGCCTCAAGGACGTCCTGCTGCGGGGGCCGCTCCCCCCCGGGGACCTGGCGTCGGTCGCGCTCCAGGTCGCGGAGGGACTGGACGAGGCCCACCGCGCGGGGGTGCTCCACCGGGACATCAAGCCGGGCAACGTGATGTTCGACGCGAGGAGGCGCGCGAAGATCCTCGACTTCGGGCTCGCCGTGATCACGGGCCGCGAGCGCCCTCCCCAGGAGCCCGCGCAGGACTTCGTGAGCCGGTCGATCTCCCGCTGGAGCACCGGCGGGACGGTCCCCTACATGGCGCCCGAGCAGCTGCGCGGCGGGACCACCGACGCGCGGGGGGACCTCTTCTCCTTCGGGGTACTGCTCTACGAGAGCGCCACGGGGCGGCTGCCGTTCCCCGGCGAGACGGCCGTGGACGTCATGCACGCCATCCTCCACAGCGAGCCGGTGCCGCTGCGGACCGTGGCGCCCGGCGTCTCCGACGCCTGGGGCAGGGTCGTGGAGCGGTGCCTCGCCAAGGAGCCCGCGCGGCGGTTCTCCTCCATGGGCGAGGTGCTCGGGGCGCTGCGGGAGATCGAGTCCCGGGCGCCGCGGGCCTCCGCCTCCGCGGCCGGCCCTGCGTCGGAGGAGGAGGAGAGGTCCGTCGCGGTCCTCTACTTCGACAACCTCTCGCGCTCGGAGGACGACGTCTACTTCCGCGACGGGATCACCGAGGACGTAATCACCGAGCTCTCGAACATCCGGGACCTCCGCGTCTTCGCCCGCTCGGCCGTGCTGGCATACCGGGACCGGCCCGCGACCGCCCAGCACATCGGGCGCGAGCTCGGGGCGCGGTACGTCCTCACGGGGAGCCTCCGGCGCGCGGGGGACCGGCTGCGGATCACCGCCCAACTCGTCGAGACGGCCACCGACCACTCGGTGTGGGCGCAGCGCTACGACCGGAAGATGGAGGACGTCTTCACGATCCAGGACGAGATCGCCCAGAGCATCGCCGGGGCCCTGCGCGTGATGCTCACCGAGAAGGAGAAGAGGGCGATCGAGAAGAAGCAGACCACCGACGTGCATGCCTACGACTACTACCTGCGCGGGCGGCAGTTCTTCCACCAGCTCCGCCGGAAGGGGTTCGACTTCGCCCGCCAGATGTTCGCGCGGGCCATCGTCATCGACCCGACCTACGCCCGGGCCTACGCGGGGGTCGCCGACTGCTGCTCGCTCCTGTACGCCTACTGGGAGGCGACGCCGGAGAACCTGAAGGAGGCGGACGCGGCCAGCCGCAGGGCGCTGGAGCTGGACCCGGACCTCGCGGAGGCCCACGTCGCGCGCGGCCTGGCGGTGTCGCTCAGCAAGCGCCTCGAGGAGGCGGAGCGGGAGTTCGAATGCGCCATCCGCCAGGACCCGAACCTCTTCGAGGCCTACTACTGGTACGCGCGGTCGTGCAAGGCCCAGGGGAACCTGGAGAAGGCGGCGGGGCTCTTCCGGAGGGCGTGCGAGGTCCGTCCCGAGGACTACCAGGCGCCCATCCTGCTGGGCACGATCTGCTACGGGCTCGGGAACAAGTCGGAGTCCGAGGCCTACTACCGGAGGGGGCTGGCGGCGGCGGAGAGGCACCTGGAACTTCACCCCGACGACGCCCGCGCCCTCTACCTGGGCGCCGGGGCGCTCTGCCGGCTCGGGGAGAGGGCCCGCGCGCTGGACTGGGCGAAGCGGGCGCTCGGCATCGACGCGGGCGAGCCCGTGACCCTCTACAACGTCGCCTGCGTCTACACGAAACTCGATCGGACGGAGGACGCCCTGGACTCGCTCGAGCAGGCGGTCCGGCTCGGCTTCACCCACCGGGCCTGGATCGAGCACGACAACGACCTCGATCCGCTCCGGGAACACCCGCGCTTCCGCGCCCTGCTGGAGAAGCTGTAGGGCCTACCGCCTCCATCTCGGCCTCGTCCCGCGCGCGGGGGCCTTCCTCCCCGTCCGGCGCGCGCGCGCGGCGGGGGCGCGGGCGCGCTTCCGCTCCCCGGCCCGCGGCGCCGCCCCCGGGAACTGCCCGAGGAGGTCGAGCGAGGTGATGATCCCGAGGATCCTCCGCCCCTCCACGACCACCACCCGGTGGATGCGCTCGTCGAACATCCGCCGGGCGACGGCGGAGATCGGCGTGGAGGGGTCCACGCTCACGACCTCGGGCTGCATGATGTCGTCCACGCTCCCGAGGACCTCCTCCTCGGCCTCCGAGGCCATCCCGGGCATCGTCCCGAGGCCCGCCTCGCCGAGCTCCCCGAGCGCGGCGGCCCCGTGCCCGCTGTCCATGAGGTGGGCGAGCAGGTCGGTCCTGCTCACGACGCCGACGAGGCGCCCGTCCACGGTGACCACCGGGGCGCCCGAGATGCCGTCCTCGGCGCAGATCCTGGCGAACTCCGACAGGTGGGTGGCGGGGGTCACCGTGATCACCTCGGTCGTCATCACGTCGCGGGCGGTCCGCTCCATGGGGGGGCTCCCGGGCCGAGGGGGGCATCCTAGATCGCGCCCCCCCCCGGCACGGCGAGGAAGAAACGGGGGTCCGGACCCGGGGCCGGTGTGACGGGCGTTGACCCGCGCGCCCCGCGCCCCTACCATCCACGCAGCCAGGGGGGGTTCGTGATCGGACGGACGATCGGGCACTACCGCGTCACCGGGAAGCTGGGCGAGGGCGGGATGGGCGCGGTCTACCGCGCCGAGGACCTCACCCTCCAGCGGCCCGTGGCGCTGAAGATCCTCCCCCCCGGGCTCGGCGCGGACCCCCGCGCCCGGCAGAGGCTCCTCCAGGAGGCGCGGGTGGCCTCCCGCCTCAACCACCCGCACATCGCCACCATCTACGAGGTCGAGGAGGAGGGGGAGACCCCCTTCATCGCCATGGAGCTGGTGGAGGGGGAGAGCCTCCGGGACACGGTCGCGCGCGGCCCGCTCCCGGCTCCCCGCCTCGCCGAGCTGGCGCGCCAGATCGCCGAGGGGCTGGACGAGGCCCACCGGGCCGGGGTCCTCCACCGCGACATCAAGCCGGGCAACGTGATGGTCGATCCCCGGGGGCGGGCCAAGATCCTCGACTTCGGCCTCGCGGTCCTCGCCGGCCGCGAGCGGCCGACGGAGGAGTCCGAGAAGGACTTCGTGAGCCGCTCGGTGAGCCGGTGGAGCACGGGGGGGACGGTCCCCTACATGGCCCCGGAGCAGCTCCGCGGCGGCACCACCGACGCGCGCGGGGACGTCTTCTCCTTCGGCGTCCTCCTCTACGAGTGCGCCAGCGGGCGGCCCCCCTTCACGGGGGACAACCCCGTGGACGTGATGCACTCCATCCTCCACAGGGACCCGGTGCCGCTCCGGTCGGCGGCCCCCGCGCTCCCCGCCGGGTGGTCGGTGCTCGTGGACCGCTGCATGGCCAAGGAGCCCGCGCAGCGCTTCGGGTCGATGTCGGAGGTCCTGGAGGGGATCCGCCGCATCGGGGCCCCCGCGCCCGCCCCGGCGCCCCCGGCCGCCGCGGCGGCGGGGACCGGGTCGGAGAAGTCGCTGGCGGTCCTCTACTTCGAGAACCTCGGGCGCACCGAGGGGGACGAGTACTTCCGCGACGGGATCACCGAGGACGTCATCACCGAGCTGTCGAAGATCCGGGAGCTGCGCGTGTTCCCGCGCTCCGCCGTGCTCGGGTTCCGGGACAAGCCGGTCACGGCGCCCCAGGTGGGGAGCGAGCTCGGGGCGCGCTACGTCCTCACGGGCAGCATCCGCCGCGCGGGGAACCGGCTGCGGATGACCGCCCAGATGCTGGAGTCCCGCACCGGGACCTCGCTCTGGGCCGAGCGCTACGACCGGGAGATGGAGGACGTCTTCGCCATCCAGGACGAGATCGCCCAGAGCATCGCCCGGGCGCTGCGCGTCGTCCTCACCGAGAAGGAGCAGCAGGAGATCGCGAAGAAGCCCACGGCGGACGTGCAGGCCTACGACTACTACCTCCGCGGGCGGCAGTTCGTCTACCAGCTCCGTCGGCGGGGGCTCGACTACGCCCGCCAGATGTTCGCGCGGGCCATCGTCATCGACCCCACCTACTCCCGGGCCTACGCGGGGGTCGCCGACTGCTGCTCGCTCCTCTACACCTACTGGGAGGCGAGCGAGGAGAACATGAAGGAGGCGGACGCGGCGAGCCGCAAGGCCCTGGAGCTGGACCCGGACCTCGCCGAGGGGCACGTCTCCCGCGGGCTGGCCGTGTCCCTCCGCAAGGACTTCGAGACGGCGGAGACGGAGTTCGAGAACGCCATCCGCCTCGACTCGAACCTCTTCGAGGCCTACTACTTCTACGGGAGGGCCTGCCTGGCCCAGGGGCGGCACGAGAAGGCCGCCGGCCTCTTCCAGAGCGCGGCACGGAGCCGGCCCGAGGACTACCAGGCGGCCGTCCTGCTCGGCTGCTCCTACGAGGCGCTCGGCCGGAAGGTCGAGGCCGAGGCGGCCTACCGCCGGGCGCTCGCCGCTGCGGAGCGCCACCTGGAGCTCCACCCGGACGACACCCGCGCGCTCTACCTCGGCGCGGGCGCGCTCTGCTCCCTCGGCGAGCGGTCGCGGAGCCTCGACTGGGCGCGGAAGGCCCTCGACATGGAGCCCGGGGACCCCTGGACCCTCTACAACGTGGCCTGCATCTACGGGCAGCTCGGGAGGCTCGACGACAGCATGGACACGCTGGAGGCGGCCGTGAAGCACGGCTTCTCGCACAAGGCGTGGATCCTCCACGACAGTTCGCTCGGCCCCCTCCGGGGCCACGCGCGATTCGAGGCGCTCGTGGCGAGGATGTAGCGGACTCCGGCAGCCGGGAGGACCGTGGGGACCGCCGGCAGGACCATCGCGGGGGCGACGCTCGCCGGGGCCGCGCTCGGGGCCTGGGCGGGGATCGCCGACGGCGTGCGGATGGCCCTGGCCGGGCCCCGCCCCTTCACCCCCGCCGACTTCGCGCTCCTCGTGCCCGCCTGGGCCGGGGTCCTCACGGCCCTGGGCTTCCTCGGCGGCTGCGCGGCGGCCCTCCGGCGGGCGTCCCCCCCGGCCGCGCGCCTCGCCACCGCGCTCGCGCTCGCGGCGGCGACGCTGGGGTCCTTCCTCCGGTTCTCGGGGATGCAGTCCTGGGAGTCGGGCGGCGCCGGGGCCGCGATCAAGGCCGGGGTCGCGCTCGCCCTCGGGGTCGCCGCGTTCGCGTCCTGGCGCGCCCTCCGCCGCCGCGGCCGGGACCCGCTCGCGCTGCGCCCGTTGGCGACGGCGGCCGTCCTCCTCCTCCCGGCGGCGGCCGCCGGGCTCGCCTCGCTCCTCCCCGCCGCCCCCCTGCCGGACCTCTTCCCCCCCGGCGTGGTCTCCCGCGGGGGGACCCCGCGCCGGAACGTCCTCGTGGTCCTCGTGGACACCCTGCGGACCGACCGCGTCGGGGCCTGCGGGGGCCCGGAAGGGCTCACGCCCCGCCTGGACGCCTTCGCCCGGGAGGGGACCGCGTTCCTCCAGGCCCGGACCTCCAGTCCCTGGACGCTCCCGGCCGCCGTCTCGCTGTTCACCGGACTCCGCCCGGAGAGGCACGGGGTCGTCACGATGACGTTCTCCGTCCCCCCGCGGTGCCCCGCGCTGCCCTCCTTCTTCCGCGCCGTCGGGTACCGGACGGCGCTCCTCTCGGCCAGCGAGTTCGTCTGCCCGGACTTCGGGTTCGGGCGGGGCGTGGACGGGCTCCTCCTCGTCCCGGAGGCCGGGGACCTGCGCGGCTCGGTCCCCTGGCTCACGCTGGTGGACCTGGAGGCGAGGCTCCGGGCGCTGCGGGGGGACGATGCCCCCCGCCACTCCCCCTGGCACCGGCGGGCCGATGAGCTGGCGGCCCGGTTCCTCGGGTGGGTGGACGGGGTGGGGCAGGACCCCTGGTGCGCCTGCCTGCACTGGGTCGAGCCCCACGCCCCCTACGCCCCCGCCCGTCCCTCCACGCCGGGCCGCCGCCCGAGCGGGGGCTTCGAGATGTACCGGGTCGTGCCCTTCGACGAGGCGCCCGCCCACGCGCCGGAGGAGGTCCGGGACGCGCTGGCCAACTACGACGACGAGGTCCGCGAGGCGGACGCGGCCTTCGGCCTCCTCGTGGACGGTCTCCGGGCGCGGGGACTCCTCGACCGCACCGTCGTGGCCTTCCTCGCGGACCACGGGGAGGAGTTCCACGAGCACGGGGCCTGGGTCCACCAGCACTCCCTGTTCGAGGAGGTCGTCCGGGTCCCGCTCGTCCTCCGCGACCCGGGGGGGCGCGGGCGGGGGAGGCGCGTCGCGGAGCCGGTCCGGATCGAGGACGTCCTCCCGACGCTCCTCGACCTCTCGGGCCTCGCCACCGACGCCGCCTTCGACGGGAGGAGCCTCCTTCCCCTGATGGAAGGGCGGCCGGAGGCCGGGAGGCCCTGGACCGGCCTGCTCGAGCAGGGGTCCACGACGCTCCGGGGGGCTCTGGCGGAGGGGGCGAAACTCGTCCTCGGGGAGCGCGGGGAGAAGCGCTCCGCCCGGATGTACGACCTCGGGAAGGACCCCGGGGAGACGCGGGACCTCGCCGGGACGGGGGACCCGCGGGAGGCCGGCCTCCGGCAGATGGTGGAGGAGTCGATTCGGCTCTCCAAGGAGGGGCCCCAGCCGCCCTGGAGCACGCTGTCCGGGCCGGCGATGGACGCCCTCCGGGCCCTGGGGTACGTGGGGGGAGGGAAGTAGGCCCCGGGCGGGGGCGGCGGTCCGGGCGGGTGTAGGATCCCCCGGATGCGGTCCGCGGTCCCCGCGCTCGCCCTCGCCGCGGCCCTCCTCGCGCCCGCACCCGCGGCCGGCGAGGACGCCGGCCTCGCCGAGGCCGAGAAGCTCCTCCAGAGCGGGGTGTGGAAGTCGCGCATCGAGGGGCTCGAGAAGCTGGAGGCCGCGGGGCCCGGCACCCGGGCGGAGGCGCTCGCGATCCGCACCCTGTCCGACGAGGACTGGGAGGTGGCGATCCGCGCCGTGAAGACCGTCGTGAAGGTGGCCCCGAAGGGGGGACGGGACGCGCTCGTGCGGCTCGCCGTGGAGGGCGAGATCCGGTGGGTCCGCGACGCGGCGGTGGAGGCGCTCCGCGGCCTGGACGCGGGGGAGGCCGCGGCGGACCTCCTCGCGGTGGCGCGTTCCGTGCGCGACGAGGAGCCGAAGGCCCGGGCCGTCGAGGCCGCCGGGAGGGTCGGCGGGGCCACCGCCCTCGAGAAGTTCCACCCCTTCCTCCAGCACAGGTCGCCGGAGGTCGTCGCGGCCGCCGTCCGGGCCGTGGGGCGGCTCGGGCGCGAGCCCGCCGCGCGGGAGCAGGCGCTCTCCCTCCTGGAGGCGGCCCTGGCGCTGCGCGCGGAGCGCAAGTACTTCCTCGCCTACGCCGCCGTGCTGGAGGGCCTGGGGGGGATCGACTCCCCGCGCGCCCGCGCGCTCCTCGTGCAGGAGGTCCTCCGGCAGCCGGACGAGGACGGCTACGCCCCGGAGAGGATCGCGCGGGGCCTCGCCTCCATGGACGCCGCCGCGGTGGCAGAGGCGATCCGCCCCGCGCTCGCCAGGGCCCCCGCCGCCGCCGTCGCGGCGCGCCGGCTCGCGCGGCTCGCGGGCCGGGTGGGTTGCCGCGCGGCGCCGGCGGAGCTGGAGGCGCTGCTGGCCCACAGGTCGGAGCGGGTCCGCTCCGAAGCGGCGCGGGCCCTCGGGCTGCTGCGGGACCCGGCGGCCGCCCCCGCCCTGCGTGCCCTCCTGTCGGACCCCTCGGCGGGCCCCTTCGCCCGTCGCGAGGCCGTGACCGCGCTGGCGCGCCTCCTCGCGGCCGCGGAGTTCCGGGAGGTCGCGACGGGGCTGGCCGGCGACGGGGACGACGAGGTCCGGCTCCAGGCGGTGGTGGAGATGGCCGACGCCATGGACCCCGCCGCCATCCCCCTCCTCGCCCGCCTGGGGCAGGACCGGTCCTGGCGCGTGGCCAGCGCGGCGGTGGCGACGGTGGGGACCCTCGGGGTGGCCTCCGACCTCCCGCTCCTGGAGCCGCTCCGGGTCCACAAGGACTGGAGGATCCGGGGCGCGGCCTTCGAGGCCATGGGCAGGCTCCGCGCCGCCGCGGCAATCCCGCTGCTGGCCGACGGGCTGGAGGACCGCGACCCCGTGGTCAAGGGGGTCTGCCTGGCCAACCTCCAGATCCTCACGCGCGAGCGGCTCTCACCCGACCCGAAGGCCTGGCGGGAGTGGTGGGCCGGCCACGGCGCCGGGATGGAGATCTTCAAGAAGAGCCGCCTGCCGCCGGAGGCGAGGAAGAAGGAGGCGGAGACGCCCCGCTACGCCCACGAGGTCCGCAAGTACGGGGTGGAGATCCTCCAGAAGGCCCGCATCCTGGTCGTCACGGGGGCCTGGGACCACGTGGAGAAGGTCCTCGACCACCTCTCGATCCCCCACACCCTCCTCAGGGCCCAGCAGGTGAAGACCGCGGGGCTCAACCCGAACCAGGTCGTCCTCGTGAACTGCGAGGGGAACCTCGACAAGGACAGCGCGGAACGGCTCCAGTGGTTCGTGAACGTGGGGGGGTACCTCATGGCCACGGACTGGGCGCTCAACAAGGCGGTCCAGCTCTGCTTCCCCGGGACCCTGAAGCAGTTCGCGGGGGCCAACACGGGCAACGACGTGGTGGTGGTGGAGGAGGGGCTCCCGGGCCACCCCTTCACGGAGGGGGTGTTCGAGGGGGTGCCGGCGCTCATGTGGTGGCTCGAGATCCAGGCCCTCCCGCTCGTGGTCGAATACCCCGAACGGTGCGAGGTGATCGTGGACAGCGCCGCCATGCGCCAGCGCTACGGGTGCTCGCCCATGGCCGTGACCTTCCGGTGGGGGCTCGGGAAGGTGCAGCACTCCATCAGCCACTTCTACCTCCAGGAGGAGGGGATGCAGAAGGCGTCCACGCCGCGCGCGCGGATGGTCTTCGCGGCGGACAACCTGGGCCTCTCCCTCGACCAGATCCGGAAGATCCTGGCGCGCGGGGGGTTCGCGGGGCAGGTGAACGAGGCGACGATGAAGGAGATGGCCCCGGACTACTCCATGTTCCGGATGATCGTCAACGTGGTCCGCGAGAAGTCCAAGTGGGTGGAGGACTTGTGACGACCGGAGCCACCCCGGGAGACCGGCGGAGTGGAGGCGCGCCTTACCCCGCCGCGGGGGCCTCGTGGGCCTCGGGGGGAGGCAGGGCGAGCACGCGCTCGACCTCCTCCACGAGACCGGGGCCGGTCGTGGGCTTGAGCACGATCCCCATGGCCCCCTCGCGGCGCATCTTCTCGAGGTCGTACTCGGCCTCGTAGCCGGTGACGAGGAGGACCCGAGGGGGGACCGACCCCAGCGGGGTGCGGGCCCGGGCGTGGCGGAGCACGTCCCAGCCGGAGGCGCCGGGCATCACGATGTCGAGGAGGAGGAGGTCGTAGGGGCGCCGCGCCACGGCGGCGACCTCGATGGCGAGGATGGCGTTCTGCCCGTCCTCGACCGGGGTCACGTCGTACCCGGCGCTTCTCAGCACCATGGTGGCCAGGCGGCGGTATTCCGCCTCGTCTTCGGCCAGGAGAATCGTGATCCTTCGAGCGCTTCCTTCGTCTCTTTGCATGACGGGCCCCCCCGGATCCGCCCGGTTCCGTGGGAACTTACCACTCGCCCCGGGGCCGTGTCGGAAGGAGGGGGCTACGAATCCGGGGGAGGGGTCGCGGGGCTACTGCCGGCCCTTCCCCGGCTCGTCGGAGGTCAGCTCCCGCACCCGGGCGAGGAGCTTCGTGTGGTCGAAGCCCTTCTCGATCGCCGCCGCGGCCCCCGCGGCGAGGGCGTCCTTCAGGGGGTCGTGCTCGCCGCCGCCCGCCGTCCCCGAGATGGCGATGACGGGGACCTTCGCCTTCTTCGGGTCCATGGCGCGGATCGTCGCCACCCCGTCCATCCCGGGCATGTGGAGGTCCACGAGGGCGAGCGCGATCCCCCCCTTGCGGAACAGGTCCACTCCCCTCTTCCCGTCGGGGGCCTCCACCACCTCGTAGCCCTCGGGCTCCAGGACGCTGCGGTAGATGTCCCTCGCCAGCTCGTCGTCGTCCACGATGAGGATCCGCTTCGGCTTTGCCATGCCCCCCCCGAGTGTCCCGACCCGCCTTCGGTCCGGGGAGTTCGCTCCCCGGACCGCCCGGATCCTAGCGTCCGGGGCGGAGGATGGAAGTCCCGGCCGTCGGTGTGATTGACGGCCGTCGGTACCGGCCCTGCCGGGGCTTCCGACGCCTACCGGCTGGAGGCGGCGGCCGGGGTGCCCGCCCGGGCACGGAGGACCGCCCGTCGCACCTCGGCCACGAGGGTCCTCGGGGTCACGGGCTTCATGAGCATCCCGTCGGCCCCCTCCCGCCTGAGGCGGTCGAGGTCCAGTTCCGCGGTGAGCCCGGTCATGAAGATGACCCGGGGGGGCCGGGTACCAGAGGGGCGCTTCGACCGGCACCGCTCCAGGACCTCCCAGCCCGAGGCCCCGGGCATGAGGATGTCCAGGAGGAGGACGTCGAAGGGCTTGTGGGCCAGGTTCGCGACGTCCACGGCCATCATCGCGTCCTTCCCGTTCGCGACGGCCGTGACCTGGTACCCGGCGTCCTCGAGGGCCCGGCTCGCGGCGGTCAGAAGGCCCACGTCGTCGTCGGCCACGAGGACGGAACCGCGTCGGTACTCCAGCGTGATCGCCATGCCCACCTCCCTGGCGCCGGCAACCGTCTTCCCCCCGCCGACGAAGGAGGGGGTCGCGCGCCCAACGCCGCCCGGCCCCATCCCGCCATCCGCCGACGGTACCCTACCACTCCCCCGGCTCCCGCGCGGGACCCGGGGGCGGGCGGGAGATTCCGGCGGGGAACGGAGCCCGCAGCGGACCTTCTCCGAGGCCCTAAGACAATGCCCGGAAACGTGTTATGGAATCGACGGCGCGGCTCGCCGGAGGTGTGTAGAATGGCCGGGTCCGGGCCCCTCTGCGGGGCCCCGAAGGAGGGTGAAGCCATGGTCCGAGTCCCCGCCGTCGTCCCGGGAGCGTTCCTCCTCGCCGGGCTCTTCCCGCTGCTGGCCGGCTGCCAGTCCCCGCCGCCAGCGGCGCCCCCGTCTCCCTCGTCCCCCCCGACCCGCGCCATGAACGAGGTCGAGGGGATGATGCGTGAACTCCACGCCGGCTGGGAGCGCCAGGAGGGCCAGCTCCAGGAGGTCCGGATGGCGCTCCAGCGGTTCATGGAGCGCGTGGAGAGGCTGGAGATGGCCTTCAAGGAGAAGGGGGGCGCGCGCGAGAAGGGGGGCGCGCTCGAGAAGGAGCCGAAGCACACCGGCGCGATGGACCGCCGCGGGAAGCTCGAGGCCATCGAGCGGGAGATGCAGAAGACGCGCGCCCACCTCGAGGAACTCGAGGCGGTGCGCCGGAAGGTCGCCGCCGAGGCGGGGGAGAAGGAGGCCGACGAGAAGCGCCGCGCCGCCGAAGCGGAGGAGGAGCGGGCCCGGCGGGCGGCGGAGGAACGGGAGAAGGAGAAGAAGTAGTCTCCCGGCTTCCCGGGCACGTCACGGCGCGACCGGTTACCGCGCTACCGATCGACCGATCTTCGAGGCGGAGAGGTCCTCGATCGGCGGGGCACGGGAGTTGCGCATCAGGCCGGTAGAGCGGGAATCCGTCCAGGAGGTCCTCGACCCGACATGCGCACGACCCTCGGCATGACCCTCGCCCTCGCGGGCGTCCTCCTCCCGGGGGCGCCGTCCCCGGCGGCCCCCGCGGGGGACCTCGCGGTGCTCGGGGCGCGGGTGCGGTTCCCGAGGGACGCGGCCGACGGGGCGCGGGTGGTCCTCGCCGGAGACCTCCTCGCGGGCCCCGGGCTGGCCTCCTTCGACCCCCGGACCGATCCGTTCCGGGTGGCGTTGGGACCCCTGGTCCTCCTCGACGGCCCGCCCTGGGAGGGCGTGCCCCGGTATCGGGAGACGCGGACGGGGTGGCGGTTCGAGGTCCGTGGAGCCTACGGGGGCGACGGCCGGGTCTCGGTGCGCCTCGACCCGCTCAACGGGCGGTTCACGGTGACGGCGCGGGGCGTGGACGCCGGGGCGCTCCTGGCGGCGGGCCCGGGCGGGGT
>CAZKTF010000003.1:0-25460 GCA_964555565.1 uncultured Planctomycetota bacterium | reverse complement strand
TGACGGCGCGGGGCGTGGACGCCGGGGCGCTCCTGGCGGCGGGCCCGGGCGGGGTGCTGGTCGAGCTGACGGCGGGGGAAGAGATCTACGGGGCGACGGTGGACTTCACGGCGAAGGGCGCGGCGCAGTGGGTCCACGTCGGGGTCCCCCCGCCGCGACCTCCCCCGGGAGGCGGGGGCGGAGGGGGCCCCGGCCCGCCCCCGGTCCCCGGCGGGTTCAGCACCATCGCCCAGGGTGACCAGTCGGGGATCACCTCCTTCCGGTTCGAGGTGGTGCGCGACCAAGCCGCCTGGGCCGCGCTCTGGCAGCAGCACGCCGGGTCCGGGTCGCCCCCCGCGGTGGACTTCTCCACGGAGATGGTCCTCGGGGTCTGGCTCGGGGCGCGCCCCACGGGCGGCTACATCGTGAGATTCCTCCAGGTCACCCCCGCCACGGTGCTGGGCGCCCCCTACCCCTCGCCGGGGGGTGCCATGGCCCTGATCCTCGAGGCCCAGCCCGGCTGGTTCCCCGTCCCCCAGGTCGTCACCTACCCCTTCCACATCGTGCGCGCCCCGAGGGTGGAAGGCCCCGTCCTCTACGAGCTGGTGACGGTCAGCGCGAAGGCCCGGTAGACACCCGGGAGCCGGCAGGTTGCCCGGTCGTCAGGCCGGGTCGGCCAGGCGCACCGCCACGGGCTGCCCCATCAGGAGGTCGAGGACCACGCGGTCGCCCGGCCGCGGGTCCGCGTAGACCGCCTCGATCGCGAGCCGCGCCTCGAGGGGGGAGTCCCCGGGCGTCCCGTCCGCCACCAGGAGGAGCCGCCAGTTCGGCTGCCCGTGG
This sequence comes from uncultured Planctomycetota bacterium, assembly GCA_964555565.1. Taxonomy (GTDB): domain Bacteria; phylum Planctomycetota; class JAJSAM01; order JAJSAM01; family JAKLKS01; genus CAZKTF01. The sequence goes on along the minus strand of CAZKTF010000003.1, from coordinate 24,641 downwards.
ATCTCGTACCGTTCCACCGAGGAGACGGTCGCCGGCCGGGTATCGCGGATCTTCACGGGTCTTCCCCCGGAGCCTATCCCGCGGCCTGGGATGGCCCCTCGGGACTTCCGCGGTGGTTGCCGTGACCTCCGGGAAGGGACGATCTCGCGGGATGGCGCCGAGGGAGCCTGGGAGGCTTGTCCCTCCGGTGTCCCCCATCGTGACCCCCCGCGCGGCCACGCCGGACCCGGGTAGGATCGAGGTCGGCGGGCGGGCGGGGCCTGCGCTCGAGCGGAGGGCGAGAATGGCGAGCCGATCTCCCGACGCGACCCGCGCGCTCCCCCCGCGGCCCGCGCGCGCCGCAACCCTCCTCGCGGCGGCCGGGGTCCTCCTCGTGGCCGGCGGCGGGCGGGCGAATCCCGAGGACTACCTTCCGTACCCTAAGCTCCCCGTCCTGCACCCCTCCCTCCGCAGCCTGGAGCTCCTGCCGGTGGTCCCCGCCGACGGTGGGGAACCGTTCCTCCTCTTCCTGGCGGACGACCCGGACGGCGGGACGGGCTTCTGGCGGACCGACGGGACGCCCGGGGGGACGCTCCCCGTGGCACGCCCCTGGCCGGACGGCGGAGCGCCGCTCGGGGAGCCGGTCGCTTTCGACGGGGCGGTGTGGGTCCTCGCGTCCGCCCCGGGCGGCGAGGTCGGGCTCTACCGGAGCGACGGCACGGCCGCGGGCACCGGCCTCGCGGTGCCCATGGGAATCAGGATGCCGTTTTTCGGCCACGGACTCGTCCCCTGCGGGGGACGGCTCTTCTTCGCCGGAGTCCCCGCGGGGGCGACCGACGCTGTGCTGTTTGCGTCGGACGGGACGTCGGCGGGGACGGGGATGGTGCGTGCAGACGGGCAGCCCCGGGTGGTCTGGGGGAACCTCGATTATCAACGGGCGGTCTCGGGCACCACGCTGTACTTCCTGGGAACCACGCCCGGGGAGGGGGAGGAGCTCTGGAAGTCGGACGGGACGGAGGCGGGGACGGTCCTCGTGAAGGACATCCGTCCGGGGCCGTCGGGCTCACTCCAGCCGTGGTACTGGAGCACCGGCACCGCGGGGGGGCTCTTCTTCTTCCCGGCGGACGACGGCACCACCGGCCTCGAGCTCTGGCGGACCGACGGCACGCCGGAGGGGACCGGGCTCGTGGCGGACCTGTTCCCGGGGCCCGAGGGCTCCGACCCGTACTGCCTGGGGGAGGTGGGCGGGCGGCTGGTCTTCGGAGCGAAGGGCGGAAGCCGCGGCCGGGACGTCTGGGCGACCGACGGGACGGGGGAGGGCACGGTCCTCCTCCACGACTTCCCCGAGCCGCCCGAGTTCTATCCCTCCGGCGTGCTCGGTCTCGGCATGCTCGGGGGACTCCTCTACTTCGTGGCGACCGACCCACAAGACGGCACGGCGCTCTGGCGGACGTACGGCACGCCCGGGGGCACGGCCCTGGTGGCGACCCTGACGCCCGACCTGTTCTACGGTGCCGGGACCTTCCAGGACCTGCCGGGGACCGGGGTCTCCGTGTTCGACGCACGCAATTACAATGGGGACGTCGCCTACGCCTTCTGCACGGACGGCACGGCCAGCGGGACCATGCCTTGCAACCAGCTCTACGTCCGGCGCGTCTGGAAGGGCGGGCTCCTCGTGGGCGCCGGGGACCTGTTCGGCGCATACGGACCGCTCTACCGCTTCTCCTACGGGCAAGCGGGTCTCTCCGAGTCCGACGCGGACGACGACGGCGACGGGTTCTCCACGGAGCTCGAGGATGCGGTCGGGTCGGCCTGGTGGGACGCGGCATCGACGCCGCTCGGCCCGCCGCCCGCGCCCGCGACGCTCCCCCTAGCCGCGAGGCGTGTCTCCCTCCACGTCTCCGCACGGATTGACGACACCGATTCGCTCCTCTTGGAGGGGAGCCTCCCCGTTCCGGCCGGGTTCGAGCCCGAGGGGAGGACGGTGACCGTGGACGCGGGAGGCCTCATCCGGACCTTCACGCTGGACGCGCGCGGACGCGCCCGGGGGGAAGGGAAGGAGGAGTTCCGGCTGACGTTTCGCCGCCGGAAGGGAGTCGTCCGGGAGGATCTGGACACTCCGTTCCGTCTCCGCCTCTCCGAGGGCCGCTTCATGGTGCCGCTCCTGGACGAGCGGCTCGACGCCTACGACTTGGGCGGTGAGAGGACCCTTCCCGTGACGGTCCTCTGGGAGGGCCGTGCCTACCGATCCCCGCTCCCCCTCGCGTCGTCGGCGGACCGCAGGCACCGCGGCCGGGCCGTCCTGGTGAAGTAGCGGCCGCTCCTTGGCGAACCCCCCCCCGGGCTTACCCTGCGCGGGAGGCCCACTCCGCCGCGCTCGGGTGCCCGCTCCATGCGGGTTTCGAGGCTGTTGAGGCTGGCTGCGGGACTAGGATTCGAACCTAGATAACCAGATCCAGAGTCTGGTGATGGACCGCCGCAAACTCTTGTAGGAGCACAAGATGCCTTGGTGGGGATCCTCCGTTGGCTTCCGAATTGGCTTTCGTCGAATCGCCGGGAGGCTCTTGGGGCGCGAGGAGGCGTGCGTTTGGGTCCTTGCGGGACCTGCAGCTGCAGTTCAAGGGCGGGCTCACCATGGCGAGCAACCCGACCCTGTTCACCGACCGCGGCGAGGCCGAGGTCGAGGCCTACGGCCGCCTCGTCGCGATGCATGCCTCGCGTGCCATCGCTCGGCAGGCCGCCGAGGGCCTCGCACTCAACCGCGCCCGCCGGATCCAAGTCCTCGACGGGGACGGGAAGGTCCTCTTCGAGGCGGAACTGAGGTAGGCGGGACGGCGCCGGAGCCACGGCGGCCGGGGAGTACAATCCCGGGACCCGCCCTCGGCCGGGCGCACTTCTTGGCGGCCTTGGCGTGTCCCCTGGCCTCTGCCGCTACACTATCTCCGGGCCTCCGGGGGACCTGGACCGCGTTATGGATCCGTCAATGCGTGACGAGGGCAAGCCCGAGGATCTTCGTACGGACCCCCTCCTCAGGCACGCGAAGCGCGTCCGCTACCGTGGTGAGGAACGTCCCTCCATCGGCGGCCACGCACTCCTCCGCCGCCTGGGAAGGGGCGGCATGGGCTCCGTCTACCTGGGGGTCAAGCCGGGGTTCGAGGTGGAGAGGGCCGTCAAGGTCCTCTCGGCGGAGAAGATCGCGGAGAACCCGGAACTCCGCCAGCGTTTCGTCCGCGAGGCGCGCTTTGCCGCCACGATCGGGCATCCGAGCCTTCTCCAGACCTTCGATGTCGATAGGGACGAGGCCACGGGGCACTACTACCTCGTCATGGAGTTCCTGGACGGGACCTCCGCGTCCCGGCTCCCCGGTGGCAAGCTCTCGGAGTCCGATGCCCTGAGACTCCTGCTTGCCGCCACCGAAGGCGTGGCCGCGGCGCATCGGCGAGGCATCGTTCACCGGGACCTCAAACCGGACAACCTACTGGTCCCCCTAAACGAGGACGGGGCACCGGACCTGGACGCCACGAAGGTGGCCGACCTTGGTCTTGCGCGGATCGAAGGTGCTCATGGACCCCTTTCGGACTCCGGGGTCGCGACGGACGCCAGGTTCACCACCCGTCCCAACATCGGCATGGGCACCCCCGGGTACATGCCGCCGGAGCAGTGGATGGATGTCCGCACGGCCGGGAAGCCAGCTGACGTCTTCGGCCTGGGCGGGACTCTCTACGCCCTCCTCACCGGGCGACCCCCGTTCGATGGCCTGACCACTTTCCAAATCGAGAGGGCGACCCTCCGAGGGGCCTACGAGCCCCTTGACTCTGCAGCCCCCGGGGTCTCGCCCGCCACTCGTGCGCTGGTAGAAACCTGCCTGCGGATCGAGCCCAGCGAGCGGTTCCCCGACGCCCCAGCGCTGGCGGAGGCGCTCCGAAGCGCCTGCAAGGGCTTGGGAGAGGCGAAGGAGGCGAATCTCCTCAGGGCCACCACGATAGCGGCCCTGGTGCAGCGCCCCGAGGATGGGAAACCGGTCGGCCGGGACACTCCATCACCGGTGAAGGAGGGTGAGGTCGGTCCTGAGCCTGATCAGGGCCCCCTGCCGCCCACCGTAAGGGCCGTCCCCCCGGTGCGTTCTCCGACGGAACCGGAACCGCCCCAGCGGCGCTCCCGCGCCCCGCTCGTCGCCGGGCTCGCCCTGCTCGCCACCGGTGCCGTCGTGGGCACGGTCCTGCTCCTCGGCCGAGGGGGTCCGTCGCCCGCAGGAAGCGGAGCCCCGGGCCCGTCGGCACCTCCGAAGGACGGGGAGAAGGCCCCGGACGCGGGTCCGCCGAAGGCGCCGGAGGCCCCGCCGAAGGACACTCCGAAGTCGCCGAGCGTGGAGGAGCGGCCCGTGGGGAAGGAGGCGCAGCCGCCGATGCCGCCTCCCCCGGAACCCCCGAAGCCCGCGCCCGGCCTCTGGGTGTTCACCGATCCTCCGGGGGCGATGGTGACCGTGGATGGACGGGAGGTCGGGGAAGCGGGGTCTGACGGGCTCCTCGTGTCCGATGTGCCCCCGGGGACGCCACTCACGGTGAAGGCGTGGCTCGCCGACCATCGGCCGGCACAGGAGGCGGGAGTCCTCTTCGACGGCAAGGGGCGCCGCGAGGTGCGGCTCGTGCTGGAGCGGCTGACAGGGTTCCTCGTGCTGGAGGGGGGGCTCCCGGGTGCGGGGGTGGAGGCGACGCGCGCCGGGGCGCCGCTGCCCTGGAAGGCGGAACTGGCCGAGGGAGGGACCGTCGGGCCCGTGGAGGTACCGGTGGGGGAGTACGCGGTGACGGTGACCCTCGCGAGGTACGAGCCGTGGACGGCGAGGCTGACCATCGCGGCCGGACGGACGGAGCGGAGGACGGTCGCCCTCCTTGAGCGCGACGGGACCGTGGCCCTCGAGACCGACCCGCCCGGGGCGGAGGTGTACGAGGGAGGGACTCTCCTCGGGACAAGCCCGCTCAGGCCCCGGAAACTTGCCGCGGGGAAGCACACGCTGCGCCTGGTCCACCCCGACACGGACGACCTCGTTCGGGAAGTCGGCATCCGGGGCGACGAACTCCTGGACCTCGGCACCCTCCGGATGCCGCCGTTCGCGGTCCTCGACCTCTCCGGGCTCCCGGAGGGCGTCACGGCGGAAGTGGACGGGGAGGCCAGGTCAGGTCTCCTCCGGCGGAAGGCTGGCGAGGTGGAGATCCTTTGGAAGAAGGCGAAGTGCCGTCCCCAGGCGGGGAGGGTGACCCTCCGGTCCGGCGAGCCGACGAGGGCGACCCCGCCGGGAGTCTGGACCGCGAGCCCGGGGCGGCTCGGCCTCTCGGCGCTCCCCCCCGATGTCGTCGTCACCGTGGACGGAACGTTCCTCGACCGCTCGGGGAGCACGGTGGAGGTCGAGGCGGGGACTCATGCCGTCGGCCTGTCCCGGAAGGGCTATCGGCCCGTCGCGGGGCATAGCGTGACCGTGGGGGCCGAGGAGACCGTCGCCCTCGCCAACCCCTCCTGGGTCGCCCTCGTCACAGTGACGCCCGCCGTCCCGAACCTCCCGCCACCCCCTGCCGCCGTCCTCGCCGCGCAGATGGCGCTGGCCGCCCTCCCGCAGGGCTTCGTACGGACGGAGGAGGGGCGGATCTACTGCGAGAAGGACGGCGCCGAGATGGTTCTCGTCCCGGCGGGGGAGTTCACGATGGGGAGCAACGACTCCGGGCAGGCCGACGAGAAGCCCGCGCACAAGGTCACCCTCTCCGCGTTCCTGATCGACCGGTACGAGGTGACGGTGGGGCAGTTCAAGAAGTTCTGCACGGCCACCCCGGGGAAGTTCCTGCCGGAGCAGCAACCGGAAAGCACGGACAGCCATCCCGTGGTGAGCGTGGACTGGAACGACGCGAAGGCCTACGCCGAGTGGGCGGGAAGGCGTCTGCCGACGGAGGCCGAGTGGGAGAAGGCGGCCCGGGGGACCGACGCCCGCACCTACCCATGGGGCAACCAGGACGACGAGAAAAAGCGCAACGGGACCGGGGCCGGTGACGGCTTCGATGGCCTGGCACCCGTCGGCTCCTTCCCCGGCGGCGCGAGCCCCTGCGGCGCCCTCGACATGTCGGGGAACGGCTGGGAGTGGTGCGCCGACTGGTACGACGAGAACTACTACGGGACGCGGGCGGCTACGGCCCGCGACCCCCAGGGGCCGTCCTCCCGTTCGAGCCGCGTGCTGCGCGGCGGCCGTTGGGACGACGATCCGGGCAATCTCCGGGCCGCCCTCCGCAACCGGGGCGATCCGACGTCCCGGAACGTCAACCTTGGTTTTCGTGCCGCGAGGGGTCTTCCGTAGGCCTCTGGCGCTCTGATCCTCTGGCCTCTGGCATTCGCGGCCGTTTCGGCGTATCCTCCGGGCGCCGGCGAGGGTCGAAGGACCCGTCCGACCGGCCGGGGCCGGGCCGAAGAATCGCCGTTCGAACCGCGTGCTGCGCGGCGGCAGTTGGAACAACAATCCGGACAATCTCCGGGCCGCCAACCGCAACAGGAACGATCCGACGAACCGGAACGACAACCTTGGTTTTCGTGCCGCGAGCGACCTCCGTCCGGTGGGCGCAGGCCCGCCGGGATGGCCAGATGCGCCGGCTCCATGCGGACCCGGCGCCAGCGCCCGGAAGGCCCCAGGCCCGAGACCCCGGGCTCCCGCCGCAGGACGGGGGCCGAAGAGAGACGCGCCGCGGCGGGGGGAATAGGTGACGCGTCGAAACTCCCGCCGCGGCAACTCTCCGCTACGGCCCCGCCTGCGTTGCCTTCCTCCAGCCCCCCAGCAGGCGGCCGATCTCCGCCAGCTTCCCCGCCGCGTACTCGTACTGGCGGAGCGAGAGGAACCCGAGGTCTGTCGAGAGCCGCACGAGGAACCGTAGCGCGTCGAGGCGCGCGTCGGCTTCGTCGAGCGCACGGAGCCGGTCGTCGCCCCGGACCCGGTTCGCCCGGAGAAGCGTCCCGAGGAGGTCCAACGCCGTCCCCTCCACGCGGTTGGTGAGCGTGTGGCGCAGGACCTTCGGGAACTTCGCCGTGCGCGGGAAGAGCCAGAGGACCAGGTCGTAGGTCCTCACGAAGACGGGCGTTCGTTCGGCCTGCATCGGAATGTGACCTCCTTCAGCACCTGGGCCTTGAGTCGCTCCGCGTTCGCGTGGTCGGCGTGGGCGAGCCACGCCCGCACCGATTCCGACACCCTTGCCTGGGTCGTCCTCCCCCTCTCGAGGGAGCGCGCGAGCCGGCGGAGCCTCCGCCGGAACCTCCGCACACCCTCGCGCCGCAGGCGCCGCCGCCCTTCGGGGTGGAGCACGAACCCGAGGAAGGGCACGCCCGAGGCGCAGGGCCGGATCTGCGTCTTCCGGTCGTGGAGCGTGAGCCGGAGTCCCGCGCAGAACCGCTCCATCTCCCGGCGGACTTCGTGCAGGCGCTCCTTCGAGTCGTCGAAGACGCGGAAGTCGTCGGCGTACCGGACGTAGCCCTGCACCCGAAGCGCCTCCTTCACGAAGTGGTCGAGCGGGTCCAGGTGGACGTTCGCGAAGAACTGGCTCGTCAGGTTCCCGATGGGGAGGCCCCGGGGGCGCAGCAGGCTGAAGAGGTCGTCCCCCGGGAACAGCGTGCCCGGGTACTCGCCCCGCAGGACTTCCCCGCCCCCGTCGAGGATGCGCCCGACGAGGTCGAGCGTTCGGCGGCACCGGACCACCCGGCCGAGGGTATCGAGGAGGATGGCGTGGTCCACCGACGGGAAGAACCGGACGATGTCCGCGGAGAGGCAGTACCGGAAGCGGCGGGCGAAGGCGTGGGCCCGGTCCACGGCGGCGTGCGTCCCCTTGCTGCGCCGGCAGGCGTAGGAGTCCGCGATGAACCGCCTCTCGAAGTTCGGTTCGAGCACGCCGACCAGCGCGTGGTGGACCACCCGATCCCGGAAGGGAGCCGCCGAGATGACGCGCCGCTTCGGCTCCCGGATGACGAAGGAGTTGTACGGCCCGGGGCGGTAGGACGCGGTGAGGAGTTCCTCGCGGAGCCCGTGGAGCCGTTCCTCAAGCCGGAAGTCGAAGTCCGCGGCGCCCGGCGCGGTTCGTCCCGCCTTCCGGGCGCGGCGGTAGGCGGCGAGCAGTGCCGGGAATGACGCGATGCGATTGAACAAGGTGCCGCCCGTCCTGAGGATGGACCAGCGGGAACGGGCGTCCCGTGGCGCCGTGGGCGCGGCCCGGGCGCCCCGGATCTCCCCCCCCATGTAAACTGAGAGTCCCCCGCTCTCTCCCGTAAACCGAGAGATCGAGAGCGCCACGTCTGGGACCCCGGATGGGGGACCCTCGATTCATCCGGGGTCCCGGACGAAAGTTCAACTCCAGAGAATCCGGGCCTCGGCGGGGCACCCCGCGCATCGGTCTACGGGGAGCAGAGATACGGCGACCCGGGCGGGGGCGTCCCTGGGTGTCCGTGTAAACCGCGTCCGCGGAACGGTTCGCCCTTCCGGTGTCTGGCTCCCCGAGCAGGACTCGAACCTGGGACCCTATGGTTAGCAGCCGCGCCTTTCGCCTCCCATGCATGGCCGCGGGGAGCGGCCCGGATGGGTATCCTCGGGACATGGCAGATCGGGCCAGGGAGTCTCTGGACCGCGTGGTCCGGCGACTGGCTGAGGCGCGCACCAAGCAGAGACGCTACGCCTCCTTCTTCCAGTGGCGCAACAAGGACGTCATGGAGCGGGGGGTCGCCACAGAGTTCTTGAGGTCGCTTGAGACCTCCGAGGGAACGAAACTGCTACATCTCAGGCGCCCCCGCGGCGAACCGCCGGACTTCTTCGCGGAGGACGCCGCGGGAGGGCTGGTCGGAATCGAGATCACCGAGTTCGTCAGTGAAGAGGCCGTTCGCCGGAACGAGAGGGGAGATGGGGTCTTCAGGATGTGGAAGCCCCAAGAGGTTGAGGATGAGCTCCGGAGAATCGTGGGGAGGAAGGACGGCAAGCGGTTCACAGAGGAAGGCCCTGCGCGGTCGTTCTCCAGGCGGATCCTCGTCATTCACACGGACGAGGGGATGCTCAGCCCCGGGCCCTATGTGGACTTCCTCAGGGAGGCGACATTCGGGCCTGTGGAGCAGTTCACCGACGCCTTCCTCTTGTTCTCGTACTACCCAGGGGAGCCTGCCTACCCCATCATTCGCCTCAGGCTCAAGTAGGCACTACCCGGCCGCCCGGGCGGCGCTTGCCGCTGTGTTCCCCGGGGCGGTGACCACGGGGGCCGGGGCCTCGAGGGCGGCGATGGCGGCGGCGGCGGCCCCCCCCGGAACGTGGGAGGCGTAGCGGCTAGTGACAGAGAGGGAGGAGTGCCCGGCCAGGTGCATGACGGAGGAGAGGGGGACGCCCCGCTGGACCAAGCGGCTACAGAAACTGTGTCTTAGGTCGTGGAGTCTCGCGAGGGGGACCTCCGCCTTCTTCGCGACGGCGCGGAAGAGGAGGGTGACCCGGCGCTCCGCGTGGGCCAGGTCCTTGTACCGGGCGACCCAGGGGAACACCCGGGCCGGCCCCTCAAGGGGGATCGGGCCCCGCTCGACGAGGAGGGCGACGAGGGCCTCCCGCGCCCTGGCGGTCAGCGGGATCTCCCGCGTCCCCCGGTTCTTGGAAACCCGGACGAGGATCACCCCACGGCGAAGGTCCACGTCGTGCCATGCGAGACGGATCCCCTCCGACCGCCGAATGCCGGTGTCGGCGAGGATGCGGAAGTACCCGCGGGACTCCTCGGGGCCGCGGGCGATGATGCGGTCCACGTCGGAGTCGCTGAGGAAGGGGATGGCCCGGCGCTGTTCCTTGAGGGCCTTGATCTTCTTCGCGACGTTCTCCCGGGCGAAGCCTCCGGCGATGGCGACCTTCCACCAAGCCGAGAGGGACGCGCGGTAGCGGTTCCTCGTGGCGGGGGAGCACCCGCGGGCCGTGATCAGGTGATCGAGGAGCCCCTCGATCTCCGGGACCCCGATCTCCCGGACGAGGACCTCCTCGCCGAAGTAGGTCCGGGCCACGGTGGACTGGCGCCGCTGGATCTCCACGTTGGCGGGCGTGAGCCGGGCGGAGAGCGTGGGAAGGACCGTGTCCCATAGGTCGGCGAACTTGAGCCGCGCGGGCCCCACGATGCCCTGGAGCTTCTCCTTCTCCGCGCCCGCGTGGGCCGTGCGGATGGCGGCGAGGGCGTCGTCCGCCTGCTTCTTCGTCGTCCCGACCTTCCGGCGGACGTTACGGCCCCCGAGCTGGAAGCGGATCCAGTACCACGTCACGCCCCGCGCCTTCCGAGTGAAGACGGATCCGAAGTTCCTGCGCGCCATGTCTAGGCCCTCCCCTTCAGCCATGCCCTGAGCGCCACGAGGTAGAGCCCCCGCGGTCCCCTGCCGAGTTCCCACCCGGCGAGGGTCACCCGTGCGATCCCCAGCTCCGTGGCGGCGGCCTCCTGAGAGAGTCCCCGACGGAGCCGCTCCGCTACGATGCGCCCCGCGAGGCCCTTCGGCGGGCCGCCGCTTCGATCCGCGTGGGGCCCGAGAGGGCCCCCCCGCTTCTTTCCCGGTCGTGGTGTCTTGTGCATTTGGTGACAAGATACCGGGAGGGGTGTGGAGTGTCAAGAGGCCCTCCGACCCTTCCGGAGAATTTCGTCGAGGGCATCGCGGATGGCCTCGCGCTTCCGATGCGGGGCCTGCTGGAACCGTTTCTCCTGCTCCGTCACGAAGGCCCAGAACGCCTCCGGCCGGATGAACCAGGCCTTCCCGATCTTGAAGGCAGGGATGCGACCCGTCTCGCAGGCGAGGCGGGCTGCCCGCTGCGTCCAGCCGAAGGCGTGGGCCACATCGAACGTAGTGAGGAACCGTGGGAGGGCCGGTTCACGGGCGGGGTGGCCCCCGTGGGGGGGATCCATCCGGACGGGAATCCCCTTTCCCACGGCCTACCCGCCCGTCTCCTGTTCACAAACCTTCACCTTCCTGTCCCGGCCTCCCGCGTCCCCGGCCTGCGTGCATGAACCCCGTCCAGGAACCTTTCTGGGCCTCCGGGGGCTCTCGGTCGAGAGGGAGGGCTCCGGAGCCCCGTCCGCGCTCCCCGGGGCCCCCGCGGGCCCCGGAGGGCCCCTCCTCACGCCCGCACGACTCGAGTCCGCCCCGACGAGGCGTCGGAGTTCTCTCGAGACGAGGGAGCGCGAGGGGTGCCGGAGGGCCTTGCCATCGCCCGCGGTGATCGTGGAAGCGATCTCCCGGACCGATAGGCCGGCGCCGTGTAGGCGGAGGAGTTCGTCGTCGTCCAGGGCCAGACGAGGCCGCCCGACGCGGCGCCCCTGGGCCTTCGCGTGGGCGAGCCCGGCCGCGACCCTCTCCCTGATGAGCTCCCTCTCGAACTCGGCCACCGCGGCGAGCATGTGGAACAACATCCGCCCGGCAGGCGTGGAAGTGTCCACGGCCTCGGTCAGGCTCACGAAGCCCACCCCGAGAGCCTCGAACTCCCGAAGCAGGCGCGCCAGGTGCTCCACGCTGCGGGCGGCCCGGTCGAACCGCCACACAACGACCGTGGAGAACCGTCGCCTCCGCGCGTCCGCGACCAGACGATCGAGTTCCGGGCGGGCGTCCCTCGCGCCGGAGACCCCCCGGTCCAGGTACTCCAACGCCTCCAACCCGCGGCGGGCGGCGTACTCCCGGAGGGCGGCCAGTTGCATCCCGGGCTTCTGGTCCGTGGTCGAGACCCTCGCGTAGAGCGCGGCGACCGACGAGGAGTTGGTCACGGACGCCTCCCTGCCTTGGTGGGGTCGGTCTCCTCGGCGGCCTTCCAGCCCTGGGACCATGCGGCGTTGCGGAGGTCCGCGGGGTCCTTGTAGGGGTTCCCAGGGCCGCCGCCGGAGCGGTGCCAGTGCCAGCCGGCCAGTTCGATCGCGCGGGGGTCGTCCGGATCGTCGGCGTCGGCGAGCTGCCGGAGCACCTGGTAGGTCTTCCGGTGCCAGTCCCGCTCCGACCTCCGGACCTTCAGGAGGCGGAGCCGCTCCCGTTCCTCGACCTCGCGGAGGTCGCCTTCGGCCTCCCTGCGCTCCAAGGAGGCGCGGAGCCGCTCGGCCTCGGCCCGCTCCAGCGCAGCCTTCCTCCTCACGGCCACGATCTCGGGGTCGGCCGCGAACGGGTAGTTGTCGCCGGAGGACTCGGAGCGCGGTCCGTCCGCCGTGTCCGTCCCCACCTGTCCGTCCGCAGTGTCCGTCCGGTGATTCGCCGTCTCGGTGGCGGAAAGTTCCTGCTCCGCGGGGCCCCCGGGGGTGGGCATCCCGTTCGGATACCTGGCCTGGCGCCAGCGGCGGACGGTCCGCGTGGTCGTCCTGAAGCGGTAGGCGACCTCGGACACGCTCTTCCCCTGGAGCAGCATGCCCATCGCCTGGTCGATCTTCTTCTTGATCCCGCAGTCCGGCGCGCCCTTGTCCGCGGGAGACCTCGAGTTGTCGGGGCGAACGCTATCGGCCGGCATCGGGGGGCCCCTGCTGAGGCATGACCACCACGCGCTGCTCGTCCTGGTTCCAGACGTGCACAGGGACGAAGTCCTTGTCGCGGACGTGTTGCGCGAGGTCGCGCCGCCAGGTTGCCCGGCAGACGTGGCACAGATACCCCCGGCACCGGGGACACGGGGGCTTCCTACTCCTGCGGAACAGCAAGGTCTTGACCGCGATGGCATGGTCGCAGTCGTCGAGGGAGGAGGACCAGCGCCCCCTGTCGCGCTGCTCCGGCTCCCGCAGACGGAGGAAGGCGGTGAGGTAGGGCTGTAGCTTCTGGATCACCTTGTCGATGTCCCGCAGGTCGCGTTCCGCCAACTCCTTGTCGGGGCCCTTCGGGTAGGGGCGCGCCATCCCGTCCCTGAGCTCGAGATCCCACGCGTGGTTCCAGAGGGCGAAAAGGCAGGCGTCGGCGTTCTCAGGGCGGACGAAGGCGAAGGTGTCGCTGGTCATCGGACGGCCTCCTTGCTCGGGGTGTCCGGTCTCCCTGCGGCAGACGGCGTTGCGCCGAAGAGCCGGGCGGCCTCGGCGCGGGCGAGGATGATGGTCACGGAAGGGATCAAGGGCGAACCTCCTCTCCAGTCCTGGGCGTGCACGCGAGGCAGTCGCAGTCCTCCGCGTGCGGTGCAGGAGCCCCAGATGCCTTTCCACTCCCGCCGGAAACGGGAGAAGAGTCAGACTCCTCCTCGCGGTGGTTCTTCCTCCCCTCTTCCCCCTCCGGGGGGAAGAGGGGAAGAGAATCCACCGCCTTGCCATTCCCGGGGGCGGGGAGAGGAATGGGAACGGCAGGAATGGAATGCGTGGCGCCGGGGACTGAGTAGCGGTAGGGGGAGCCCTTCTTCCCCTCCCCGGTCCGCACCAAGGCGCCGTCCGACTGGAGTTCCCGGAGGGCCCGGACGGCTGCCTCCGACTTCAGGCCTGCGACCTGGATGGCCTCCTTCTGGGCCAGCGGTTCCGTAGCTTCCTCGACGGCCTGCATGATGCGCGCCTTCGCGGCGTCGCGCCGCACGTCTTCACGTGTGCCGGCGCGCACGTAGTGGTCCCCACGGAATTCCAGAATCACATCATCCGCTGGGGTCTCCCTGTACCGGGAGAGGCAGGACAGGACACGGTACGGGCCCCGGGGTTCCTCCTTGATGCGCCGGACCTCGATCAGCACGTCCGCCGCCGCGGGGAGTGCCGTGCTCCCCCGGATAGCCTCCCCGTCCTCGCCATCCCCCTTCCTGAAGTGGGCAATGATCAGCACGGCGAGGCCGCCCGCCGCTGCCGCAAGAGCATGCTCGATTACGGCCTGGACGGCGCCTGCGTCCTTCTCCTGGTCGGCGCCGAGGCGGCTGAACCGGCCGAAGGTGTCCACCACCAGGACCCGCGCCCCGCGCCGCTTCGCCTCTGCGACGGCGCCCTTGATGTAGTCGGCGAATGTGAGGGAGGGATCAAAGTCCTCCCGCGTGAGGAACACGGCACCACGGACATCGAAGGCGTCGCACTTCTCCAGCACTGCGGAGGCGGACTCCTCGGAGAGGTAGACCGCCGAGGACTTCACACTCTGGAACCCGGCGAAGGGCTCCCCCAGCTCCAGCGCGCGAAGAAGGGCGGCCACCAAGGTGCTCTTGCCCGCCTTCATCAGCGCCGCGAGAACCGTCACGGTGCCGATCCCGAGGAGGCCATGGACCAGCCATTCAATCCTGCTCCCCGGCATCGCCCGGAGTTCCTCCACAGTGCGAAAACGCAGGCCCGACCCGGGAGCTTCCCGGACCGCTGCTAAGAGCCGGTCCAGATGCGCTGGGTGTTGCAGACCGAGGGCGATGATCTCCGCGAGGTCCTTCGCGATTGTGCCGCCGTCGAGGATGCGGTCCCAGTCGAGCGCCCGGACCGTCGCCCCCGCGGCCCGAAGCGCTTCCGTCGCCGCCACGGTCCCGGCCTTCCCTGCGTCGTCGGCGTCAAGGGCGAGGGTGATCTCCCTCTTCGCGAGTACCTTCGTCCACTCCTTCCCCGCCCCCTCCGCAAAGAACCCCGCGCCTGGCAGACCGACCACGACGTAGTCGGCGAACCGGCCACTGGCGAGGACGGCGAGGAGATCGTGCCCGCCTTCTGTGACGAGGACTGGGGCCAAGGGACGAGCGGAGAGATCTGCGATTTGGCCCATAAGGCCGTGGCTCCCACCGGGAAGGTCCTCCTCCTTCACCTTCCGGCCGGGGCGGATCTTCGCGCCGCAGAGCCGCCCCTCGGGGCCGTGCTCCGGGAAGACGAGCCGTACCGATCCGCCGCCGTCGAGGATGCCGCCGCCGCAGGCGTCGAGGGCCTCGGGCGTGCCGTGAAAGCGGTCGATGAGGGCGAGGACTGCCGGGTCCCTGCGGCGGGCGGCGTAGGCGGCTCGGGCCCGCTCGGCGAAGGCGGTGAAGTCGGGAGCCATCACCGGTCGCGTTGCCGTTCGCGCGGCGCCGTCCGCGAAGAGGTCCGACATCTGGAGCCCGAGGGCCGCGACGACGGCCTCGACGGCGCACCTCCTAGACCTGCACGCCAGCAGCACGCGGCCGTCGTCGCCCTCCGCGAGCGAGAGGGACGGGTTCCGGTCTGGATGCGCGGGGCAGAGGGCCTCCCACCCGCGCCCCTCTCGCCTGACGCCATCAAGGCGGTCCAGGACGCGAGCGACGGCCGACCCAGCGAGCGTTTGCGGGGGAGGGAGCTGGTAGGGTGTCGTGGGGGTTTCGGGGGGCATCCCGGAACTCCTGCGCCCCCGCCGTTCACGGCGGCGGGGGCAACAGGCGGAGGGTCTACTCCTCCTCCTCCAACTCGGCCAGGACGTCTTCCTTCTCCTCGGCGGTCAGGATGAGACGGCTTGCGACGACCTCGCCCAACCCCAGGTCAGCGGCGATGTCCTTGATGACCGAGGGCGCCGCGCCCGCTTCGTCCGCCACTTCGCCGACGCTGAAGAGCCGCTTGGGCTCGTTCATTTGCTGCCTCCGTGCGCGGGATCCCTTGACTGCCAACCCCCGCGCGGGCTGACGGGGGAAGCCTACGGGGGTGGCGGTAGCCGAGGCGGAGCGCGGTAGCGGCCCCGCCACAGATCAAGAGCGAGGAATGCCGGTAGCCGCGGTAGCCAGATCCTGTTACCGGCACTCCGGCGGGGCCGGCCGGGATCCAGCGTGGGAGGACGGTTCAGAGGGCGCAGTTCAGGCTGTCAACCTCCATCGGCCGCCGCTGCGGCAGCCGCTCCTCGTGGCCCTGTTCTCGGAGGCGGTGCGGAAGTGGCAAGGGCGAGGGAGGCGCCGCCCTTGGTCCGGAGGAACCGAGCGAGGCCTTCGAAGTTCACATGGCCATCTCGACGCTGGAACCGCAGTGCGTCTCTCGGTACGGTGCCACCGAACACTATCCCTAGAGCCCGCCGCACTTTCGCCACGTTGGCCTTGAGGCTCCCGTCCTTCCCAACCGGGATCCGTGCGTCCCTCAGGAGGGTCCTCAGGTGCACGAGAGTGACACTCCCCGCACGATTCGCGTCACTTGGGGGGCGGATCAACTCCATCGCGAAAACCCACGCCCCGCCACCGAGGGCGGGACTGCGGGGTGGTTCCTGGTCGCCCTCCTGTCGGACCCACTGGAGGTACCCCCTGTTTCCCTCGAGGTCAACGAGATAGAGACCAGCTTCCTTCAGGCCCGCGCGAATCGGCGGGACACTCTGGTGCCTCCTCCCTGGCCGGGCCCTTCGCCGGGATCGCGAGAGAGCGCTGCTCTTCTTCGGATCTGCTTTCGCCTCCCCTCGCAGCTCACGAGCCAAGGAGGTCAACGAGGGGTCGCCGAGGGGCCCGAGGCGCTCGAGACCGTCGATGAGATGGTCCGCGAAGGCCGTGTGGCCCGCCACACGGTAGCTCCCCACCACGGCCCGGATGAGCGTCTGGGGCTGAAGTCCTCCACGCCGTGCGACGCCTGGAAGTGCCAAGGCCGTCCGACACCACGGGGGCGCCGCCGTGATCGCGCGTACAAGCCGCTGCGCGGCTGCACGCTCCGCGCTGGAAGCCCGCTCGGCCACGAACTCCGTGGCGAGGGAGCACACCACCCGCAGTCGAGCATCCACAAGGGTCCTCTGAACGGCGTCCTCAACGGAGGAGGTCGGTTCCGAGGCCGGCTGCTGAGTGGGATCGATCGTCTCTCCCCCGGACCCCTCGCCTGATGGAGAACCGGCCGACCGTCCGTTCCGCATCGCCTCTCCTCAGCGAGTCGCCGCCGGGCAGGAAGTCCAGCGGTCCGGCCCCGAAGCCATCAGACACAACCACCCGCGGGGGGGCAAGTTCCGTGCTGGTGATCAGCTCCGTTCAAACGAGGTCCAGAAGAGGTTCGAACGCGGGTCGGTCGGCCGTCCACCGGAAGTCCACCGTGGCCACGTCGGGCCCGGCCGCCTCGATGACCTTCCCGAGGTAGAGCACGGCCTCCTTCTCGTCTAGTGCTATCCTGGACCCTGTGGTCTTGGGCCTTCTTGGTCGGAAGCAGGGCGGACACCTGAAGGGTGCGCGGGCGGTGAGCGGGCATGGACGAAGTCATTCCGGTTGTCGATCTCTTCGCAGGCCCCGGTGGGCTTGGCGAGGGCTTCAACGACTTTGCGCCGCGGGAAGGCCCCGGTTTCTCGGTAGCCCTCTCCATTGAGCGCGACAAGTTCGCCCACAAGACGCTTCTTCTGAGGACGTTCTTTCGACGCTTCCCTCGCGGCGAGGCTCCGAAGGAGTACTACGAGCTCCTTGCCCGAGGAGGCGACCCGAAGGAGCTGGGAAAGGGACGCCAGGCAGCTCATTGGCAGGCGGCGGCCGAAGTGGCGATGAAGGCGACACTCGGTGCGAGCAGGTCCCATGGTCGGATCTTCGATGCCCTGCGTCAGGTGAGAGATGCCTCCGGAGGGCGTCCCATCGTCGTGATTGGAGGCCCTCCCTGTCAGGCGTATTCGGTAGTCGGGCGGGCTCGGAACAAGGGCGTCAAGGGCTATGAGCTCGACCTCGACAAGAGGAGCCACCTCTACCGAGAGTACTTGAAGGTCATCGAAGCCCTGTGGCCGGCCGTTTTCGTCATGGAGAACGTCCTCGGAATGCTCTCCTCGGAAGTCGGCGGTGAGAGGGTCTTCGGGCGGATCACGGAGGACCTGAGCCGACCCTCCTGTATGGGCCGAGCCAATCGGCGGGTTGCCAGCCATCATCGCTACTCGCTCTTCCCCGTAGTCGAACCGCCGGACGCGGAGGCTGTCGCTCCGAAGGACTACGTCGTCCAGTGCGACGCATTCGGTGTTCCGCAGAGAAGACACCGCGTGTTCATCCTGGGTGTTCGCGATGATCTCTTGGAGAGGCTGGGGCATCCGCCGGTGCTCCTGAAGGCGCCCGGAAGGAAGCGCCGTGCTCCGACTGTGCGAGAGGCGATCGGGGATCTTCCGCCCGTCCGGAGCTATGTCTCCTGGGGCAGGGAGCTCGAGGTCTGGACGATCGCTGTCCAAGGCGTGGCGCGAGCTCGGCTTCTGCGTGAGATCAGGGAAGCCGCGGGCAAGGGAGTTGCAACCCGGGTGAAGGCATGCGCGAACCGTGCTGCCGAGGGCAGCCTCACCATCGGAGGGGAGTTCGTTCCCTTGTCGGCGGACGCCGCGCGGGCCAACGAGGCCAGCGGCGCGTTTCACAGGTTCGTTCGGGACAGGCGGCTGAAAGGCTGTCTCAACCACAGTACGAGGGGCCACATTCCCCAGGACCTCTGGAGGTACCTCTACGCCTCGTGCTATGCGGCGGTCCATCGGCGCTCACCGAGGCTCAGTGAATTTCCGAAGAGCCTTCTCCCCAGGCACAGGAACGCTGCAAGGGCGGCCAGAACACACAACCTGTTCACGGACAGGTTCCGTGTGCAGCTGGCGGGCACTCCAGCCTCCACCGTTACGTCCCACATCGCCAAGGATGGTCACTACTACATCCACTACGATCCACTGCAGTGCCGTGCCCTCACCGTCCGTGAAGCCGCGCGGCTCCAGACGTTTCCCGACAACTACTTCTTCTGCGGGCCTCGAACTGAGCAGTACACCCAGGTCGGCAATGCGGTCCCGCCGCTGATGGCGAGGCGCATTGCGGGCCTCGTTCACAGGGTTCTGTCGGCGGCAGGTGTTGCTTGAGCACCGACACCCTAAGTCCCGCCAGACGAAGCTGGAACATGTCAAGGATCCGCGGGCGTGATACCGGCCCGGAGATCGCCGTCCGTTCCCGCCTCCATCGGCTCGGTTTCAGGTTTCGCCTCCAGGTGAAGGACCTGCCCGGACACCCTGACATCGTCCTTCCCAGGCACCGTGCAGTTGTCCTGGTGCATGGGTGCTTCTGGCACCGGCATCGGGGATGCAAGTTCGCGTACACCCCGAAGAGCAGGAAGCGCTTCTGGCTGGCCAAGTTCCAGGCGAACATCAGGCGGGATCGGAGCGTTCTCAAGGAGTTGCAGAGGCTAGGATGGCGGACGCTGGTCGTCTGGGAGTGCGCTGTCGGGCAGGTGGACGTCTTGGATGCCAAGCTCGGGGCCCTCTTGACGGGCGGGCGGAGGAAGGGGTAGGCCGATGGGCGCCGCAAGGCAGCGAGAGATCGAGGAGGTCATCCCTTCGGCGGCCCGGCTCGTCAGCTCCCTTCGCGACGTCGGCTACGACTTCGTTCACGCCGTAGCCGATCTGGTGGACAACTCGATCGCGGCAAAGGCCTCGCGCGTGGATGTAGTTCTGCGCTTCGATGGCCCTGACTCGTGGGTGAGGATCGCCGACAACGGCAATGGGATGGCCGCCGCCGGAGTCACCGAGGCGATGCGCTACGGCTCCGCGAGCGAGTACGAACCAGACAGCCTGGGCAAGTTCGGTCTTGGGCTCAAGACGGCGTCCCTCTCGCAGTGCTCCCGTCTGTCGGTGGCGAGTCGGATGGACCCGGACCGCAATCGCGTGGAGGCCCGCCAGATTGACCTCGATCACGTCAAGCGATCCGACAAGTGGCATGTCTTTCTCCTCTCGCCAGACGATCGACCTCCTGACTTGGTGGAGCCTCTCGACGCCGGATCAGGAACCGTGGTCCTCTGGGAGAAGCTGGACCGTGTGCTCGGCTACAAGGTTCCCTGGGGTGAGAAGGCCCGCAACGGGTTCTACGCCCTTGGTGAGCATCTGGAGCTCCACCTCGGGATGGTCTTCCACCGGTTCATACAGGGCGAGGTCAAGCATCGCAGGAAGCTGACGATCACGTTGAACGGCCACCCAATCGAGGCGTGGGATCCGTTTGTGAGCGACGAGCGCGGTGTGCTCAGGCTCACGGCGAAGGAGATCGAGCTGCGGACTCCAGACGGAGCCGGCGTCGTCCGTTTCCAGCCCTATGTGCTTCCTGCCAAGGAGAAGTTCTCGTCACCTGCAGCGTTTGACCGCGCGGGTGGTCCCCAGCGGTGGAATGCCCAGCAGGGCTTCTACATCTACCGTGCAAACAGGTTGGTTCAGAGCGGTGGATGGTCCTACATGCGCGCCGCCGACGAGCACACGAAGCTCGCCCGGGCAGCAATCGACTTCTTCCCGGACCTCGACTCCGCCTTCGAGGTCAATGTCGCAAAGGTGCGCGTGGTCCTCCCGTCCGATCTCCGGGAGCAACTGAAGCAGTCGGTTGAACATCTTTGCCGGCAGGCACGGAATGTCTACGACGCTGGCGGTGGGACTCAGGAGCCCAAGGCCCGTGGCCGACCGGTGCACGGTGGTCGAGGCGCTCCCGCGGGAGGGGAGGGCGATGGCTCTGGTCACGTCGCAGAGTCCACCGCAGGGGTAAAGCGCATCCGCCAGGCCTTGGAGAAAGCTGCCTCGTCCGTCTCAGAGACCGCAGCGCTTGCGAGGATTATGGGTGCTGTGAAGGACGCCGATGGAGAGGTGGCCCGTGCCCTTGGATGGTGATCCTATCGACCAGTTCCTCCGCGTCGTGCGGGTCCACATGGATGCCTTGGGCAGTTCGCTCGACGCCGCGCTGCTTGCAGTGGTTCCGTTGGAGCACCGCGATGCTGTCCGCGCTCGGTGGCAGTCAGAACGCGACCAGCCGATCCGCCGCGCCAGCGTTCTGAGCGGTACCGGAGGACCCCGGCCGTGGTCTGCCGGGTGGGACCCTTCCACTGGCTACTGCTGGCGTCGTCTGCGCGCCTACCTGCTCGATGGCGACCGCAGCGAGGTCGAAGTTGAGAGTCTCGACGACATGAGTAACAAGGTCCTCTCGCACCTCGAGGATCCGCGGTCAGCCGGACCTGAAGCCTTCCGCGTCCAAGGGCTGGTCGTCGGCTACATTCAAAGTGGGAAGACTGCGAACATCACCGCCCTCATTGCCAAGTGCGCGGACCTCGGCTACAAGCTTTTCATCGTCCTCTCGGGGATGGACGACGGCCTGCGCAAGCAGACGCAGGAGCGGCTCGGGCGGGAGTTGGGGCTCACCGACGACCCCGAGGGTGTTGGCCTCCCGGAGCACGGCCAGCGATGGATGTCTCTCACTCGGAACGAGCTCAAAGGGGACTTCAACCCGGGCACCGTGGAGTCCGCCGCAGTCCTTCAGGGGAATGATCGCGTAGTCGCGGTCATCAAGAAGAACGCGAACATCCTGCGCAAGCTCCTCGCGTGGATTGAGGAGGCTCCGCCACCGCAGCACCTTCCTGTCCTCGTGATTGACGACGAGGCAGACCAGGCGTCCGTGAACACCGGGGGAAACCGCCCGTTGGTACAGGATGCCGGTGGCCAGCCTGATGACGACCTCGACCCGTCAACGATCAACCGTCTGGTCCGCGATCTCGTTGCCCACTTCAGGCGAGTCTCCTTCGTCGCGTACACCGCAACGCCATTCGCGAACGTGCTCAATCCCCCAGACGCCATCGACAGGGACGTCTTTGAAGACCTGTACCCTCGGGACTTCATTATCGCTCTTCCCAGGCCGCCCCACTACCTTGGAGCTGAGCGCCTGTTCGGCAGGGACGCCTTGGAGCACGAGGAAGAGGACGTCGCAGGGCTCAATGTCTTGCGCGTGATACCCGGGCATGACGTGGGCGCCCTCATCCCTGCCCCCGGAGAACGCCAGGGCTTTCAGCCGGCGATGCCGGAGTCCTTGAAGCAGGCGTACCTCGACTTCGTCCTCGCGAGCGCCGCCAAGATGGACCGACTTGGAAACGGCATTGCGACGATGCTAATCCATACAAGTCACCTGACGCAACTCCACAATGCCCTCGCCGGGCTCGTCACGGAGCACATGGCGGGCGTCCGCAGTCAATGGCTTTACGATCGCGAAGCGCTGCGCCCGGAACTGCGCACTCGCTGGGAGGGCGACTTCCGGCCGGTGATCGTGGGCCTCGATGCAACCAGGGACCGTACTTTCGAGCAGATCGAACCGCAGATAACGGAGTTCTTCAGATCGAAGCCTGAGCTCAAGGTCCTCAACGTCACCAGTCAGGACGTGCTCGACTACGGAGCAAACCCTGCCGCGAAACTAGTGCTCATCGGTGGCAATCGTCTCTCACGCGGCCTCACGCTGGAGGGGCTCGTGGTGTCGTACTACGTGCGCAACGCTGCCAACTACGACACCCTGCTGCAGATGGGGCGCTGGTTTGGCTATCGCGAGCGGTATGTGGACCTGACCCGGCTCTGGACCACCGAAGGTCTGGCTGAGCACTTCAGGCACCTGGCCCTCGTCGAGGAGGAACTCCGTGACGAGATCGCCGTGTACGAACGCGCCAAGCTCACCCCCCGGGAGTTCGGTCCGAAGATCCGCACGCATCCTGCGATGGCGATCACGGCCGCCAACAAGATGAGGAGCGCCCGTCCCGTCCAACTCAGCTTCTCGGGCCAGCTCAGGCAGACATCTCGCTTCCGGCTGGCGGACCGGGATTGGCTCCTGCAGAACCTCTCGGCGAGCCGGGAGTTCCTTGGCGGACTTGGCCCTCAAAACGCCACAGATGCCAAGGGACGGCCTGGTTGGGCGGGTGTGCCGTGGCAGAGGATTGACGATTTCCTGGGGGGCTACAAGTCGATGCAGGCGCCGGACTCCTTCGACAGCCTCACGCTGCGGCGCTACATCAAGGTGCAGGCGGAGCAGCACGGCGAGCTTGTCCGGTGGCTGGTCTCTGTGCGCTCCTTGCCGGGATATGATGATGACCTCCAAGGGGAGGACCTTGGGGTGATCGGGGTGGGGTCAGTCAACTGCATGAGCCGCAGCCGGCTGAAGGCGGATCCAAACTCGATTGGCGTCCTGACAAGCCCCCCACGCCTCGATGGCGAGCCAGGTCAGGGCGATGAGGAGTTCGGCCTGTCCACAGAGGCTATCGAGCGGGCGCGCATCGGCCGCCGGAACCAAGTGTTTCGGAAGCTCGGCAGCGCCTTGCGAGCCGAGCGCAATGTGGCCGAGGGGCTGCTCCTTCTGTACCCAGTGAGCCGGTATTCCAAGGGCACGACGGAGGATCGCCAGGATCTGTTCGACGATCCTCAGACTGGCTGCACAGTAGTTGGCGTGGCGATCGTCTTCCCCGTATCGGGGAGTGCCGCGACCGTCGAGTACGCCGCCGGACCAGCACGCCGCCCTGAGGCCGATGACGACACCGAGTGACCTGCAACATCGGTGGGAGCAGATCGGGCTTCCCTCCCGCGGGCAGCTGAATGGCCGCAGGGTTCCTTCCGCGGCGGGCACCCCCCCTCTGTGGGTTGCGGTCGATCACGACGGGGTCTGGTACCTGCTGGTCGAGGTCCCTCCCGACATGGAACCGCTCGCGGAACGGCCGACGCGTGGCCTTCGAGTTGAACTGGCCCCGATGGTCGTCGAGGGTGCCCCGCAGGCCACGTACATCGCGCTGGGCTGCACGGATCCCGGGTTGCGCAGAACTCATGCGTGCGTGGCGGCCGACATCGCGGAGTCTCTTGCCGGGGCAGGAGCAGATATCCGCGTAGCGGTCATGCGCGCGCTGGGAAAGTGGAGGAGGTTCTGGAGCGTACCGGGAGCCGGTCTCTCGGCCGAGGCCGCGGCGGGGCTCTTTGGCGAGTTGTGGTTCATGGAGCGCTGGATGGGATTGCCGCACGGGTTCGAGCGCTGGGCGCCGATCGGTGCGCGCCACGACTTCCGGTGGCCCGCAGCATCAGTCGAGGTGAAGACCACCACGGTCCAATGGCAGGGACCGGCGACACACCACATCGCGAGCCTCGACCAGCTGGCCGCTCCCGAGACCGGAAGGCTCTTCCTGTTCAGCCTCCAGATTGTCAGCGATAGCCTCGCGGCCAACACGCTTCCCGGGCTCGTCGATCGGGTGCGGTCCGGCGTAGAGACCGTGCCAGGCCTTGCGGACCTGTTCATGGACAGGCTGGCTGGGGCTGGCTACAGCCCGGCGGAGGCGGATCGGTACGCGACTCCGTGGCGCATCGTCACCGAGGAGCTCTACGCGGTTGATGGGGCCTTCCCGCGCCTGACTCGCGACAGCTTCCCCGGGGGCCTTCCCGTGGGCGTGGATGAGGTTTCCTACTCACTGTCGCTCGCCGGGTGTCGTGCGTGGCTCGTTGCCACGAAGCCAATCGACGAGCCGGCCAAGGTGATGAGGGCTCAGGGAGTCTGATGCTCCGAACTCAGCCACCGTTCGCGCCCCACCACTTCGGGCCCGTCCGCCCACACGTGCCCCCGTCCGCTCCAGCTCCCGGCGCGGCGCCGCTTGCTCGTCAGCATGCTCGAAGGCTGCGGGAACTTCTCGCCGACGAAAGTGAGGGAGAATCGGACCGACGCTTCCAATCGCGCCTCCGGTCAGCCGTGGACGGGCTCGAAGTAGCCCGGGGTCCTCGCTGACCGACTTTTCGCCGCGACGACGTGTTAGACTGAGCGGGGTCGTATACGACCGACCCCGTCGTGTGGCCTCAGTGGGGGCGACTTCCTTGGGCTTCTTTTCTCGGTTCTTCGGCAAGGAGCCGGCCGCCTCAAGACGGGCCAAGTTGGCTGAGATCGATCGCTACCTCTCGGAACTTGCCCGACCGAAGTACGACCGTTTCCTACTCGAAAACTCCCTGAAGGACCAGCCCACAGGTTCGTCACTTCGTCTACGTTGCCGCAGGCTCAATCGGCATGCAGAGTCTCGGGCTCCATGACTCCAGACCTCCTGACATAGGGGCTCACGGATTTGTCCGGTTCGGGGGGTGCG
>CAZKTF010000002.1:0-46471 GCA_964555565.1 uncultured Planctomycetota bacterium | reverse complement strand
CTGGTCGGACCGGGTGCGCCCCTCCATCCTCCTCGACGCGAAGGCGGACCTGCTCGCCCACGGCATGGGCGAGGAGTCCATCGTCGAGATCGCCCGGCGGCTCCGGGACGGCGGGACGGTCCGGGACTGCCGGGACCTGCGCGGCGTCGCCTACGCCCTGGGCGCCTCCGAGCCGCCTCCCTCCGGCCCCGGGTTCGTCGTGCTGCCGGGCTTCGAGGCGGTCCGGGACTCGAAGGACGCGTTCCTCGAGATGGCGCGCCTCGCCCACCGCGAGACGAGCCCCTTCAACGCGAGGACCCTGGTCCAGCCCCACGGCGCGCGCACGGTCGTGGTGACCCCGCCCCGGCTCCCGGTCAGCCCGGAGCGCATGGACTTCTACTACGGCCTCCCCTACACGCGCCGCGCCCATCCGTCCTACAGGGGCGCCATCCCCGCCTTCGAGATGATCAAGGACTCCGTGACCATCATGCGCGGCTGCTTCGGGGGCTGCACGTTCTGCTCCATCACCGCGCACCAGGGCCGCACCATCCAGTCGCGATCCAGGGAGAGCGTCCTCGGGGAGCTGCGGTCGATGGCCGCCGACCCGGAGTTCAAGGGCGTGGTCAGCGACATCGGCGGTCCCACCGCGAACATGTACCGTATGCGCTGCACGAGGCCCGAGGTCGAGGCCGTCTGCAGGCGCCTCTCCTGCGTGCACCCCGTCATCTGCAAGCTCCTCGGCACCGACCACGGCCCCCTGATCGACCTGATGCGCGCATCGCGCGAGGTCCCCGGGGTGCGGAAGGTGTTCGTGGCCTCGGGCATCCGCATGGATCTTGCGCGCCTCTCCCCGGAGTACATGGAGGAGCTGACGGAGCACCACGTGAGCGGGCGGCTGAAGGTCGCCCCGGAGCATGTGGACCCGGCGGTCCTCGAGAGGATGAAGAAGCCGCGCCACCACACCTTCGAGGATTTCGCGGAGAAGTTCGAGGAGGGGAGCCGGAGGGCGGGGAAGAGGCAGTTCCTCGTCCCCTACTTCATCTCCAGCCACCCGGGCTCGGACCTCGCGGCGATGATCGACCTCGCCGTGTTCCTGAAGCGGAACGGGTACAAGCCGGACCAGGTCCAGGACTTCATCCCCGCCCCCCACGACCTGGCCACCGCGATGTACTACACGGGCCGCGATCCCGAGACCGGCAGGCCGATGCCGGTGGCGAGGGGCATGCGGGATCGCCGCCTCCAGCGGGCCCTGCTCCAGTTCTTCAAGCCGGAGAACCACTTCGAGGTGCGCGAGGCCCTGCTCAAGGCCGGGCGCCGCGACCTCATCGGGAGCGGCTGCGACGCTCTCATCCCCGACCGCCCGCCGAAGGAGGCCCTCCTCGCCAGGCGCGCCCGCGCCGACAGGGACTTCCACGAGCACACCCACTCCGGGGACATGCCGAAGACGGCGAAGCCCGGGTGGGACCGGGGACGTCCCCGGCCGACCCCCCGCGCCGTTCAGAGGCCGGAGCGCACGCCGATCCAGAGCGCGACGACCAGCCCCGCGCCGATCCCCAGCACGAGGCCCGCCCCGCCCACGAAGTAGGGGAAGACCATGAGCAGGACCCCCGTCGCGAGCTGCGGGACCCGGTGCTGCTTCCTGCCGTAGGTGAACAGCGCGAACCCGACGGCGCTGACGACCAGGCAGGCGAAGAGGGACGAGGGCGTGAAGTCCATCGGGCCGTCCCCTTCATCGACGCCCCGGCGCCCGCGGCCGCAATGCCCCGCGGCCCGACGTGCGGGCGCACCCGGCCGATCCTCGCCTGTCCTCCGCGGGCGCCGCGGGGGGGGCGCCGGCGTCGAGGGAAGGGACGAGGTGGACGGGAGGACCGGGCCTGATAGGCTCGGTCGCGCGGTCGGGACCCGAGCGGACGCGCGCGGAAGGGAGGAGGGAACGATGGCGAACGTGTTCGTCGTCTACCACAGCGGCTACGGGCACACGAAGGTCCAGGCCGAGGCGGTCCACCGCGGCGCGGCCGGCGTCGCGGGGGTGAAGGCGCTCCTCCTCACGACCGACGAGGCGGCCGCGCGCCTGGACGAGCTCGACGGGGCCGACGCCATCCTCTTCGGCTGCCCCACCTACATGGGCAGCATGTCCGCCGAGATGAAGAAGTTCCTCGAGGTCGCCGCGAAGAAGTGGTTCACGCTCGCCTGGAAGGACAAGGTCGCCGGCGCCTTCACCAACTCCAGCTCCTTCTCCGGGGACAAGCTGAACACCCTGGTCGGCCTGTTCGTCAACGCCATGCAGCACGGGATGATCTACGTGAGCCTCGGCATGAACCCGGCCGCCAACGAGCCCGCCTCCATGAACAGCGTGGCGGGGCCCGGGCCCGGCGCCCACAACCGCCTCGGGTCCTTCGTCGGCCCCATGTCGGCCAGCTTCCAGGTCAAGCCCGGCGACGCCCCCCCGCGGGGCGACCTGGAGACCGCCGAGGCCTACGGCCGGCGCGTGGCGACCATCACCCTCCAGCTCCTCCGCGGGCGGGGGTGAAGCGAAACACGGTGCCAGGCACCCGTTTCAGGCCGGCGCTGCCCTGCGCCCGCGGCGAACGCGGCGGTTCCGGGTAGGGTCCGGTATCACCGGACGGGTCCGCCCCGCGCCTCGCGCCCGGGGGGCCGCCGTCCGCTCACTTCCAGGACGCCGCCCCCCAGCGCGCCCATTGCTCCTCGAGCTTCTCGGGGGTCGTGTCCAGGGCGCGGGCGATCACGTCCATCGCCTGTACGTCCGGGGGCTCGTCCATCGCGCGCAGGGCTTCCCAGACCTTCGGGAGCTTCGCCTTGTGGCAGGCGGCCAGGAACTCCGACACCGTGAGGAGCGCCCCGAGCTGCTGGTAGGACGCCGTGCCGTCGAGGAGCCGCCTCCAGGGCGGTACCCGGCCCGGCTTGCCCCGCAGGAGGTCCTGGAAGTCCTCCGCCGTGACCTTGCCGGCCATCCGCCCCCAATCGCGGAACTGGTCCGGGCAGGCCCGCCGCAGGTAGGCCCAGTACAGCGACTCCACAATCCAGCTGTTCCCGTGGACGCGGAGCACGGTCCCGATGTAGGTGGCCATGCCGTCGGAACCGGGCTTCCCCAGGGAGGCCTTCGTGGGGGGTGGATAGGTCAACGCGTAGGGCTCGAACCCGCTGTCGAGGTTGTTGGAATGGAGGATCCCCTTGGCCCGGAAGGCGGCCAAGGCGGATGAACGGAGGGCGTTGGACTCGTTCAGGTCGTTCGCGCAGAGGAGCGGGATCCGGGTCCCGGCCGGCGCCCGGAGGGCCCAGCGGGACTCGAGCAGGGCCACGCCCTGCTCCTGGTCCGCCAGGAAGCGTGTCGCCTCGGAGCCCTGCCAGGCGGGGGAGGCCGTGAGGAGAGAGAAGTGCTTCCCCTGGAGGATCTTCCCCTTCCCCTTCCCGAAGGCCAACTCGAGCAGGTCCTCCTCGGAGGGGCGCCAGGACTCCTCGCCCCGATCGCCGGGCAGGAGGCGGAGGTCGTCGATCCGGACCGTGCCCCCCGGGCCGTCCCACTGGATCTGGAACCGGTCGAGGTCGGAGGGATCCGGCAGGAGGCCGCCCGACCCTCCGGCCATGAACCGGAGCGGCAGGACCACCTCCTGCCAGTCCCGCGTCCTGATCTCGAGGAACTCCTCGAGCGAACGGAAGGAGTCCCCCTTGCGCAGGAACACCTGGACCTGCGCGGCCCCCTCCGGGACCGCGAGCCGGAAGGCCACGGCGCCGATGCGGCGGAGGTCCTTGATCGGGAGCGGGACTCCCGCCCCCGAGAGGCTGTCCCTCGCGAGGCCCTTGCCGACGATCTCGAGAGCGCCGCCGCTGGGCCCCTCGACCCGCCGGATCTCCGCGGCCGAGGCGGTCCACCCCGGGCGCAGGTCCGGCGCCTCGAAATCGTCCACGACCACGGGTCCGCCCGCGGGGGGCGCCTCCTGCCCCTCACCCCTCCCGGCGGACGACGGGAGGGCCGCCAGGACCAGGACCGTCCACGCCGGGCCCCGCATGGTCCCTCCTCCCGGCTTAGGGGGCCGGCCCGGCTAGCGCGAGCCGGCCCCCAGTTGGCGGTAGCGGGCGAGGCCCTGCCTTTCACGCCCGTGCGGTTGGAGAAATAGGGATGGTGAGGACCGCGGGGCAACCCACTCGCCGCCACGGACAGGGTACACCTTTCCGCAGGTGCGGTGCCAGGCACCTTTTTTCGACCGACGCCGCCCGGCGCCCGCGGCGAGCGCGGGCGGTTCCGGGTCGGGTCGGGGATCGCCGTCCTCGCCGGGGCCCCCGCCGCGCCGTACTCTGGTGGCGTGAACACGTGGACCGGGATCTGGCGCGGGCTCTCCCCGGAGGAGCGCCTCGAGGCGTCGGGGGCCTTCTGGACGGGGGTCCGGCGCGGGGACTCGCAGTGGCAGTTCGGCATCGACTACCTGGCCGACATGCTCCGCGCCCGGCCGGTGTTCGTCGAGAAGAGCCTCTCGCACGAGAAGCGCGTGCAGATGCTCGCCCGGCAGCCGGAGCCTCCGGACATCCTCGTCGCCGTGGCGCTCCAGCGCATGCTCCTCGGCCGGCGCCCCCACATGCTGCGGCGGTTCCTGGATGCCCTGGGACTCCCCCACGAGAACGGGAAGTTCGAGGCGAAGGTCGTGTACCGGGGGACCCCGCCGCCGCGGGACCGCATCGAGGCGGCCGCCGACCGCATCTTCGGGGAGTTCGACGCCGACGAGGTGCGCCTCTACCTCGACTGCCTCGAGGCCGAGAGGCCGGAGTTCTGGAGCGACCTTCCCTCCGCCCGGGCCGCGGTCGAGGCCCGGCGGGTCGCCGGCGGGGCGACCGAGGAGGTCCCGCTCCCGGTCGCGGCCGAGATGGCGCCGCAGACGGAGACGCCCACCCTCGATGCGGGACGGGACCCCTTCACCAACCTCGACCACCTGGTGACCGACGCCGTCGTGGCCTCCGTCGCCGGGGGCGTCGGGAGCCTGGAGGAGGACCAGGTCCGGGACCTGGTCGAGGAGTTCGTGGCCCTCAATCCCGGGCGCCACGCCTCCTACTTCCACCGCGGGTTCCTCGACGTCCTCACGGGCCGGGACCCGTCCTTCGACTGGCCGGAGGCCAGCGCCGATCGGCGGGCGTGGTACCTCTGCGGTGTCTTCGCCGGGCTCGCGCGCCGGAACGACCGCGCCGCCATCGTGGGGCTCGCGGAGGCCCGCCGCGAGGAGGCGCGCGCGCTCGGGTCGGGGCAGGGCCCGGCGGGGCGGGCCGCGGCCGTGGCCGCCCCGCTCCTGTTCGAGGCGTTCCTCGAGGTGAAGGGTCCCTCCGCCGCCGCCGAGGCGATCCAGCCGCCCGCCGTGGCGCAGGCGGGCCCGGCCCTCTTCAAGCGCATCCTGGAGGTCGCCAGCGACCTCCTCCGGGCGCTCCGGGCCGACGAGGCCGGCCTCCTCCTCGATCGGCTCCAAGGGGCCCTCGGCGTTCTCGAGGGGTTCGGGACGCCCCCTCCCCCCGAGGACCGCCGCGAGCTCCGCCGCCGCCAGGCGCACCGCGCGCGCCTGCTGGGGGACCTGGAGAAGGCCCGGGCCCTGCTGGAGTCCCTCCTTCGGGAGGGCCCCGGGGACCGGGAGGCCATGATCCGCGCCGACCTCGGGCTGGTCGCCTCGGGGTTCCGCTCGCTCGCGGAGGTGCGGCTCCCGGAGAGCCGCGCCGACCTCCCGGAGACCGCCCGGACCCTGACGCAGGGGGAGCCGCGGTTCCGCGAGTCCGCCAGGGTCGGGGGGGAGGGCGGGCACGGCGAGTTCTGCCTCGGGGTCCTCCTCCTCGCGCGGGGGGACCTCGAGGGGGCGCTCCCCGTGCTGTCGCGGGCGGTCTCCGAGATGGAGAGGCGCCCGGGGGTCTACGCCCCGATCGGGGTGCTGGCGCGCGCCCGGCTGTACCAGGCGCGGTGCCTCGCCGCGACCCTGGAGCCGGGTCACATGAACCACGCGGCGGAGAAGCTCGTGGCCGGGGCCCGGGTCGCCGGACGGGAGGCCCCGTACATCGTCCGGGAGGCCCTCTGCGACATCGCCACCTGCGACCCCGGGGCCGCCACGCGCGTCGCCGAGGCGCTCGAGCCGGTCCTGGGGGACGCGCTCCTCGACGCGGCGGGGGAGGCGGACCTCCTCCCGAGGCTCCCGTCCCTGCGCGACGCGCTCGTCCGCCGCGCCGAGGACGAGGCCATGCCCCCGGCGCGGCGTTTCGACGATCTCCTCGCCCTCCTCCGGCTGGGGAAGCAGGCGCGGGACATGGACCTCGCGCGGAGGGCGCTTGACGGGCTGGAGGCCCTGGCCCAGGCGGGCGCGGAGAGGGAGCGGCTGCTGAAGGCGCTGGAGGCCGAGGAGTTCTACCGCCCCGCGTGGGAGCCCGAGGACGCGGCCCTTTTCCGCGCCCGGGCGCTGGAGGCCCAGGGGCGGCTCGACGAGGCCGCGGCCGTGCTCACGGCGCTCGCCCACGCGACCCTCGCCCGCGGGGACCGGGACGCGGAGGGGGAGGCCCGCGGCCTGCTCGAGCGGATCCGGGCCTTCGGCGCGGTCACCCCGGACCCGGTCCTCGTGCGCCGCCTCGAGGCCGCCCCCGCGCCCGCGGCGGAAGCCGCCCCGGACCCCGTCCGGGGCCGGATCCTCTTCGTGGGCGGCAACGAGACCCAGGAGAGGTACCGCGACGACATCCTCCGGTGGGTCGCGGAGCGCTGGCCCAACGTGGCGGTCACCTTCGAGTTCTCGGGCTGGTCGAGCAACTGGGGCCGCGAACTCCCCCGCGTGGAGAACCTCGTCCGGCAGTCGCAGGCGGTCGTCCTCATGCGCTACGTCCGCACCCTCTTCGGCATGCACGTGCGGCGCATGTGCAGCCAGGCCGCCATCCCGTGGGTGGCGTGCACCGGCCACGGGCGGGACTCGATGCGGAACTCCATCGCGGCCGCCGTCGAGAGGCTCGGGTAGACAAGGGGACGTCCGCAAGTTGTCAAGTAGCTCGGCCGGACGGTCCCCCCTCCCTCGGCCCCCGCGCGACCCCTCGCCCCGGCCCGTCGGAGAAGCCGTGCGGGGGCAGGTCACCCGGGCATCACCACATCCGCAATGAGGAGGTCCCACGGGATGACCCGGCCGCCGGGCCCGGGTCCACCGGCCTCATCGGCTTGGAGGTCATGCACGGGCATCGGATCGCGGGATCCGGACCGGGAGCCGGACAAGCGCCGCGGATCCCTCAACCGGTCTGCCTGCAATCAGAGGAGGTCCGCGGCCTCCCGGACAGCCCTTCGGCAATCCTCGATCGTGGGCATCTTGCCGACGATCAGGGCGCGAGTGTCCTCGAGGCCGGCGGCGAGAATCGCTTGTGAGGGGTGGTTCGGGTCGAACGCCGGACTGGCGGCGTACCCGCCCTCCGGTCGCGGTGCATGGGGCCACTCCCACTCGCGACTGACGGTCGCCATGTCGGCAGCGACCTCTTCGGCGAGTTTCGCCGACCGGCCAAGAGACTCCCGGACCCCTGCGTTGGTCAGGAGCCGGAAGACGTCGTAGAGGTGACGGGCCGCGCGACGCAGCTCCATCCCGGAGGCCGGAAAGCCGCTCGCGAGATGGTGGAGGGCCGCCAGTTTCTCGAACAGTGTCCTTTGTGGATGGAGGACGCGGATCTCGAGGGGGAAGAGCTCTTCGTAGAGGATGTCCACGTCCTCGGAGAACCGTTCGATCAGTCCGTGCCCCTTCGAGAGACTGGTCCCCCCCTTGAACACGACCTCGGCGCCCTCCATCGGTCGCGCGACGCTCCGGAGCGTCTCGGTGATCCAGTAGTCCTTCTCGACGAACTCGGCCGGGAGTCGGAGCGCGTCCGCGGTCCGTCCCACGAGCGCGAACAGGTTATCCGGTGAGTCCCGAAGCCGCGCCACGGGCTAGGCCCGCCGCGGGGCAGGAACGTGGGAATGAGAAGCAAGTTCGGTGACGAGCGCCGCGACCCGCTCCCGGAGCGCCGGCACCTTCTCCCTCTCTGCCGCCTTGCGTACGCGTTCCGGCCGGATGCGACCCGCGTCCCGGAGATCGGAGACCCGAACCACGAGCGTGGCCCAATCGGCCTCGACAAACCTCGGCCAATCGCGGAGAACTTCAAGGAGGGCGATCTCGAGGTACTTGAGCCCGAGGCGTTCCAGGTTCCGCCGGGAGCAGAACGCAGCTCCAGGAATGCCGGTGGGTGGAGGACCGACGACGGCGTATGTCGCCGTTGCCGGCACCTGGGTCGAGAGACCGAGCGCATGGCCCGCGGACCAGCCCGCCGGCCCTGCTCCGCTTCCCACCGTGACCTTGCGGACGATGTCATCGACTCTGGGTCGTCCGGGGCCGAATCGCGACGGGACGCCCTTCCAGTAGAGCCCCCGTCGGACCCGCAGGAGGCCTTTCTCGTCCGCGGCAAGCCGGGAAAGGTAGGACTCGACCGCGGATCGAGTCCCCTCGAAGTCGGAGGACCGGAAGAAGGTCCCCGGACGGGCCCTTCGGATCCTCTTGCGGACAGTGGCAGCCACGGTACACATTGCAAGGAAATCGTATCTAGAACCTTGCAATCTGTCAACGGGATTCTCCCATGGGACGCAGGGTCCGACTCTTGAGGCCAGCCCGGCGCGAATCGTGACAAGGGCGAGGCCGTTGGCACCGGCCCCTCCGGGGTCGTAGCCGAGAACGCGGAGGTCGGCTCGACTCCTCGCTACTTGGCCTTCTTCCCCGCGTTGCAGTCGTAGCACAGCGGGTAGAAGGGCTTCTTCGGCTTCCCGCACCCAGGGCACTTCGAGGACCCTGCGCCTTCAGCCGGGGCCCTCGGCTTCTCCGGGGCGGTCTTCGCCGGCGGGGGAGGTGACGCAGAGGCGGCGGTATCCGTCGCCGGGACCTGCTTCGAGCCCGATGCTGCGCACGCGTGCTTGCCCTGGCCCAGGAGCCATTCGCCGCAGGAGCACTGCCGGACCTTCCCGTTGGCATGCGACTGGCACCGGTCGGAGCTCCGGAGGTTCTCGACTGCCTGGAGCGCTTTCTCGACCACGCCCGACTCGCGGCATCGGATCCCGAACTCTGTGTTCCGCCCGATCGACATCAGGTTCAGGTTGGAGGAGCTCACGACGACGCAGTTCCGGTCCTGGATGATGGTCTTCGCGTGCACGTCCTTGACGAGCAGCAGCTCGATGAGTGGGAACTCCACGGCCGTGCCCAGGCCGAACAGGCGCTGGCGGCGCACCATCCTCTGGCGGCCCATGAGCTCCTTCAGCTGCGCCTTGTGCTCGGGGTCCTTCTCGTCCGAGAGAGGACGGGTCACGAGCGTCAGGGCCACGTCTCGGCCGAACATCCCGAAGATCTGATCCCGGATCTGGGGACTCGGCGTGTACCAGGGCATCACCATCGTGAGCCACTCGGTCGCCCCCTCCAGGCATTCGGAGTAGGCCCCGTGGATCTCGGCCGGGTGGAGAAAGTCCGTCTTGGACTCGAACTGGATCATCCGCCCTCCTCCCGGCCCCGGCTGGGTCCCATCGCCCGGGAGGATTGTACACGGTGCCGGTAGGCCACCGCACGCGGGCCGGGTACGATCCGCCGCGTGGAGACGCGGGAACCCTCGGGATACGTCGCCAACACCGACCAGCGCTGGTTCCTCCACCTGCGCCGGCTGGCCGCGGAGAGGGCGCGCGCGGGAGCGCCGCTTGAGGAGGTCAACTTCTGGCGGCCCTCGAACGAGGAGGAGTTCCACGCCGCCTCGCCGGGAGAGCCCTTCCTGTTACGGCTCAAGGCGCCGCACGGCGCCATTGGAGGCTTCGGCTACTACGCCCGCGCCTCGCGCGTGCCCCTCTCCCTCGCCTGGGAGGCCTTCCTAGAGGCAAACGGCGCCGCGACGCACGCGGACCTCCGGGCGAGCATCTTGCGGATCCGGCGCCGGCTGCGGGGCGCGAAGGCGGTCGCCGAGGACCCCGACCCCACGATCACCTGCCTTATGATCAGCGAACCCTGCTTCTTTGAGGATGCGCAGTGGGTCGCCCAGCCCTCCGACTGGAGCCGATACATCGTCTCCGGGAAGGCCTACTCGCTTGTCGAAGGTGAGGGCGCCCGGATCTGGGAAGAGTGCCGCGTCCGGGCCTTCGTCGGAGGACCTCGAGCCCCCGCCCAGGGCGAGGCCGCGGAGGGCGTCCCCGAAGGCGCTCGCTACGGGCCCCCGCACCTCGTTTGCCCCCGGCTCGGCCAGGGCACGTTCCGGATCGCCGTCTCGGACGCCTACGGGTGGGCCTGCGCGGTGACCGGGGAGCACAGCGTCCCCGTTCTAGAGGCCGCCCACATCCGTCCGTACTCCGAGGGAGGCCCGCACGCCGTCTCCAACGGCCTGCTCCTCCGCGCCGATTTGCACCGGCTCTATGACGGTGGCTACGTGACGGTCACCCCGGACCTCGAGTTTCGCGTCAGCCCCCGTCTCCGCGACCGCTGGAAGAACGGCCGCGCCTACTACCCTCTCGACGGCCAGCATGTGCGGGTCCCCGAGGATCCGGCCGATCGTCCCGACCGAGACCTTCTCGCGGGTCACGCCCGCAAAGTCCTGAGCCGCTAAGAGCGTTGTCTTGGTCAGATCCGCGGTGGGTCAGGAACGCCGCGTTCAACCGCTCGGCCGATCCTCCGCGGGGGGCCCGCCTACGTCCCGAGGAACCAGCCCCGCGCCGTGCGGTCGGTCTTGAAGAAGCGGAGGAGGCGCTCGGCGATCTTGCGCTGGCCCTGGGGGGAGGGGTGGGTCCCGTCGGCGGCGAAGTCGGCGGGCTCGTAGGAGAGGGCGTCGGCGGAGGGGGACTCGGCGTTCGCCCAGAGGTAGGGGCCCCAGGCGAGCCAGGGGGCCTCGGGGCGGCCCTTCGAGGCGTCGCATGAGAGGCCGGGGGCGCCGCGGATCTGGGCCTCGATGAGGCCCCTCACCGCGAAGGCCGACTCGTAGGCATAGGGCTCGGGGTTGAGGGGGCTCGTGGCGTAGCCGCCGTAGGTGCGGCTGGAGAGGTAGCACAGCGCCAGGTTGGGGAACCGGCGCGCGAGGGTGCGGACGAGGCTCTCCATCTCGGACTGGAGGCTCGCGGCGTACTCGTCGAACCCCGCGGTGGGGAACGCGTCGGCCTCCTTCAGCCACACGACCTGCACCTGCGCGGGGGTGGCCCTGGCGGCCGCGAGGCGGGCGTCGCTCGTCGTCCAGTACCTCCGCCCCTCCGGGGACTCCGGGTCCCGGATCCGGAAGGCCGTCATCCCCCCCTGGGCCCCGTCCAGGAGGAGGACGCGCGGGCTCACCTGCCGATCGCGCCCGGCCAGCGCCTGGAAGGCGGAGAACTCCTGCGTGCAGTTGCTCATCCCGACCGAGAGGACCACGATGCGGCCGCTCGCCGCGGGCTTCCCGTCCGCGTCGCGCGGGACCACCGCGGCGGCCCGCGCGAGACCCGCCTTCTCGTGGGCCTCGGGGCGCTCGTTCCTCCCCCCGGGGTAGAGCCCGCCGGGGCGGCCCTCGTAGGTCCCGGTCCCGAGATCCGGGAGTGGCTTCATCCGCGAGGTGTCGGCGCGCGGCAGCGCGTCGAGGACGACCTCGGCCAGCGCGTCGCCGGCCCCCGCCGCGAACCGGAGGTCCAGGCCCCGGCGGAGGACGAGCCGCCCGGTGCGGTTCGCGATGGCGGTCCCCTTCCCGACGGTGAACCGGGTGTCGGCGGTGACGCGAAGCGTGCGGGCCCGGCCGCCCGCATCCAGGGCCAGCGTCCCGGTGTCGGGGTCGAACCGCGTGACGCGGCCCTCCTGCCGCGCCTCCTGCGCGTGGGCGACGCCGAGGAGCAGGGTCGCGAGCAAAGCGCACGCAGCGGGCCGGGCCATGGGGCCTCCTCCGGCCCTCGAGTGTAGGGCCCGCGGGCGGGGTGTCCATGGTCGGAGTCGGGGAGATCGCGCGCGGCCGGACGCCGCCCCGGGGGGGGGACCCTCGGTTCAGGGGGAAGAGGGTGGCGAGGCCGAGGGGACCGGGACCCCCGGCTCCAGGTCGGTTGCCCCGTGGGGCCTACGGCCTGGATGCAGGTGGTGACCCGGGCGCCGGGGGTGTCGTGCGGGAGAGGTAGTCGGGTTCGTAGTCGATGAGCGCAGCGACGTTCTTGGAGATCAGGTCCAGTGTCGCGTCGGAGACCCTCCCAAGCGGCCGTCTCTCCAGCCGACCCTTGTCGATGGACCATAGGAGCCAGCACATCGCGACGCTGTCCTCGGCCAGACCGTTGCCGGCTGTGCGCGGAACGAGCACGCCGAACGGCTTCCGTGCACGATCGAGTCGCGTCGTGAACGGGACGACGACGACCGTCTTCCCGAGGCGGAAGGCGTCCGCCTGGACGACTACGGCGAGAACAGGGTGAGTCGCCCCGGCCTCACTGCCTACGGCGATGATCGTCGCATCCAGTCGAACGACTGCGCCGCGGGGCAGGGGACGGGCCAAGTGCTAGGGTGTGTTTGAGAACCCCCGCTGCATTCGGCCGGCTGCGTCGGCCCATGGCTGCGTTGCGCCTCCTCGCCGACCCTCCCCTCGGGTCGGCTTCGTCGGCGTCGCCTTGCCCTGGGCCGCCTCGCTCGGCCTCGGTGCGACGCAGGAGTTCTCAAACACACCCTAGGCGGCTAGGACGGCGCGGACCCAGTCGGCCAGTAGCGCCTCGGGCGGAACCTCATCGGCAGCCTGGCGAGACCCAGGGGTGACCTTCCCCAGCATCGTCTTGTCACCCAGGATCCTGCGTAGCATACCGCGCACCATCACGTGTTGCTCGTCGGCGCCTTTCGCCCCGTAGTCCACAGCGACTTCGAGAGTCGAGTTCCGCGCGAGCGGCCGATCCTCGAGGAGCCGTACCCCAAGCAGGAACCCGAACTCGAGACGAGCCGTCGCGAGGTCAAGGCCGTCCAGGAACTGCGCCATGGCAGAGGGCTCAGCGATCTCCTTGGGAGGGCCCCTTGATGCAAGGGTAGACACGAGAAGGGGAACCGAGGCGAGCGTGAGATCCAATGTCATCTGGTAGGTCTTGAGTGCCAGGCGAAGGCGCATGACGGACTGCGATGCAGGGTCATCCTCCCTGAGGCGTGGAACCTTGAGCCGGATCCACTCGGCGCGCACCAGTTGAGAGACCTCGCGAAGCAACCTGAGGACCACGAGGGGGTGCGTGGAGATGTACTGAACCAGCGGCGGCCAGATGCGACTCCGCTGCTTGACGAAGGCGCTGAATGCTTGACGCGCGATGGATTCCAACTCGGCCCGGTCCGCCCGCTCCGCCGACTCCACGACCGGGTCGATCCCGGCACGCACGGCCGCCTCCGCGATCTCCCGGAGGTGCGCCTCCAGCTCGTCGGGGAACACTTCCGAACCTCGCCGTCTGCGGCCACGTCCTGCGTCGTCCCAGGACAGAGTGGGGACCAGCAGCGGGGGGACAGTCAGCGTGTCCATCTGCAAGAGTGCCCGAGATCATACCCGCCGGGGCGAGAACGGGCACGCCTCGGAGCGGGCGCGACGCGCGACCATCTCGAGTCCGTGTCGCTTCAGGTGTCCCCTTCGCAACCGAACCTTGCTGACGATCCTCCGGACCGGCACGGCGATTACCCCTCGAACTGCCCCGGAGCAAGTGCGCCTCGGGAAGGCCATGGGCCTCGCTTCAAGCCGTCAACCGGGCGCCGTACGACGGGAGGGGCTCGGAGACGGCTGGAGGATCCCCGTTCCGACTCTCGCCGCCTCCCAGGTCCGCGACGGTCTTCCGCTCCGCGAGGACGCGCGGGCCGATGGCGACGTCGCCGACGGGCAGGAGCCCTTCGATCGTCCGGGGCAAACGCCGCCGGAGGAGCCCCAAGAGGGGCGAGCCTCGCTCCCTACTCGTCCACGACGGCGATGACATCGGGCACGTCCCCATCTTCGAGCTGCATGCCGGGGGAGCCTATCCCCCGACGCCGACAAGGCCCGGGCGTCCCCGGCGTTTCGTAGACTCTCCCCCGATCCGCGAAGGGACACCGGAGGACCGCCCATGGCATCCCTCGGCCGCAACGACCCCTGCCCCTGCGGGAGCGGGAGGAAGTCGAAGAAGTGCCACCCGGACGGGCTCGGCCCGGCGAAGCTCACGCTGGTCGGGGGCGGCGCCCTGGAGACGGGGTCGGGGGAGGACGGACCCGGGCCCCTCCCGGACAGCGACGAGCTCGAGGAGTCCATCGCGGCGCCGGAGGACTTCGACGGGGACGGGGTGGACGTCTCTTGGAGGCAGGAGTTCCGCTGCGAGATGTCCCCGCTCCCCGCCGAGCCGCCCACCCCGGAGGCGGCGGCGGCCCGCCGGTTCTCGGCCGCCGAGGCGCGGCTCGCGCCCGCGATCCTCCGCTGGGCCACGGGCCGCTTCGGGAAGGCCTACCGCCCGGAGGACGACCTGGGCTGGGATCCGGACGTGGCACCGTCGCTCTCCACCATCGTGGTCCCCTGGATGATCTACGGTTGCCAGGTGGACGGGAAGAGTCCGGCGGCCTGGTACCTGGAGGAACGGGGGGCGGACCTCGGGCCGGACGACCGCTCCTGGCTCGAGGCCGCCGCCGCTTCGCGGTTCACCGTCCTTGAAGTCCTCGACCGGGACCCGGGGAAGGGGTTCGAGGCCCGGGACCTCCTCGCCGGGACGCGCTTCCGGGTGACCGAGGAGATCGGGTCGGAGAACCTGAAGCGCTGGGACGTGCTCTTCGCCCAGGTCGTGGACGGGGGCGGGATCACCGTGATGGGGGGGCACCACAGGGCGGCCCTGGGGCCCCTGAGGGGGAGCTTCGTCGTGGAGGAGATCGGAGGCGGGGGCCACTCCGACTGCGGCCGGGGACGGGAGCCCGGGGAAGGGGCACCGCCCTGCTTCGAATGCCTCCTCGCCGTCTGGGAGGAGGAGGCCCTCCAGGAGGCGATGCACGATCGGCCCGAGAACCAGCGCCGCCGTGACCGGGGGAGAGTGGTCCTGGACGAGTTCGAGTACGAGCCATCCCGGGAGGAGAGCGTCCTCGCGAGCATCCGCCGCATCGACGGGGCGGGCCCGGTGACGGAGCTCCGGGAGACGAGGTTCCTGGAGATCGGGAGGCCGGGGGGAGAGGGCTCCCTCGGCCGCGTCTTCGTCGGCCACGGGCTGTTGGCCGTCGAATCGGACGGCGTCACCCGCGCCAACTCCCTCCGGCGCAAGGTCGAACGCGCCGCCACGGGCCTCGTCCGGTTCCGCGAGCGGATGCGGCCCGACACCGGGAGGATGCTGGCGGAGGCCGGCCCCGCCCTCGCCGAGATCCTGCCGCAGGAGGAGGCGCGGAGGCTCCGGGGGGGGATCGAGGCGCAGGTCCGCGCCCTGTTCGACGCCGCACACGAGGAACTGGACGGGAGGAGCCTGCGCGACCTCGCCCGGGACCCGGAGAGGCGCTCCTGCGCCGAGGCCATGCTCAAGGAACTGGAACGGGAACTGGGGCCCGCGGCCGACCTCGTCGGGGTGGACTTCGGCGGCCTCTGGGGAGAGGTCGGCCTCGTGCGGTAGCGGGGTGGGCGCGGGGCCGCTTCCCGGTGCCACGAAGCGTTGTCCTGGCGGGGCCGGGGGGGCCGGGACCCCCGACGTCGGGAGCGACGGGCTAACCAGCGGAGAGCCGTCGCCCCAGTTCGGCCTCGGCCTGGCGGCCGACGGCGACGAGGAACAGGTCGAAGGGCAGGCTCCCGATGCCGTCCTCCCCGTCCTCCGGCGCCAGCGCCGGGACTCCCGGGGCGACGACGTAGCACCGATGGGCGAACCGGGGGTACCTCTCGATGAACGCGCGCAGGCCGTGCCTCGGGTGAGCCGGCCGGCTCGAGATCTCGAAGGCAAGCGGCTCCTCGGGGTGGTCGAACACGAGGTCCACCTCCTCCCCCCTGTCGCGCCAATGGAACAGGCGCACCTGGGCCTGCCGGGACAGGGCGTGGAGGTGCGAGGCGGCGAGGTTCTCGAGGAGGGGGCCCATCTCCGCGGGGTCGTTCCACGGGGCGAGTCCCCGCTGGAGGGCGGCGTTGCGGACCGCGCCATCGACGAAGTAGAGCTTCCGTCCCCTCTTCTGCACGGACCTCTCGCTTCCCGAGAAGTTGGGCACGGTGAACACGAGGAACGCACGCTCCAGGAAGGCGAGGTACCGGTCGAAGGTGGGCTGCGAGAGTCCATCGAGATCCGAACAGAGACTCCTGGGGGATAGCACGCCCGCGATCTGTCCCGCGAGCACGTACAGGAGCCGCTCCAGCATCATGGGGTTGTCCACCCCGAAGGCCTGGGGGATGTCCTTGTAGACGGCGCGTTCGACGGCGTCGCTGCGGAGGACCCGCTGCGACTGGAGCAGGCGCTCCTCCTCGTTCGCCTCTCCGTTCCGCAGGCGCGCGAGGAGCTCCGGGAATCCGCCCGTGAGGAGGAACCTGCGGCGGTGCGCCTCCACGCCGAGCAGGTCGATGCCGCCCCGGATGGAGGCCCGGAGGGTCCTTTGCAGCGTGCCCTCGAGAGGGACCTCGACGCGGAGCCCGGCCAGGTCGAGGTACTCCGTGAGCAGGTAGGGCGCGAGGTACTGTTCCTCCCATCGTCCCACGCCGCTCTCCATCCGCCGGTTCCTCAGGGCGGCGGTGGAACTCGAGGTCCCTACGATGCGAACGGGCCACCGCTCGTCGTAGAAGGTCTTGAGCCAGAGGTCCCAGTCCTTCGCATAGGTCAGCTCGTCGAGGAACACGAGGAGGGGCTCGCCCTGCTTCCTCGTGCGGGTGTCATGGATCGCGAACTGCACGAGGGACTGCACCGGGACGGACATGAGGAGGGGGTGATCGAGTCGAAGCCACCAGAGCCTCCGCGGGGGCACGCCTTCCCTGAGGAGGTGCCGGACCGTCTGGTACATGCAGGTGGTCTTGCCGACCCGTCGGGGCCCCAGGATGAGCTGATAGCGGGTGGGGTTGTCATGGAGGACCCGGCGCCACAGTTGCT
Organism: uncultured Planctomycetota bacterium; assembly: GCA_964555565.1. GTDB lineage: Bacteria > Planctomycetota > JAJSAM01 > JAJSAM01 > JAKLKS01 > CAZKTF01. The sequence goes on along the minus strand of CAZKTF010000002.1, from coordinate 29,499 downwards.
GCCCCATGGGGCGTTCGACCGGACAGGCGAGGGTGTCCGGCACCTGCCCGGTGGAGTGCCAGGGGTTCTGTTCCCCGAAGACCCGGCCGTAGTCCTCGGGCTTCGGCTTCCAGGCGGTGGACCGGCGGCTGGCCACGTGCTCTACCTCCAATGAGGCTTACTTAGAACATTAGCATACACAATGGGATGGTTAATGTGCAAGACATGCCTCACAAGGCCCCGGTAGCGAGGCTTGCCTCGTGCGCGCGGGCGCCCATTCCCCGAAGCCGGGGGCTGCGGGTCCGGTCCGTCCCGTGGTCCAATCGCGGGCGCCATGGGGGTGGACGAGGACCGGGGCGGGCGCATCGAGTACCTCGACGTGCTGCGGGGCGTCGCGATCCTGAGCATCCTGCCCGTGAACGCGGCCTTCTTCGCCTACCCCGTGACGGTCGCCGGGGACCCCGCGTTCCCCCCCGGGGCCGGGGCCGCGGACGCGGCGGCGGACCTCGGGGTCCGCGCGCTGTTCGAGTACAAGTTCCACACCCTCTTCGCGCTGCTGTTCGGCGCGGGGATGGCCCTCCTCCGCGCGCGGACGCGGGAGCGGGGAGCGCGGTGGGGCCCGCTGGCGGCCCGGCGGCTCGGCTTCCTGTGGGTCCTGGGGTGCGCCCACGGGGTCCTCCTCTGGTACGGCGACATCGCCGCGGTGTACGCCCTCCTCGGCCTCGCGCTCTGCTGGGCGCCGGGGCTCCCGCCGCGGCTGCTGCGTGCGCTGGGCGCGGCGCTCCTCGCCCTGCCCGTGGCGCTCCTCGTCCTCCTCCTCGCCGCCCTCCTCGCCGACGTGGGGGGGATCTCCCAGGTCGTGTCGGGATGGCTCGCCCCGACCTTCCCCGACGGCGTGGACCCGGGTTGGCAGGCGGGACCCGGGGGTGGTTTCGGGAGGCAGCTGCTCGAGTTCGACCCCGACTTCGAGATCGCCGTGGTCCGCGAGGGCTCCTTCGCGCAGGCGACCGCCCTCCGCGGCTTCACCTGGGCCCTCTCCTGGCTCGTGTCGGGCCCCTACTGGGCCCCCCGGCTCGCGGGGCTGTTCCTCCTCGGCATGGCGTGGACCGGTGAGGGGTGGTTCCTCGCCCCGGCCTCTGCGGAGGGCGCGCGGCGGTTCCGCCGCCTCCTCGCGTGGGGCGCCGGGGCGGGAGTCCCGCTCACCGCGGCGGCCATCCTCCTCCAGGGGATCGCCCCCCGCGACCCGGCCGCGGCCGTGGGAGGGGAGATCGCGCACTACCTCGGGAGCCTCGGGCTCGCCGGGGCCTACGCGGCGCTCCTCGCGCGGGCCTGCGCCGCGGCCCCCGGGCATCCCTGGCTGCGGGCCCTGGCGGCGGCCGGCCGGATGGCGTTCACCAACTACCTGGCCCAGTCGGCGGTCATGGCCCTCCTGTTCCAGGGGACCACCGTGTTCCTCGGGGCGGGGCTGGGCCTGTTCGCGTCCGTCGGCAGGGGGACCCTCCTCTTCCTCGCCCTCGCCGTTGGCCTGGCCCAGGTCGTCGCGAGCGTCCTCTGGCTCCGCGCCTTCCGCGTGGGTCCCGTCGAGTGGGTCTGGCGCGCCGCGACCTACCTCCGGATCACGCCGCTCCTCCGGCGGGCCGCGCCGACGTAGGCTCCGCCCCCGGGCCGGGGGCGCGCGACCGCGGGGCCGAGGGGCGCCATCCCCGGGGCGGCCGGCCCCGTCCGGTCCGCGTCGGCCGGGGTGGGTGAAGGCAGGGACCACGACCTGCCCGTCGCTGAAGGTCTCCGGGCGGTCCGAGGGCGCACGCCCGCGCGCCGGAGTCGCGCGGCGCGCCCGCAACGACCCCGCAACGACCCCGTCTCCTTCCCCTGCGGAGGCTGCGGCGACGCGGCGAAGCGCATCTGCACCGAGGGGTGCCGCCGCCCGCTCCTCTGCGTTGCGTGCGCCGGCAAGCACTCCTGTGACTCGGAGATGCGCCTGCCTCTCGTCAATTCACCCCGCACGGGTCTCTGCGGGTACGGCGCGTAGGGTTGTTCTCCGGCTCTGGTCTGCGCGAGGAGGGCGCCGCGGTCGTGGACTGCGCCCCCGGAGACGCCTCGAGGGCATCGGCCATGGCCCGGAAGACCGCCGAGAGCGAGCGGCGGTGATCCGGGGGGAGCGTCGGGGCCACGGCGGACATGGCGAAGGCCAGCGCGGAGGGGTCCACCTGCCATGCCGCCTGCGGACGGGCCGGAGCCGGGGCAGGAGGCGATCCCGGCGTGACCGCGGCCGCTGCGGGCACGCGGGGGGGTGCCGGCGCCGCGGGGCGCGGCCCTGCCGTCGATCCCGCGGGACCGGCCGCACCCCCGGCCCGCGCCGGTGACGGAGCGCCCTCGGCGACGAGCAGGCCCTCCTCGACCCGCGGCGCGCGGGTGCTGAGGAGCGCCTGCACCATCTCGCGGAACGCGCCGCTTCCGCCCGGAGCGGCGATCTCGTCCTTCCCGGTCCGCACCCAGACGTTCTCCAGGACGTCCTTCTTCGTGTCGTGGAGCCGGAGGATCCTCTCCTCGATCGAGTCCTTCGCCACGAGGAGGATCTCCTGCACGGTCCCCTTCGAACCGATGCGGTGGACGCGCGCCGCGCGCTGCTCGAGGCGCGCCGGGTTCCAGGGGAGGTCCAGGTTCACGAGCACGTCGGCGACCTGCAGGTTGAGCCCGAGGCCCCCGGCGTCCGTGGAGACGAACACCGCAGCCCCGGGGGACTCGCGGAAGGCCTGGATCAACGCCGGGCGCGCACGAACAGGGACGCTCCCCCGCAGGTGGAACACCGGCAGTCCCAGGCGGTCGCACATCCTCTCGACCCGCCCGGTCATGTCGGTCCACTCGGAGAACACCACCGCCTTCCGCCCCTCCCCGATGCAGAGGTCCCTGAGGACCTCCTCCAGCTCGGCGAGCTTCGGGACGGCCGCGTCCTCCGCCTCGATCCCGAGCATGTGCGGCCCGTTGCAGCAGCGCCGGGCGATGACCAGGAGCCGCTGCATGCGGTCGAGGTCGGCGGGAAGGAGGACTCTCCTGCTCGCGAGGATGGCCACCTGGGCCATCACGTCCTCGTAGGTGGGCCCTACGGCCGGGTGCATCGGGACCATCACGGTGGATCGGACGCGCTCGGGCAGGTCCATCGCGACATCCTCCTTCCGCCGCCGCAGGAAGGCGGGGGCCAGGCGCGCGCGCAGGGCGTCGAGGTTGCGGTACAGGACCACCCGCTTGCCCTTTCCTTCCCGGACGAAGTGGTCGCGGTCGATCTGCCACAGCGGCGGCAGGAGCCGCTGGTCCACGAGCTGCGCGATGGCGTAGGCCTCCTCCAGGCGGTTCTCCAGCGGGGTCCCCGTGAGGGCGAAGAGGAAGCGCGCCCCGATGGACTTCAGCACCCGGGCCGTGCGGGTGTTGAGCCCCTTGGCCCTCTGGGCCTCGTCGATAATCAGGAGGTCCGGCGGACTCGCGGCGTGTTCGCGGTGGTCCTTGAGGAGTTGCTCGTAGTGGGTCACGAGCCACGGAGCCCCGGCGGCGATCGCTCCGGCGCGTGCCCGGGCGCCCCCCTCGAGGAGCACCGGCTCCTCGCCGAGCCAGCGGAAGATCTCCTCGCGCCAGCCTCCGCGGAGGCTGGCGGGGCACACGACGGTCACCCGGCCGACGGCCGGGGTCGCCCGCCGCAACGCCACTGCAGCGACGATGGCCTGCACCGTCTTGCCGAGGCCCATCTCGTCCGCGAGCAGGCCGCGGCCCGCCCGCGCGAGGAACGCGGCGCCTTCCCATTGGTAGTCGTAGGGGCTGCCTCGCAACCCCGGCACCAGTCGGGAGAATTCCCGGACCATGGGAAGCACGGGGCGCGCGGCGATCCTACGGTCCAGCCACTCGATGGCCTCGGGCTCCACCCACTCCCCCAGCCCCGTCAGCCAGGCCTTCAGTTCGCCCTCCCCCCGGGCCAGCGGCCGTAGGACCCGGCCCCCGGGGTCGAAGGCACCCAGGACGGCCCGGGAGCCGGGGCCCGCGGGCGTTCCGAAGAGCCGGGGCTCGACGATCTCGCCGAAGTGGAGGTAGACGCGGGGTCGAGACGCGGCGTGCCGGTGGGCCGCGGGCAGGCCGGGCGCCCGCCGGAGTTGCCCCCGAACCCTCTCCACGTGCTTGCAGGTGTGGAGCCGGTTCGCCTCGAAGTCGGGACAGTCGCAGGAGTGGGGGCCGTCGGCACTCCCGCGGAGGTGCACCCGGTAGACGAACCCGGAGGCGCTCGAACCCGTCAGGAACGGGACGCGGTCCGGACGGAACCGGAGGGCCTCGCGCCGCGCGGCCACGACCCTCTCCTCGACGGCGCGGCGCCGTGGCTCGTCGGTGTCCGCGGGCAGGCGGGGACCCGCGGCATCCTTGCGCCGGGCGGATTGCTTCAGGACGAGTGCCGCCGCGACCTCGTGCTTGCAGGGATCCCGCCAGGAGGGGCAGCTGCAGCGGTGCGCGAGCTTCCCCGCCTCGGCCCAGAGGACGACCTCGAAGTCGCCCGAGCGGCCGCGAACGACCGTGGAGACGCGCTCTGTCGATCCGACGAGGTCCCCGACCCTCGCCTCCCGCGCGTAGCGGGTCCCCTCGCGGAGCGCCTGGCCGCCCACGTCGCCGAGGAATCCATCGAGAAGACCCGTCGTGATCATCGTGCAGCCTCCCTCGTCCGGATGTGGATCGACCCGGAGGGGAATCTAGACCCGACCGGGTCCTTCCGGAAGCACTCGGATGGGGCCCGGCCGACCTGGCGGCGACGGGCCTTGCGGAATCCCGGCGGGCGGGGGAAAGTAGGATCCACCCATGCCCCGCGCCCCGCAGACGCGCCGGATCCGGCTCAAGCCGGCGAACCCCTTCGACCTCATCCGGCTGCTCGCCCGCAGCCAGCATGACCCGCGCAAGGCGGTGGCGGAACTGGTCCAGAACTCGCTCGACGCGGAGGCCACGAGGATCGATCTGACCTGGTTCAGCGAGAGGGGCCTCCGGGCGCTCCGCGTGTGGGACGACGGGCGCGGCGTCTTCCCCGACCTCTTGCGCGAAGAGGCGCTCCGGCGCATCGCCACCACCATCGGCCACTCCTACAAGCGGTCCCTCACGCCCGCCGAGCGCCAGCGGCTGATGGCGCTGGGCCAGTACGGCATCGGCCTGCTGGGATTCTGGGCCGTCGGCGGGACCATGGAGATCCGGAGCCGCGTGTCGGGCTCCGAGGCCTGGACGCTCCGCCTTCACGAGGATTCCCCCGACGCCGAACTCGGCCGCGCCCGCGCGCGGCGGCTGGACGAAGCGGCCACCTTCACCGAGGTGACCATCCTCGGCGTCCACGAGGGGGCGGAGCGGCAGATCCGGCCCGGCCGCCTCCACGCCTACCTCGCCGCGGAACTGCGCGGCCAGCTCCTCGCCCGCACGGCGGCGGTCCGCATCCACGACAGGGTCGCCCGGGGCCGCTCCATGAAGGAGTTCGCCGTGCGCCCGCGGAGGTTCCGCGGCCGGCTCCTGCGCGAACTGGCGGAACTGCCGGTCCCCGGCCGCGACCCCGCCCGCGTCGAGGTCTACCTTCTCGACCCCGAGGACGACCCGGGGAGGGTCTCGCTGGCCTGCGGCGGGACCACGGTGCTCGACGACGTCGCCGGGGCCGACGGGTCGGGGACGTCGCGGGCCCCCTGGGATTCCGGGCGCCTGGAGGGCGTCGTGGACTTCCCCGAACTGAGCGTCGCGCCGGGGACGCGGCGGGGATTCGCCCACGACGGTGCGGCGCTGGCGTTCCTCGACGCCCTCCGGGGGCTCGAGATCGCCCTCGCCGGCGCCCTCGCCGCGGACGACCACCGCCGCGGGGAGGAGCAGGACCGCAACCTCGCCCGGGAGATCCGGCGCGTCTTCCGCCCCATGGCGCGTCTCCTCCCGGAGTACGAACTGTTCGACATCCGGGGCCGCGGCGAGCCGGGGGGGCGCGTGGCCGCGGACGGGGGTTCGCCCGGGGCGGCGCCGCCCGCCGCCGGCGGCGAACCGCTCGCGCCCGGGGAGGAGGGGGAGCCCCTCCCGGAGGCCGCCCACCCCGGGGGCCCCGCCCTGTTCCCCCCGGGGCCCCTCGCCTCCCTGCGGATCCGGCCCTCCCTGGTCCGCCTCCCGCCCGGGGGACGGCGGACCTTCCGCGCGTCGGCGCTGGACGCGGACGGGCGTCCCGCGGCCGGTGCGGTGGAGTTCACGTGGACCCTCCTCGGCCCCGGGATCCTGGGCGAGCGGGGCGACCGGGCCGACTACGAGGCCCCCGAGGAGCCGGTCGAGGCGCGCATCCTCGTCCGGGCCGTCCAGGGCGAGGTGCGGGCCGAGGCCGAGGCGCGGATCCTGGTCGTGGATTCCCCCGCGGCCGCCCCCGGCGCCGAGGGGATTCCCGAGCCGCTGCCGGTCCACGATCCCGGCGGACCCTGGCGTTCGCGGCTGCGCGACGGCGCGTGGGAGTACAACACCGCGCACAGGGACTACGCGGAGGCGGCCGCGGAGGAGTCCCGTCGCCTGCGCTACCTCGTCCACCTCTTCGCGAAGGAGATCGTGCTCCGCAACTTCGGCCGCCCCGGGGACGGCCCGACGCTCGAGCGCATGGTCGAGGTCCTCACGCACATGGGGGACGTCCGGCCGCGGGGGCGGGCGCCGGCGGTCCGTCCGGCGGAGGGGGGGGCCCCGGCGGGGGCGGCCCCGTGACTCCCCGGGGATCCGGGACGCCCGTCACCCGTTCGCCGGCCGCACGCGCACTGCCCGGCTGCTGATCGAGTCCCCGTCCACGGCCGGGATGCGCGACTCCTGCAGCCCCCCGGACAGCTCCACGAGGGGGACCACGGGCGTTCCGCTGGTCTCGGCCACGAGCCGGTAGTGTCGCCCGCGGAAGGGCGGCTCCGGGATCCCCGGCGGCCGCCGCAGGGAATGCTTCCGCATCAGGATCTCGTGCCCGCGATCGGCCTCGTCCATCGCGGATTCGATGTCGGGGATTCCGAGCGCCGCGAGGACCCGATCCCCGACGACGGTCCATCCCTGGGGATCGGCCCGGACCGCCGCGGGCACGGTGTTCCCGCATGCCCCGAGGAAGCGCCTCCACTCCCCGAGCGGCGGGGGGCCGGCCGGGAGGTCCCCGAGCGGGACCAGCGCGCCGGGGACGGACTCCGGGGGGGGGGGCGGCGGCGCGGGGCCGAGGGGGACCGGCCCCGGGAAGTGGATTCCGAACCCCAGGCCGGGGGCCCCCTGGGGGTCCTCCCCCTTCCAGGGCTCCTGCGGGTCGGGGAGGTCCGGTCCGGGCTCCGGCATTCCCATGGGAGGACCAGGACCCGGCCGGACCCTCTCGACCTCGGCGCTCCAGGCGAACAGCGCCTCGTCCCGGGTCGCGCCCCAGGCCAGCGCCCGGCCTCCGAAGGCGTCGGCGGCGACCCACCGGGCGCCCTCCGGGATCGTCCCACGCGCGAGCGCCTCGCGGATGGCGGAGAGACCGCCGGTCCACGCTCCCGCGGCATCGCAACCTCCCGGGCCGGGGAGGTACGCCCTGGCGGGCCCGTGGCGGGCGATGTCGAGGCCGGCGACGAAGTCCGCGATGCGCTCCACCGCCGGGGCGCCGCCGCCGGCCAGCACCGGGAGGAGCCCCTCCAGGGTCCCCGGGGGGCCGTGCCGGCAGGTCTCGCACCAGCGACCGTCCTCCTCGTAGCCCACCTGGAGGTGGCGCGTGCCGTCGTGGATCGTGATCCAGCCCGGCCCGAGACCCCGGAGGTTCGGCGCCTTCCCCGGCCGGGGGAGCCGCGGCGGAGCCGGCTTGAGGCCCGGGATCTCCATCTCGAGGTGCCCCGGAGCCTTCAGGGAGAGGGTGAGGAGAGGCCAGGGGATGACCCACCGGGGCTCCGGCCCCTCGATCCGGAACAGGCGCCGGTAGGTCCCGTCGCCGGGGGCTTCCACCCGGGCCGCCGGCCCGAGGAGGTCCGCCGCCATGTCGAAGAGCATCTCCCCGTGGCGGCGCGTGGCGAGCGCGCCGCGGAGCGCGACGGCGACGCGGTGCTCATCGGCGTCGTCCGCTCGACCGCGGACGGGAGTCTCTCCGGCTTCCGACATGCCGGAATCGTCCCACGGCGGCGTCGGAATCGCGCTCTGCAGCATGCATCGCCTCGCACCCCAGGGCCACCGGGGCGCCCTTCCGCCCCAAGTCCGCGGAACACGCGGGTTTGAGCGGGGTTACGGTGGCGAGGCGGAGGGGACTCGAACCCCCAACATCCGGATCGACAGTCCGGTACTCTAACCAATTGAGCTACCGCCCCGCTGCGAGGCACGCGGCGCACGCCGGGTCACACCGCTGTCGAGCCCCGGCGTGCGTATCTCCCGAACTGCACGGGAGGTGTGACGCAGCCTACGAGGGCCCTTGGCGGCCGTGGAACTTCTCCCCGGGGGGGCCCTGGGGCGAGTCACGAGGGGGGCCCTGAAGTGTGTCCCTCATCTCGTCACCGGTCCTGCGTCAGGCTACTGGACCACCACCACGGAGGCGTTCGACCAGGGTCCTCGCAAAGCCGGAGACATCCGCCTGGACGGTGTCGTCGTCCCGGCCGAAGAGGAAGGCCGCCGCCCGCTTGGGTCCGGTGCGATCGGGCGCCCCGAAGTCCTCGTGGAGGTACCCGAGGGCCTCCTGCGTCTTGGGGTCCTCCAGGAAGGGAGTGATTCGTGCCTGGATGTCCGCCAGTCCGGCCGGCAGGTGCCGCAGGACGTAGTACAGGTCATAGGCGTCCTTGTTCTCACCCCGCATGCGGAACGCGAGTGCCTTCAGGACGATGAACGCCCCTGGCCCGCAGACCCAGATCTCCCGTCGTGCGACCTCATCGCGACTCGTCCGGCCATCGAGGACGACGCGCACCCGGTCACGGAAGGCGAGGTGGAGCCCGGGGATGAGGACGGCCGCGAAGCCGGCCTCGAGGTGGTGGACCCGGGTCTTGTCCGGTGTCCGGGGAGGCGGCGGCATGAGGAAGTCCACGAGGACCCGCCCTCCGTCGCGGTCGTCAATGGTCCATCGCTGGAAGGTCGGGCTGCCCTGGTCGTTCTTGTCGGGCTTGAACCCCTGTCCCCCCAGCCGGCTGGCGACCTCCTTGTACTTCTCCTCGTCGAGGAGGCCGAGGGAGAGTCCGATGTCGAGGTCCAGGGTGCCCGCGTAGGGTTCCGCGCCCTCACCTTCTCGATCGCCGACGAGGAAGTGGGGGACGAGCCCCCCGACGATCACGATCTCGTCCATGAGGTCCCCCAGAACGGTCGCGACGAGCAGACAGGCGCGGCGCGCGCGGTCCAGGGCGCCCGGCGGATACTCGCTCGCACGGCTAGGCTTCGGAACCACGAGACCTCCAAGGCAGTGAGGTGCGACGGATCTCCTCGGCGGCTTCCTTCGCCCGTTCCGGGTGGTCCTTCAGGTCCACGTAGACCTGGACCGGGCTCGCGCAGGGTACGCCGTGGACAGACCTTGCGCCATGGAACACGCCTTCGTCGCGCGGCACGACCAGCCAGCAGTTCGCCCCCTTCGGCTCGTCGAGGAACCGCGCCTTGGAGAGGACGGTGGGGGAGGGAGGCGCGAGGACGAACACGGTCGCCATCCGGAACGTGGCGAACCTGGTCAAGAGCCAGGCCCCCGCGAGGCCGGTGAACGCGTACTGTTCCCCCGAGGGCGCCAGGGCATCGTTCAGCCGGTCGATGAGTTCCTGCCCGGACTTTGCGGCCACGAACCCACGCTGAGTCCGGTGGCGCGCGAAGTCCTCCTCGTCGCTCCACGCGTCCAGCAAGCGGTCGGGCTCGGGTACCAGCACCCGGCCGGACTCGTCCTTCGTGAGCAACAGGTCCTCCACGAGCCGGCGGACGATCCGGCTCACGTAGCCCTCGCCAAGGGAGACGGCCCTGGCGATCTCGCGCTGGCTGCGGGGCACCTTCGGATCCTGGAGGAGGAAGCGGGTGATCCGGGCGCTCTTGGGTGCGAACGCGCTCGACGGGCGCCCCCGAGAGGGGTAGACGTTCGGGCGACCCCGGATGTTGACGACCAGGTCCGCAGCCCGGATCTCCGCGTTGCCGGACAGGTCCATCCAGGAGATCCCGGCCTCGCGGCACATGTCCCGACCCTGGTCCCCCATGTACGGGACGACCAGCAGAGGGATGTCCTTGCTCGAGTGCCGGCGCTGCTGTTCCTTCAACCTCGCGATGACCGCCCGGAGGTGGCTGCTGGACCCGGCCGACTTCACCGCGATGAGGAACCTCCCATGAGGCCCGACCAGCACCATCTCGAAGCCCTGGTCGTGCCGGCCCACCTTCCAGCCCGTCGGTACCGGGAGCCCGAGGTGCATCCCCAGCAGGCGGGGCACCTCCTGCTGCGCGATCCGGTCGATCTGCCTGGCCATGCTTTACTAAAATACGATACTTGACCGTATTGTCAAGTGCCATAGTTTAGTGAAGTCAGATGATGGGGCCCCCCAGAGTCCATGTCGCCGGAACGCCGGGCCCGAGGTACAGGAGACATCGTGCGTATCTACCTGTCGGGCATTGAGATGGAGCCGTGGGACCGGATCCAGTACCTGGATGCCGGAAGGGGGGGAGTCGCGGTCGAGCGACACCTCTCGGTCCTCCGCGGTGTCGTGAATGCCCTCCCGCCAGGCGTCGAGACCCTGGTGGTCGCCTCCGACCTCCAGGGGCGAGAGCCACCGCGACCCGGGGCTGAGGGTTCCCTCCGCCTTCTCGGTTGCCAGGTCGCGGAGACCCTGGCTGGATGGTGCGGTGACGGGCGGCTCCCGCCTGCGGATCGCGTGGGGGTGATCCTGTGCGGGGACCTGTACGCCCATCCCGAGCTTGCCAAGAGGGGGACGCACGGAGATGTCCGCGAGGTGTGGCGGGCAATCGCTGACCGGTTCCGGTGGGTCGCCGGAGTCGCAGGGAATCACGACGTCTTCGGGGAGCATGCGCACCGATCGGAGCGTCGGCCCCTCTTGGGGGTCCCCAGGGCGCACTTCCTTGACGGAGAAACCGTGGACCTCGATGGTCTGAGGATCGGTGGTGTCTCCGGGGTGATCGGCAAGCCGACCCGGCTCTTCCGCATGACCGAGTCCGACTACCTCGCGGCGGTCGAGCGTGTACTCGACTCCGGGGTCGATATCCTCGCGCTCCATGATGGGCCTGACTTCCCGTCGCTGGGGCTCCTCGGCATCCCGGCGGTTCGGGAGATCCTGGAGCGGCGGCCACCCGTGCTCGTGGTGCGAGGGCACTGCTACTGGAGTCAGCCCCTGATCACTCTGAAGGGGGGAACGCAGGTCCTCAACGCCGACTGCCGCGTCGTCCTCCTCTCCGCGGCCACTCCTACGAAGCCCGCACCATGACCACTCCGACAGGGCCGGGACTGTTCTCCATCGGGCACTCCAACCACCCGCTCCCGAAGTTCCTCGGCCTCCTGCGGGACAACACCGTGGAGGCCGTCGCGGACATCCGGTCCGTCCCGCGGTCCCGCTCCTCGCCGCACTTCAACCGGCCGGCCCTGGAAGCGGCGTTGGCCAAGGCCGGGATCCGCTACGAGTTCCTTCTGCAGGAGCTGGGGGGGCGGCCCGAGGGGGACGAGTACTACGACTCCGAGGGGCATGTCCTCTACGGCCGTCTCGCCGGGGGGGCATCGTTCCTGGCGGGGGTCCGGCGTCTGGTCGAGGAGGCGAAGCGGTCCAGGGTCGCCATCCTCTGCAGCGAGGAGGACCCCACCGGGTGCCATCGCCGGCTCCTGGTAGGGAGGGTTCTCGCGACCCGGGGGGTTGATCTCCTTCACATTCGGAGTGATGGGCGCCTTCAGAACGAGGCGGACCTGCGACTTGCCGAGAAAGCTGAGCCCAGCACCGACCAGCCGGGGCTCTTCGCCGGAGAGGCGGACCCTGAGTGGAGGTCGAGGAGGCCGGTTGTGCGTCCGCGGGACCGACGCTGACGCGCCAATCGCTGCTCGCTGGTAAAGAGGCATTGACCATCCCACTGCGGTAGTCAAGCCCGCTTGACCAACTCAGCGGGTCCGGGTGCGGACCTTGCGGTCGGCCGCCTCGAGGTCGAACCGCTCCGGATCGAACTCGCCGCCGATCCACTCGCGGTAGTGCTCGTGTTCGCGGTGGTTCGGGTGGGCCATGGCCCAGAGGAACGCCTCGTAGCCCGGCGCGCCGCCGATGTCCTCGGGAGGACAGGCCCGCTCCCCCGCGGCGAGGGCCGGCACCTTTGCCGGCGCGTCCGCCGGCGCGAGCACCCGCTCGACCTTGAGATCGTGGTGCCAGCGGTCACCGAAGTCGTGCTCGTACACGATGGACCGCTTCCCTGAGCCGGTCGCCGCCTCGAGCGTGATGCGGCCCTCATCGTGCACCTTCACGTCCCAGTCGTCGTCGAGTTGGAACCTGGGGTCGCTGAACCTCCGTCCCTGCACCCGGAACATGTGCAGGTGGCTCTCCTCCCACCCCATGGTCGCCTGGAGCACGCGGTGGAGTCGCCCAAGGGTGATGTCTCCAGGGACCAGGACGCGACGCCAGACCGCCGGGCGCACTTCCCGCAGCGTCACGAGCACCTGGTACACGGGCCCCGGTCTACGCGCCGAAGGCGGCTTCCTCGACCGCCGAGGCGCGGGCTCTCGTCGTGGGTGGCGGCTGGTGGGCATCAGGTCTTCGTCCGCCGGAGCCTCGCCGCACCGTAGGCGAGGAAGTCGCCGTCGAAGAGGGGGACCTCCCGGTTCCCCTGTAGCAGGGCCTGGTTCGTGACGGGAGGGCAGGGGCTCCCCGTGGACTCGTCCAGGAGGCGGAAGAGGCGGATGGTCCAGGCGGTCTTGGGGGTCGCGGGGTCCTCCCTCGCGTTCTTCTCCCGCAGCCACGCCTCGTGGGCCCGATCCGCCACGTCCATGGCGGCCTCGGCGTCGGGAGCCCCGAGCGCCGCAAGTGCCGGAGCGCCGACGAGGGTCCACCCGGCGGGATCCTCCCGGAAGGCCGCCGGCACGGTGGCGCCGCTTCCGCCGAGGAAACGCCGCCACTGTCCGATGGGGGCTGGTTCGGGCGGGAGGTCCGCGAGTGAGATCAGCACCGAAGGGATGACCCCCGGAGACGGAGGAGTCGGTGCCGGCTGGGGGAGCATGGGATCCGGCTCGCCGAAGGAGACGCCGAACCGGATGTGGAGGGGACCTCGGGGGCCCTTCCCCTCGCCCTCCTCGTCCGGCGGCGGCGGCAATTCGGGTTCCCCGGGCGGCTCGAAGGAGGGGTGCTCGGGGCGCGGGGGCGGGGACGAGCCCGGCCGGACCCTCTCGACCTCGGCGCTCCAGGCGAACAGCGCCTCGTCCCGGGTCGCTCCCCAGGCGAGCGCGGTCCCGTCCACCGGGTCGGTGGCGACCCACCGGGCGGCCTGCGGGATCGCCCCCCGGGAGACGGCCAGGCGGAGGTAGGAGAGTCCCCTCTGCCACGCCGCCCACGCGTTCCAGGCCTCGGGCTTCGGCAGGAACACCCGGAGCGGCCCGTTGCGGGCCACGTCGAGGGCGACCATGAACTCCGCGAGCCGCTCCACCGCGGGGCCGCCGCTGGCGGCGAGGAGCGGGAGGACCCCCTCCAGCGTTGACGGGGGGCCGCCGCGGGACTGCTCGAACCACCGGCCGTCCTCCGCGTAGGCCACCTGGACGTACCGGACCCCGTCCTGGAGCTGGATGGAGCCGGGGCCGAGCCCGCGGAGGTTGGGCGCCTTCCCCGGCCGTGGCGGCAGCGGGGGGACAGGCTTGAGGCCCGGAATCTCCATGTGGAGGATCTGCCGGGGATTCCGGTCGAGGGTCAGGAGGGGAGAGGGGATCACCCACCGGGGGTCCGAGCCGTCGAGCCGGTAGAGGGTCCTGTGATTCCCGTCGGGGGAGGCCTCGATCCGCGCCGCAGGACCGAGTTGCTCCGCGACCATGTCGAAGAGCATCTCCCCGTGGCGCCTGGTGGGAAGCGCCTCGCGAAGGGCGATGGCGACGCGGTGCTCGCCGGGATCGTCCGGCGGGCCGCGGCCGGGCGTCTCGCGGGTTTCCGCCATGGCGGCATGATCCCGCGGCGGCGGGGGATTCGGGATCGGCAAACTTCGCCGACGTCCGGGGAGGGAACCCCCGGACCCGCCCGACCGGGCGGGGCGTCGCCCCGGGGAGGCCCCCGCCGCGGACGACGAGCGAAGCCTCCTCCTGGTCTCCCGTACACTTGCCGGCCATGGAAGGAGCGCGTACGGCGGAGGAGATCCGGTCCGCCTTCCGCGAACTCGCGGCGTCGGATCGGGCCCGGGGCAGGCTGCGGCCGCTCGCCGAGTACCAGCGGCTCTTCGCGGGCTGCGACGACCTCGTTGCGGCGGAGTACGCCCGCCTCGCCGCGGAGCCCCGGGGCCGGCCGGACTCCCACGACGGGATCACCGTGGAGTCCGGTCCCTCCCCGCAGCCCACCGTGGCGACGGGCGCCCGGGGCGCTCCCGTCCCGGACGCCGACCTCGGCCGCATCGGGCCCTACCGCCTGGTGCGTGAACTGGGCTCCGGCGGCATGGGCCGGGTCTACAGGGCCGTCTGCGAGGGGAGGGCGGCCGGCATCCGCGCGGGGCAGGACGTCGCGCTCAAGGTCGTCCACGCCCACCTCGCAGCGGGCGAGGGCTTCTTCAAGCGGTTCCTGCGCGAGGCGGAGATCGGGAAGAAGGTCCGCCACCCCAACGTCGTCCGCACCCTCGACGTGGACGCCGCCGTCCTCGACGGGAAGTCCGTCCACTACCTCGTCATGGAGTACGTGGAGGGGCAGACGCTGCGGTCCCTCCTGGCGGAGGTCGGGAAGGTGCCGGAGGCGCTCTGCCTGCACGTCGCCCGGGAGGCGGCCCGGGGCCTGGCCGCGATCCACGAGATCGGCGTGGTGCACCGGGACTTCAAGCCGGAGAACGTCCTCATCACGAGGGACCACGCCGTGAAGGTGATGGACCTCGGCGTGGCCCGGCTCGCGGACGAGGCGGTGCGGCTCTCGCTGACCGGGGCCTTCGTGGGGACCGTGCCCTACGCGGCGCCGGAGCAGTTCCTCGCCGGGGGGAAGGACATCGACGGCCGGGCTGACCTCTACGCGCTGGGGCTCACGCTCTACGAACTCAGCACGGGCCTGCACCCCTTCGCGGACGAGGACCTGATGGCGGTCCTCAGGCGGCGCCTCCACGAGGACCCGAAGCCCCCGTCGATCCTCAACCCGCAGCTCTCCCCCTTCTTCGAGGAGGTCGTGAAGACGCTCGTCGCCCGGGACCGGGAGAAGCGCTTCGCCTCCGCGGCCGAGATGGCGGGGGTCCTCGACCAGGGCGAGGAGTCGGCGTGGTGGCGGCGGCGGTCGGGGGAGATCCGGGCGGTGATGCGGCGGCCGCTCCGGCGCATCCGCATCCCTCGGGAGACGGCCCTCTTCGGCCGCGACACCGAGCTCTCGCGGCTGCGCGCGCTCTGGGAGAAGGCCAAGGCCGGAGAGGGGCAGGTCGTCCTCGTGGAGGGCGAGGCCGGCATCGGCAAGAGCCGGCTCGTGGACGAGCTGGCCGGCCTCCTCCAGCAGGAGGGGGAGGACCTGAACTTCCTCTACGGTTCCTATCCGCCGGGCGGGGCGGCCACCGCGGCGGGGGCGTTCTCGACGGCCTACCGCGAGCAGTTCGGGGCGGAGGACCTGGAAGGGGCGCTCGGACCCCACCTCGCCTCGACGCCTCTGCTCGTCCCGGCCTTCGCCGCGCTGCTGCGCGGGGAGCCTCCGCCGAAGGGGACGGAGCCGCTCTCCAAGGAGTCCCTCCAGACCGCCTTCGTGGAGGCGACGCGGGCCCTGGCCCGGGACCGGCCCACGGTGGTCCTCGTGGACGACCTCCACTTCGCCCCGGAGGAGGGGAGGGCGCTCCTGATGGCGCTCGCGCTCGCGATCCCCGGGCACCGCGTCCTCCTCGTGGGGACGGCGCGCCCCGGGCTCCCGGCGGAGTGGACGGCGGGGCTCGACCGGCTCGGCCACACGTCCCGCGTGGCGCTCGGGCGGCTCGGCCCCAAGGACCTCCAGCGGCTCCTCGTGGAGGCCTTCCGCTCCGAGAGTCTCGCCGAGGACCTCGGCGGCCGCATCGGCGCGAAGTCCGACGGGAACCCGTTCTTCGTCCTCGAGATCCTCCGGAGCCTGCGGGAGGGCGGGGCGCTCCGCCGCAACCCCGACGGCACCTGGGTGAAGACGAGCGGGTTCCGGGAGATCGAGATCCCCTCCTCGGTGACGGACCTCATACGGGCCCGCACGGCGAGGCTCGACGAGCAGGAGCGGAACCTCCTCGACGTGGCCGCCTGCTGCGGGTTCGAATTCGACCCCCTCCTCGTGGGGGAGGCCCTCGGCCTCGGGCGCATCCCCGTCCTCCAGAGGCTCGCGGGGATCGAGAAGGCCCACCGCCTCGTCCGCTCCGCGGGGCGGCGGTTCGTCTTTGACCACCACCAGGTCCAGGAGGTCCTGTACACGGGCCTCCCCGACCTCCTCCGCGAGGAGTACCACGCCACCCTCGGCGAGGCGCTGGAGGGGAGGGAGGGGGTGGCCACGAAGGATCCGAAGGACCTCCCCGGCGCGCTCGCGGTGGAACTGTGCGAACACCACCTCAAGGGCGGGCGCGGGGAGAAGGCGAGGCGCTATCTCGACGCCGCCCTGACGCACCTGGAAGGCGCCTACTGGAACGATGCGGCTATCGACCTCGCGACGCGGATCCTCGCGATCCCCGGGCTCGTCCACGGGCGGGACCGGGTCGAGGTGCTGCTGCGCACCGCGGCCCGGCTGAACATGCTCCTCCGGCGGGAACAGGAGGGTCGGGCCGTCGAGGAGGCCGTTGCCCTGGCGGACGCGGACGGCGACGCGGGACTGCGCGCCCGGGCGCGCATGAGCCTCGGGTGGTACCAGTTCTGGATGGTGCGGACGAAGGAGGCCGAGGAAACCGTGCGGGAGGTCCTGGCCCTCGCCCGGGAAGCCGGCGATCGGGAGACCGAGGCCCGAGCGACGGGCCACCTCGGGAACGTCCTGCGCGAGCTGGGCCGCTCCGAGGATGCCGCCGCCCAGCTGGAGCGGTCGCTCGCGATGGCGAAGAAGATCGGCGACCGTCGCGGCGAGGCCGCCGCGTCCGGGAACCTCGGGCTCCTCTTCCTCACCCTCGGGCGGTACGAGGAGGCCCGGCCCCTGCTCGAGCATTCCCTCGGCATCGCCCGGGAGATGGGGGACCGGCGCGGGGAGGGGGTCTCGGGGGGGAACCTGGGGTGCGTGCTCACCGCGCTGGGAGACTACGCGGGAGGGCGCGCGTGGACGGAGCGCAGCCTGACCTTGACGAAGGAGGTCGGGTTCCGCATGGCGGCGATCGGGAACAACATGAACCTCTCGGTGTCGCTCCACGGGCTGGGGCTCCTGGCGGAGGCCCGCGAGGCCGTCGAGAGGGGGGCCGCTCAGGAGGCCGACGTCCCGCTGCCCTGGTTCGTCCCGCAGATGCGGATCGCCCTCGCCGAGGTGATGCTGAGCGAGGGGCGAAGCCGCGAGGCCGAGGACATCCTCCGGGAGGCGATCGCTGTTCCCCTGGAGGAGCGCCACCGGGTACGGACGGCGAAGGGCGTCCTGGCGCTGGGCTCCCTGCTGGTCCGCGCGGGGCGCTCCGAGGAGGCCGGACCGTTCCTCGAGGAGGCCCGCCGGATGGGCGCCGCGAGGTCGGATCTTGACCTGGAGGTCGTCGCCCTCGCCTACCAGGCCGCGGCCGGCACGGCGGAAGCCTCCGCCGCGGCGGAGGCCCTCGCGCGCCTCGAGAAGCGTCTCTACGTCTCCAGCCGCATGGAAGCCCGCCTCGCCCTGTTCCGCGCGAGCGGGAACCGGGAGCACCTCGACGAGGCGAAACGGCTCCTGGACGAGGTCCTGTCCCGTGCGCCGGAGGAGTGCCGCGAGGGCATGGTCCGGAACGTCCGCCTCCACCGCGAGATCGACGAGGCGTGGAAGGAACGCGGCAAGGCCCCCTGACCGTAGAGCCGGTGGGGGGGGCGCCGCGAGGAGGGCCCGGGAGGCGCGTCCCCCTCGGTGTCACCGGGGGGCTGGGGGCCTCCCGGCGGCTCCTCAAAGTTCCATGTCAACTCTTCCCAAAAGTAACGCCGTATGGTATATTTCGCAAGAGTTGACACCGGAGGCCCCATGAAGTCCGCCGCAGACTACATCGACCACCTGGCCGCGGGCGGCCGGCTCCACTTCACGACCGGGGAGGCCCGGCAGGCGCTCGGGGGCTCCCTCGTGGCTGCCCGGGCGGCTCTTCGCCGCCTGGAGAGGAAGGGGGCGATCGCGACCCCGTACCGGGGGTTCCACGTCATCGTGCCGCCGGAGTACCGGTCCCTGGGCTGCCTCCCGCCCGACCAGTTCGTCCCGGACCTGATGAAGCACCTCGGTCTCCGCTACTACGCGGGCCTCCTGACGGCGGCCGAGTTCCACGGTGCCGCCCACCATCGACCGCAGAGGTTCCAGGTGATGGTGGCGAAGAACCGTCGCCCGCTCCGGTGCGGCTCGGTCCAGGTCGAGTTCATCGCGCGCCACGACCTCGAGGAGACGCCGACGAAGGCCATGAACACGCCGCGGGGGACCCTCCTCCTCTCGAGCCCGGAGACGACCGCGCTGGAGCTCGTAGGCTATGCCCACCGCTGCGGGGGCCTCGACAACGTGGCGACCGTCCTCGCGGAACTGGCCGAGTCCCTCGACCCGGTGAAGCTCCGGGCGGCGGCCAGGCTCTGCCCGGTGTCCTGGTCCCAGCGCCTCGGGTTCCTCCTCGAGAGGGCGGGGAAGAGGGGGCTGGCCCGGGGGATTCAACCGCTCGTCCACAGAAGGGCCCATTCACAGACTCCCCTGGTTCGCAACGCGCCGAGGGGGCGGGTCCCGCGGTCGAGCCGTTGGAAGCTCCTCGTCAACGCGAACGTTGAGCCCGACCTGTAGTCGCCCCCGCTGCTACTTCCGAGGCGGGCGGTAGTCCCTCGTGTCGATGCTCTGGTCGTAGGTGGCCTTGTCGATCCGGATCCAGTCCGTCCCGTTGATGCCCCGCTGGTTCGGGGAACTCGCGCTGTAGGGGAAGGCGCTCACGATTCGTATCCAGCGGTCCTGCTCCTGTGAGATCCGGCGGATCTCGTCGGCGACCTCGGAGAGGTCCTGGTCCTGGCTGAACACGAGGGCGACGTCGAACTCCCCTCGGTGGGCCATCCTGATGATGTCGATGGCGAGGCGGACGTCGATACCCTTCTCCTTGCCCCGGCGGACGGGGCGCGTGTAGACGACGACCCCCTGTCTTCCCATGACCGCGGTCTTCGCCGTCCAGAAGTGGTTCCAGTGCGCGCTGTCGTTCTTGTCGGGGACGCCCGTGTAGAACTGCACTCCGACGAGCGCGAACCTCTCCCGGATGCAGATGTCCGAGGCGAGCCGGAAGATGTCGTAGTTGGGGACCGGGTAGCCGAATGCCTCGCGAGCCCCATGGAAGAGATTCTGGCCATCTACGAAGACGACCGTCCGCTTGTTGGCCGGCTCCTTGCGCATGATGGGTCCGGGAAACATAACCCCGCCCGAGGGCGGCCCCACTAGGAGGCCACCATGTCGGGCGGGGAGCAGATGCTCAGGTTAGAGGCCCACCATTCTAGACGGACGTGCCCGGCCGTGGAAACGCAATCCGTTGCCACTCTCTCCAGGCACGGGGAGCGTCCTCGGGGAGATGTACCCTCGTTGGCGGTACGGCATCGTAGCTGGGAGACGACCCATGGCCACCCCCGGCCGCAACGCCCCCTGCCCCTGCGGGAGCGGGAGGAAGGTGAAGAAGTGCCACCCGGACCGGCTGGTGCCGCCGGGTTGGGTCCTGGAGGGGGGGGAGGACGGCGCCCCGGGGCTCGCTTTCCACGATCCCATCCCCCCGCGGGAGGGATCCGGGCCGACGTGGCCCTGCGGGTGCCCGGTCACGGACGAGGATCGCGACGCCTCCGGTCGTGCGAGACCCCATGAACACGATGAGGAGGTTGATCCCGCCGATGCGCCCGCTTGGCCCCAGGTCCTGGAGGCCGTCCGCATCCCGCTGCCCGAGGAGGCCCCGACTCCGGAGGCGGCCATCGTGCGACGCTTCCTGGACTCGCAGTCGCGCCGCATCCCGGAACTCCTCCGGTACGCGGCGGACCGATTCGGCCGCGCGTTCCGCCCCGAGGAGTGTTTCGCCTGGATCCCCGAGGGAGAACCTGAGCTCATGTCGCTCCTCGCTCCGTGCGCCGCGTTCCACTACCCCTTGGACGGCAGGACCGTCGCCGAGTGGTTCCTGGCCGAGCGGGGAGCCGAGGTCCCGGAGGAAGAGCGATCCTGGATCGAGGCGGAGGGGCGGTCCTGGCTGTCGATCTGGGAGGTGACCGCGGTCGATCCCGGCCGCTGGCTCGAGGTACACGACCTCCTCACTGGAGAGCGCCGTCGCATGGCCGAGGAGGTGGCGTCGCGGAGCCTCGTGCGCTGGGACACCTTCCTCGGCGCCGTGGTGGACGGCCCCGGGGCGAGCACGATCCGCGGGATCCATCCCCGGGTCCTGGGCCCGATGCAGGCCCTGGAGGTCGTGGAGTCGCTCGTCGCGGGGGAGATCCTCGGGACGCTGCCCGTCGCTCCCTCCGCGCTCCGGACCCCGACCGCCATCGCCGGCCTCCTCGACGCGTGGGAGTTCGCCCCCGAGGGGGGGACGCGGGAGAGGCGGCCGCCATCGCGGAACGAGGACGGGGAGCTGCGCACCTGGAGCCGGGACCGATTCGCGTTCGACCCTTCCGCGCGGGAGGCCGTCCGCGCGCGGCTCGATCGCCTCAAGGGTGCGGCGGGCTGGGAGGACCGGGACGGGGAACCCGTCCTCCGCGTGGTCAAGGGCGGGACGAGCGGAGGCGCGGAGGATGGTCTCGCCTCCGTACACCTGGACCGGGGCCACGTGGACGTGGTCACGAACTCGATCCGCCGCGCGAACGAGGCGCGGAGGAGGGTCGAGTCCGCCTGCAACCGTCTCGTCCGGCTCGTCGGCAGGGAGCGGAGGGACCCCGAGGAGGCCCTGCTCGACCTTGCGGCCCCGGGGGCGGACCCGCTTCCGCCCGCCGTGGCGGCCCGAATGAAGGAAATCCTTTTCGCGTTCGTCCAGGAATTGGTGGACTCCCCGCGCCTGGCTCCCGGCCGCCGGACCCTCCGCGAGCTCGCCCGCGACCCTGCGCAGAGGGAGCGCGCCGCGGCCGCGCTGAAGGAGATCGAGCGGGAGGCGGCGCCCCTCGTCGCCGCGGTCAGTCTGGATCTCTCGCCCGTCTGGAGGGAACTCGGCCTGGATCCGTAGGTCCACCGGGGACCTGCCGGGAAGCCGCTGCTTGCCGGACGCCGGCAACCTGGTGGCCTCTGGCAAGTCGAGGCGCGAGGAACTGGCCCGGAGGAAGCCCGAGGCCCACGTCCTCCGAGAACCGCTGGATCAGGGCGAAGCCCTTGGAGAGGCTCGTGCCGCCCTTGAAGACGACGAAGGCGTTCTCGACGGGACGCGCGACGCTCCGGAGGAGTTCGGTGATCCGGAAGTCCTCTCGACGAACTCGGGCGGCAGCCGCAGCGCTTCCGCGGCCCGCCAGACCAGGGCGAAGCGGTCGTCGGGGGCGTCGCGGAGTCCGGCCACCGGTCAGGCCCGCCGCGCCGAGGGAGCGGGCGCGGGCCCGGGCAGCTCCGCCATCAGCCGGGCGAAGCGCTCACGGAGCGCAGGCATCCGCTCCCCCGCGACGGCCGCCCGAAGGCGGTCGGGGCGCAGGAGGCCGTCCGCCCTGTCGCGAGCGACCCGATCGACGAGGGTCGTCCAGTCTGCCTCCACGGATCCCGGCCAGTCCCGGAGCACCTCCAGGAGGGCGACCTCGTGGTACCGGAGGTTGAGGCGTCGCAGGTTCCTCCGGCAATGGAACTTCACACCGGGGATGCCCGTGGGGGGGGCGCCGACCACGGCGTAGGCGGAGGTGGCGGGCACCTGCGTCGAGAGCCCGAGCGCGTGCCCCGCCGTCCGGCCCGCGGGTCCGACCCCCCTGCCGGAGGCGACGGCGCGGACGATGGCGTCCACCCCGGGCCTGCCGGGGCCGTAACGAGCCGACGGTCAGCATTCGTCGATCACTTGGGCGATCGTCTGGTGGCATCGGGGTGGTCTGCGTCATCGCCCCCGGAAGGGCCGCCGCGGGAACACGAATCGATCCCGCCGGGGTCTTCGACCGCAGGGGGTGCGGCGGCGGCTACCGCCCTCCCCCCTCCGCCGCGCGGACGACTGCCTTCGCCAGCTCCTTGACGCTCCGCCGCGCCATCTGGATCACGTTGGGGCCCTTGTAGAGGATGGAGACCTTGTGGTCGAGCTGGGTGGAGCCCCAGACGACCACGACGTCGGCCCACCCGAGGTCGGAGTCGGCCTGGCCGCGGCTGCGGGCGACGGTCCCGTCCACGAGTTTGAGGTCCAGCTCCCGGCCGGCGAGCTGCCGCAGCGCCGTGCGGGCGTTCGGGGACCCGCCCACGACGCACAGCCGCCGCCACCCCCGGCGGCGGCAGGCCTCGAGCATCTGCTTGACGGCGCGCTCGTTGGACGACCCGCCGCAGAACTCGCAGTGGGCCTGCACCGAGGCCGCCGCCACGGCCCTCCCGTCCTGCGCGGCGGCCGCCTCCTGCCGGCAGTCCCCCCGGGCGCACACGAGGAGGAACCGCTCCTCGATCACCTTCCGGACGGCGTCCGTCTTCGAGGCGTGGATGTTGGCCTTCCGCGGGTTGGAGAGCCCGGCCTCGTGGAGGGCCGCCTCCACGGGGGCCATGTCCCCCCCGTACCCGAGGTCCCGCAGCAGCGCGACCTTCGAGCGGATCTCGCCGTCCTTCATCGCGGGGGCTCCTTCCGCCCCCAGTGTACGGGGCCGCTCCCCGGACCCGGCCCCGGGACCCGGGCGGCCGGGAGGAGGCAAGGCCATCCCGCCCGGCGGCGGACGGTGTATGCTTGCGCGCCTTCGCCCGGCCCTGGCAGGGAGAACGCCGGGCGGAGTGGGGGAGGGACCCATGACGAGGTCCGCATACGGAAGGCCGGCCGCCCGCTGCGCGGCCTGCGGGGAGGGGATGGGGGAGTGGTCCTGCCCGGAGTGCGAGGGGAGGACCCGCTTCGTCCACTGCGGGGAGTGCCACGCCGAGATCGCCCACGGCGTCCTCCCGAAGGTGACGGACGGCAAGCCGGGCGGCGTCCCCTCCGTCGCGGACCGGGGCGCCGACGAGGGCGCCGACAGCCCCTGGAGGGAGAACGCCGTCCGCGCCCTCGAGGACGACCGCGAGGGGACGGAGCCGTCGTAGGACTCCGGGGATCCCCGGGCGGCCGCGCGTGGCGGACCTCGGGTCGGGTGGACGGGAGGCCCCGTCCGCCTGATCGTCCGCGGGGTGGTCGCGAGCGGCGCGGGATGACACCGGGGACGGCCGCGATCGCCCGGGCCGCCGACGGGGCTCCCGCCGGACGAGGACCCCCGCCATCGACGACGCGCTGCCGATGACGAGGGAGGTCCCCGGGGAAGGCATCCCGATCCATCGCTCCCGCGAGGCCCCTTCCCGGGAGGAGCGAGGAGGGGGGAGTCGCGCGCGAAGCCGGCGGGACGCGCGGGGCCGAAGGCGGTCGCGGTGGCGGGGCCGGGGGGACTCGAACCCCCGACCTCAGGATCGACAGTCCGGGAGTGGACTTTGCCAGGAAGTGGCTACTTGCCTGATGCAGGCAGGTCTGTCCATCGGGCAAGTCGAGGCTCCCGGGGACAGGGAGCCCGCCCCGGCCACTTCCTGCAGCGCTGGTTGCAGCCGGACCGGACGCACGTTCCGTCCACCCTCCTCGGCAGGCAACCGCATCCAACTCCGGCGCCCGCTTCGGTCCTGGTGGTGGCGGTAGCAGTAGCAGACCACCTACTCACCGAGGCCGGTGTCCTCCTGGAGGATCTTCAGATAGGCCCCGTAGGCGTAGACCCGGTCGCGCTTCCGGCCCGTCGTCTCGTCCAGGACTCCGGCCTGGACGAGAGCGTCGATCGCCTTGCCGGCGGTCGGCTTCGAGGTGTCCAGGAGCTCGATGGTCCTCGGCAGGGTGACCATCGGGTTCTCGGGCATGAGGTCGAACAGGCGGATCGCCGGGACGGTGGCCGACTTGTGGTTGACCACCCGGGCGCGGTCCCTCCCGATGAGGGCGTGCAGCCGCCGCGCCGCGTCCACGGCGTCGTCCGCGGATTCCCTGACGCACTCCAGGAAGAACCTTGTCCACCCCTCCCAGTCCCCGCCGGTCCGCACCGCGGAGAGCCGGTCGTAGTACTCCTGGTGATGCCGCTTGAACGCCACGCTGAGGTAGAGGAGCGGGGAGCCGAGGAGCTTCCAATGCTCGATGAGGAGCGCGATCAGGAGGCGCCCGATGCGGCCGTTCCCGTCGAGGAAGGGGTGGATCGTCTCGAACTGGACGTGCGCCAGGCCTGCCCGGACGAGGGGAGGCAGCGGGTCATCCCCGTGGAGCCAGCGCTCCAGGGCGCCCAGAGCAGGCATGACCTCCTCCGGAGGCGGGGGGACGAATCGGGCGTTTCCGGGGCGTGTGCCGCCGATCCGGTTCTGCGAGGTCCGGACGACGCCGGGCTGCTTGTCGGCCCCTCGGGCACCGTGCATGAGCCGTCGATGGGCTTCGCAGAGCAACCGCGAGCACAGGGGCAGACCCTTCGGCCTGGCAATCTCCGTCCGCGCATGGGCAAGGGCCTTGACGTAGTTGCTGACACTGTAGCAAGCCCGTCGGGAGCATGGCTACCCGGCCCTGGCCTCGGGGAGCCGGCGGTGGTGGTGGTGGAGGCGGACAACGCGCCTGAGGTTCGGCCCGCGCCACGCGCGGCGTGGGGTCCGGACTTCGTGGAGAGTGTCGAGGGCCTGGTCGCGGCCATCGCGGTGCTGGTCCCGCTGCATGTCGAGGGCGAGTCGGCCCACGAGGTTCCGCCGGGTCCGGACGCTGTAGACCGTCTTCTGCATCTTGCGGTGGCGACGGTTCCCGCGCTCGACGGCGTTCGACGTGCCGGGCAGCAGGGAGTCGTCCAGGAAGACCAGCGCCTTCTCCATGTTGCGGTGGAAGAGCGTCTGGAGGGTCTTGCCCACCTTGCGGAAACGACGGACCCGACCGCGGAGCTTGCGCAGCTTGGCCAGGGCCGTCTGCGCCCGGCACCGTCGGTCGAAGAGCCGGTACACCTCCTCCATCACCTGGCGCAGGGTGCGGAGTTCCGGCATCCCCCGAGTGATCCGCATCAGGGTCCGTCGCCGCGCCTGGGTGAGTTCGCGACGCACGAAGAGGTGGCGGTGCTCGAAGAGGTTCTGGACCTTCTCCCGCAATCTCCTCTTACGCGCTGCCACCCGCCGCGCCTCTCCCGCCGCGGGCCTCCCCACCGGGAGCCGGGGCATCCGAGCCGCCAAGGCCTTGCGGACCTTGGCAACCGCCCGCAGCACCGCCCTGGTCAGGTCCGCGATGACGTGGAACCGGCAGACCTGGTGAGGCACCGTGCCGAAGACCCGCGCGAGCGGCCCGGGGTACAGCGGGGAGCCGTCCGTCGTAGCCCCCCGCACCCGCAGCCCCCGGCACGCCAAGGCCGTCTTGAGGCGGAGGAGAAACTGCTCAATGTCCTCCTCCCGGGGATCGTGGTCGAGCACCTCGTACATCAGGCGCCGGAAGTTGCGGTTGTCCACGACCGACAGCACGCAGAAAGGACCGTCGTAGAGCTCGTCGGCCGCGATGTACCCCGAGAAGCCCTCCAGCGCCCAGTCCAGGTACTCAGCCTCGACGCACGCCGCGCCTTTTTTCCCCCGCCGCCTCCACCCAGTTCTGCACCGTGGCCCATGGCACGAAGACCCGGTGGTCCCGCCACAGGTGCCACGACGCCGCTCGATAGGGAAGTCCGTCCTCCACCACCACACGCACGGCCAACGCCATCACCCGCGTCGTGTAGCGCCCCCACGGCGGGGCCAGCTTCGAGAGGTCGGCCGAGAAGTACGTCTTGCACCTCTCGCATCGGTGCTTGGAGTACACGATCTCCAGCTCCCGGGGCCGGCCGCTGCGCACATCCCCCAGGTCGTGCAGCCGCCGCCGCCCCCGGCTGTCCCGGTAGCAAGGCCGCCGACACCGCGGACAGCGCCGACGACGGAAGTCCCGCGACTGCTGCACGAGGAGCGGCTTGGGAAGATCCGCGGGGTCCGTGATCCCCTCGGTGGGATCCGGAAGGTACTCCCCTGGCCGCACCATCGCTGCCTCCTCGGGGATGCCTCTGGCCCCCCTCGGAGGTACATCGGTCGCATGACCCTCAACCCTGCCCCGCTCCCGACGGGCTTGCTACAGTGTCCGTTTCGCTCGGTCTAGTTCGGCATCGGCGCGAGGGGCCCGATCGGCTCCAAATCCAGACGGGGAGCCCAGTTCAGGCTCGGGAGTGTGGCGAGGCCGAGGGGACTCGAACCCCCAACATCCGGATCGACAGTCCGGTACTCTAACCAATTGAGCTACGGCCCCGCCGGAGTCGGCGCCGGGCGGACGGGTCGGGTCGCTGTCGAGCCCCGCTCGCACGGTCCCTCCGGGAGGACCCGGGGGGAGTCCGTGCAGCGTAGCCCCGGCGGGGGGCGGCGGCCACTTTTCCCCGGGGCCCGGGGGGTGCCCCTCGTCGCGGGGTCAGCGGGGCGGGGGGGCGACGACGCGGCCGCGGAAGAAGGTCCAGAACAGGGACGCGGCGAGCAGGTAGAGGCCCATGGTGACGAACATCCCCGGGGCGTAGCCGTGGCGCTCGATGATCCAGCCGCCGGCCACGGTGCTGACCATCCAGGCGGAGTTCCAGGCGAAGGTCCTCACGCTGTTCGCCACGGCCTGCTGGTGGGCGGGGACGATCTCCATGGCGAAGGCCATGGAGACGGGCTGGTTCATGTTCATGAGCGCGCCGCGCATCCAGAAGGCCGCGAGCGCGACGCCGAGGTGGTCGGTGAGGGCGAGCAGCAGGAAGAACGGGATCGAGAGCAGCTCGGTGGCGACGACCGCGTGGACGTGGCTGAAGCGGCGGGCGAGAAGGGGGCCGAGGAGGAACCCTCCCATGGTCAGGACCTGGGCGACGCCGTAGTACAGGCCGATGGCCCCGGGGTCCTGGTGGAAGCGGTCGCGGAAGTAGAGGTTGAGGAAGGGGATGGTGAGGCCGGCGCCGCATCCCACGATGAAGGCGGGGAGGGCGAGCCTGAGGATGAGGCCCATGTCGCGGGTGAAGACGTAGGCGCGCCAGGGCCTCGGCGCGGCGGCGAGGGGGGGGGCGCGGATGCGGGAGTAGGGGATGAGCGCCAGGAGGCTCAGGAGCGAGGTGGCGGAGAGGGCCGTGCGGAGCCCCAGGGCCTCGGAGCCGGTGGCCCGCGCGAGCGCGCGCGCCAGCAGCCCCGCGCCCAGCGCGGCCAGCGTGAAGGCCAGGGTCTCGAGGGCCGCGGCGATCCCGAACAGCTCGGTGCGGTGCTCGATGCCCTCGCTCCGCATGAAGAAGGGGCCCTCGGCGACGAGGTGGACGGAGAAGAGCGCGCCGGAGAAGAACGAGAGGCCGAGGAGGACCCACGGGTGGGGGAAGAGGACCATGAGGAGGGAGGAGCCGGAGAACCCCGCCGCGGCGAGGAGGAAGATCCTGCCGGCGGGGAGGCGCTCCGCCCAGACGGCGGCGGGGAGGGAGGCCGCGACGATGCCGACGCTCGCGGCCGACATCACGCGTCCGATGGCGGCCTCCCCCATGCCGAGCGCGCTCAGGTAGAGGTTCATGTGCACCATGAACGCGCCGTGGCCGAGCCCCATGAGGAACATCCCCGCGAGGAACCGCCGGGTGTCGGGGGAGAAGCCGCGGGCGGTGCGCGCGAGGTGCCGGATCCCTTCCACGACCACCGCGCGAGACTACCAGAGGGGGAACGGCCGCCCGCGGGGCGCCCGGCCCCGGGGCGTGGCCGTATCATGCCCGCGCGCGGGCCCCGGTGGGCGATGGAGGATTCGAACCTCCGACTTGGACCTTGTAAGGGTCGGGCTCTACCGCTGAGCTAATCGCCCCCGGGCGGGGCATCCTACCGGGGGCGCGGGCAGGGGGGGAACGGCATGGGCCGCGGGCGGGGCGGGGGGGAGCGGGTGGTGGACCTCCACGGGATGGACCGGGAGGCGGCGCGGCTGCGGCTCCGGGACGCCTTCGAGGGGTGCCGGCGGGACGGAGGGCGGCGGCTGCGCGTGGTGCACGGGAAGGGGACGGGGGTGCTGCGGCTGCTGGTCTGGGCGGAGCTGGAGGACCACCCGGCGGTGGCGGCGCTGCAGTTCGCCAAGCCTCGGGACGGCGGCGAGGGGGCGACGGAGGTATGGCTCCGCGGCGACGGGGGGCGGTGGACGGCGTAGGGGGGGAGTGGCCGGGCGGCGCGGGCCGGATTTGCAAACGGGGCTGATTGCGGGTTGTCGAAGTTCGGATGTCGCAAGTGGTTGCGACGGGGCGAAAAGTGCACGAGGGGTCTGACCCCGTGTGATCACTTCCCTTTGGTGGGAGGCGTACCCGCCTTCACCCAGGCGTCCACTTCCTCTGCGAGTGTGGCGTCGCACGAGGCGCGGAACTTCTCGGGGTCGGGGCAGAACCGGTCGCCGGAGATCCGGGCGAGGGCCCGGGCGGCGGAGACGCGCACCTCGGGGTCGGGGTCGCGGAGGGCCTTCGCCAGCGGCTCCGCCACGGAGGCGTCGGCGATGGACTCGAGGACGCGCGCGGCCTTCCGCCGCGCGGAGAGCTCGAGCTGCGCCGGCTCGCTCACGAGGAAGCGCGCGAGGGGGACGCGGCAGGTGCCGCCGAGCTCGGTGACGAGGGTCTGCTCGTCGATGGTGACGGCCTTGCGGCGGCCCATCTCGGCGAGCAGACGGTCCATGTGGTCGGCGAGGTCCCTCTCGTGGTGGCCGGACCGGGCGTACAGTTCGAGCATCCAGCCGGTGGCGATGGCCTCGGAGTAGATGCGTCGCGCGTCGGAGAGCTTCCCGTCCTGGAACACGGTCGCCTGTCCCGCCGCGAGGTCGCGGACGGCGCCGGCGGCCTCCACGCGGGCCTTGCCGGAGAAGAGCTGGACCTCGGTGCGCTGCGGCGTGCGGTCGATCGAGAGTTCGGTGCCCAGGACCGTCACCTGCGTGGCGCCGGCGCGGACGACGAAGGGGTCGCCCGCGACCACCCGGGACCAGACCCGCCCGGCACGAACCTCGAGGGAGCGGCGGTCGAGGAGCGCCACCGACGCCTGCCGGTCGAGCCGCACCTCGGTCCCGTCCGCGAGGACGAGCGAGGCCCGCGTGCCGGCAGGGGCCTCGACGACGGACCCCCGGTGGACGGCCTGGCCCACCGCGGCCGGTGCGCCGTCCACCCGCAGGGGGGCCGTGGCGACCGCGATGAACCCCGCGATGGGGGACGCGGCCGGCGGCGCGGGCGGGGTGGGGGCCCCGGGGGGTGCCCCG
>CAZKTF010000001.1:22545-48496 GCA_964555565.1 uncultured Planctomycetota bacterium | reverse complement strand
CGGGCCGCCGGTGGGTAGGCGCAGGGTCCCTCCCCCCCCGCCTCCCCCCCCGCCGCCTCGCCCCCCTGGCCCGCCCGCGCACGAACGCTGGCCCGGGGTCTCCATCCGCATCGACGACTGCGGCGGGAAGTACTGGTTCGACGAGGAGGAGGCGCAACGCGCGGTGGACTTCGGCCCCCAGCTCCTGACCCACGTCCAGGGCCCGCTCCGCGGGAAGCCCTACCAGCTCCTCCCCTGGTTCGAGGCCCTCATCGTGCGCCCCCTGTTCGGGTGGCGCCGGCGGTCAGACGGGCTCCGGCGGTTCCGGAAGGTGTACCTGGGCGTCGGAAAAAAGAACTCGAAGACGGGTGGCTGCGCCTACATCGGGCTCTACGTGCTCCACTGCGACGGGGAGCCGGCCGCGGAGATCGCCGCCGTGGCCGCCTCGAAGGAGCAGGCCGCGCTGCTGTTCGACGTCGCCCGCGACATGAACGAGGCCTCGCCGCCGCTCGCCGACAGGACCACCATTCTCCGGCGCGCCCTCGTCGTCGAGAGGACCCGCTCGGCCTTCCGGGTCTACTCCTCGGACGCGAAGACCCGCCACGGCCCCAACATCCACTGCCTGCTGTTCGACGAGTTCCACGCCCAGCCGAACCGGGACCTCTACGACGCGCTCTCCCGCGGGGTGGCCGCCCGGCCCCAGCCCATCACGATCTTCGCCACCACCGCGGGCAGCGACCACGAATCGATCTGCCACGAGGAGTACGAGCACGCGAAGAAGGTGCTGGCCGGCGTCGTCCCGGACGAGGAGTACCTCCCGGTGATCTTCGAGCCCGGGCCGGAGGACGACTGGCGGCACGCGGACACCTGGTCGAAGGCGAACCCGTCCCTCGGGGTCGAGGGCTGCGTCCGCCTGGACTACCTCCACAGCGAATGCACCGCGGCGGTCGTCGAGCCACGCAAGCAGAACTCCTTCAAGCAGCTCCATCTGAACCAGTGGACGAAGCAGGCCAAGGTCTGGATCCCGGTCGAGAGCTGGAAGGCCTGCCCGGGGCTGCTCGCCCCCCAGGCCCCCAACGCGCTGGCCTGCGCGGCAGGCATCGACCTCTCGACCCAGAAGGACCTCACGGCCTGCGTCTTCGTCACGCGCCGGCCCGACGGGAGGCCCGAGGACGTCGCGGAGATCACCTCGGCCGACCCCGCGCAGCCCGGCACGAAGAAGCTCTCCATCAACTACGCCGTGGAGCTCGTCCCCTACTTCTGGATGCCCGAGGCGCGGATCGCCGAGAGGAAGAAGGAGGACGACGTCCCCTACGACCTCTGGGTCGAGAAGGGGTGGCTCAGGGTCACCCCCGGATACGGGGTGGACTACGACTTCATCTTCCGCCAGTTCGTGGACGAGCTCGCGCCACGGCACCTGCCCCAGCAGGTCGGCTACGACCCCTGGAACGCCACGCAGTTCGCCCAGCAGCTCGACAAGGAGGGCTTCACCGCCGTCGAGGTGCGCCAGGGCATGAGGAGCCTCTCCGAGCCGAGCAAGCTGCTGGAGGTCCTCATCCTGAAGAAGCGCCTGCACCAGGACGGGAACGAGGTGATGACCTGGTGCGTGAGCAACGCCGGCGTCGTCCAGGACGAGAACGGGAACATCCGCCCGGTGAAGACGAACGACCGGAACCGGATCGACGGGGTCGTGGCCGCCGTCATCGCGCTCTCCCGCCTGATGGTCCTCCAGGAGCCGAAACGGAGCATCTACCAGACCCGCGGCTTCTCGGTGCTCCGGCAGCAGCCCCCCCAGCCGCCGCCTGAAAAGTAGTCCCCTAGCATGGCCCGGTGTCCCTCCAGCGTCCCAGCCCCATCGACCTCCAGGCGCTGGCCGGCTTCGTCCTCATCGTCGCCGGCGTCGCGCTGCTCTCCATCCAGGCCGCGCTGATCGTCGCCGGCGTCCTCCTCGTGGCGGACGTGGCCGCCCCGCGGCCACGGCGGCCCTCGAGGTAGCCCGTGGGGTTCATCCTCCGGCTCTTCGGCGCCGACACGATGGAGCGGTCGAACCCGCTCCATCCCTGGTGGTACGACGAAGTGGGGGCCGTGCCTTCGGCCGGCGTGAACATCTCGAAGAGCAACGCGCTCCAGATCTCGACCGTCTACGCCTGCGACCGCCTCATCTCCGGGACGCTGGCCACCCTGCCGCTGCTCGTGTACCGCCGGCGCTCAGACGGCCACGGGAAGGAACGCGACCCACTCCATCCGCTGAGCCGCCTCCTCCACTCCCGCCCGAACGTCTCCCAGACCGCCTGGCAGTGGAAGCGCATGATGCAGTCCTGGCTCCTGCTCCGTGGCATCGCGGTGAGCCGCCTGGTCCTCGGGCCCTCCGGAGCGGTGGAGCAGCTCGTCCCCATCCACCCCGACTCGATCGTCGAGACCAGCAAGACCCGGGAGGGCCGGCTCCGCTTCCGCGTGCGGGAGCCCGGGGGCCAGGAGCAGGTCCTGCTCCAGGACGACGTCTTCGGCCTGATGCTCTCCCTCGACGGCGTGAAGCCGCTCTCCGTCATCGGCCTGGCCCGGGAGGGCTTCGCCCTGGCGAAGGCGATGGAGATCTTCGGGGCCCGGTTCTTCGGGTCCGGCGCCCATCCCTCCGGGGTCCTCACGCATCCCAACACCCTCGGAGAGGAGACCCGCAAGGCGCTCGAGGTCTCCTGGAACCGGCAGCACGGGGGCCTCCACCACTCCAGCGAGGCGATCGTGCTCGAGGAGGGGATGAAGTGGCAGCCCATGGGGATCTCCAACGAGGACAGCCAATTCCTCGAGTCGAGGAAGTTCCAGCGGGAGGAGATCGCGACCTGGTTCGGCGTGCCGCAGCACAAGGTCGGGATCCTGGACCGGGCCACGTTCTCCAACATCGAGCACCAGGGGATCGAGTTCGTCCAGGACTGCATGCTGCCCTGGCTCACGCTCTGGGAGCAGTGCATCCTCCGGGACCTGGTCATCGACCCCGAGGTGCACTTCGCCGAGTTCCTCGTCCAGGGCCTGCTGCGCGGGGACACGGCCACGCGGTTCGCCTCCTACGCCCTGGCCATCACCAACGGCTGGATGACCCGCAACGAGGTGCGGGAGCTCGAGAACCTGAACCCGCTCCAAGGTCTCGACGTGGTCCTGACGCCTCTCAACATGGCCTGGGCCCCCGGGCCCTCGGACCCCGAGCCCCAGCCGCCGCCGGCCGACGATCAGCCACCGCCGACGCGGCGGCGGAAGAAGCCCCCGGCCCCACCAGAGGATGACGCCCCAGAGGGCGGAGCCGCCGCCGGGGCCAGGAAGCCCTGAGGAGACCCCCATGCGCGAGCTGACGCAGGTGCTCAGCCTCATCCGCTCCGTCCCCTGGGCCATCGAGGAGGTCCGCGGCCGCCAGGTCCTCGAGATGCTGCTGTGGCGGGCCTCGGGGAACCGGAGGACCGCGGAGGAGGTGGAGGACCTGACGGGGGCGGACCGCCTGGCCCGCGAGGCCCGCCGCGGCGGCGCCGAGGACCGCCGCCCGACCGGCGGCGCCGTCGCCGTGCTCCCGATCTTCGGCGTCATCTCGCACCGCGCCCACATGGTCCAGGACGTCTCGGGCCCCGGGGGGACCTCGACGGAGCTCTTCGGCCAGGCCTTCCGGGCCGCCCTCGGCGACGAGCAGGTGTCCGCCATCGTCCTGGACATCGACTCCCCCGGTGGGCCCATGGCGGGCGTCCCGGAGCTCGCGGACGTGATCTTCGGGGCCCGAGGGCAGAAGCCCGTGATCGCCGTGGCCAACTCCATGGCCGCCTCCGCCGCCTACTGGATAGCGAGCCAGGCGGACGAGCTCTGGGCGACGCCGTCCGGCGATGTCGGCTCCATCGGCGTCTTCGCCGTGCACCTCGACGAGTCGGCCAGGCTCGAGCAGGAGGGCGTGAGGCCCACCATCGTGAAGGCCGGGAAGTTCAAGACCGAGTCCAGCAACGTCGCACCGCTGAGCGAGGAGGCCAAGGCCGCCCTCCAGGAGATGGTGGACGACGGCTACGAGATGTTCGTCAAGGCGGTGGCCCGCGGCCGCGACGTCCCCCCCGGCGAGGTGCGCAAGGGGTTCGGCGAGGGGCGGCTTGTGATGGCGAAGAAGGCCCTGGCTATGGGGATGGTGGACCGCGTGGGGACGCTCGAGGAGGCCATCGCCACGGCAGCCTCGAGGGGCGGCCGCCGGGGGGGGGGCGCCCGCGCCGGGGCCTCCGCGGCTCTCGCACCGCCGGCGCCGGCGGCAGCGGCCATGGCAGTCCCGACCGACCCGCCGGCGGCGGCGGAAGTCTCCCCCGCCCTGCCGGACGATCTGGAGCTCCGGGAAAGGGAGATGGGGCTCTGAGCGCCGGAACCCGGGAAAAGTAGTCCCCTACCCTTCCCGGCCGTCAGGCGTCCAGGAACGGCAGCCACGGAGAGGACACCCATGCGGACGAGGAAGCTTCTGCAGAGGCAGTCGGAGCTCGCGGCCGAGGAGAAAAAGCTCCGCCAGGAGGCCCGGGTCCTCTACGACGGCGCACGCGCGAGCGGCGGCAAGCTCTCCGAGGACGCCCGCAAGAGGGACGACGAGATCAAGGCCCGCCTCGAGGAGATCGAGACCGAGAAGACCTCGGTCGCCGCGGACCTCGAGAACGAGCGGCGGCTCCAGGACCTGGAGCGGACCGCCCCCGCCTCCGAGACGGCCCTTCTGTCCGACGTCGAGGACGCCGTGGCGAAGGACCCTAAGAAGGGCTTCCGCGACCACCGGGAGTTCCTCCTCGCGGTCATCGACCACGGTCGCGGCCGGCGGACCGACAAGCGCCTCCTCCGCCTGACCCCGCCCCGCGAGGCCGCCGTGGGCTCGGACGAGCAGTCCATCGCCAGCAACCCCTACGGCGGCTTCCTCGTCCCCGAGGGCATCTTCCCGGGTCTGCTCTCCCGCGCGCCCGAGGTCGATCCGTTCGCCGACGTGACGAAGATCCCGATGGCCGTGCCGACGCTGAACCTCACGGCGCGGGTGGACGCGAACCACTCCTCCTCCGTCTCCGGCGGCCTGACCGTCTCGCGGCGCCCGGAGACCGTCATCGCCGCCGCCAGCCGCCAGACCTACGAGAAGATCCAACTGAACGCCACGGCGCTGAGCGGGCTGAACTACAGCTCCGAGGAGCTCCTGCAGTACTCCCCGATCTCCATCGCCGCGCTCCTGCAGGCCGGCTTCAGCGACGAGTTCCTGGCCAAGCGGATCGACGAGAAGATCAACGGCTCCGGCGCAGGCGAGCCCGAGGGCTTCATGAACTCCCCGGCCCTCATCACGATCTCCAAGGAAGCGGGGCAGGTCGCCGACACAATCGTCTACGACAACATCCTGAAGATGCGGGCCCGCAACTGGGGCTACGGGAGCGCGATCTGGGTCGCCAACCACGACACGCTGCCGACCCTGGCCAGGATGACGATCGTGGTCGGCATCGGTGGCGCCCCCGTCTTCATCCCGAACACGACGCCGGCCACGCTGCTCGGGCGCCCGATCTTCTTCACCGAGTACATGGACAAGGTGGGAGACCTCGGGGACATCGCGCTCGTCAACCCCACCCAGATCCTGGAGGGCACCCTCCAGCCCCTGCAGTCGGCGGAGTCCATGCACGTCCGGTTCGAGTACCGGGAGAGGACCTTCCTCTTCTGGGAGATGTTCGACAGCAAGTGCTGGTGGAGGGCCGCGCTGACGCCGAAGAACTCCAGCCCCACCCTCTCGCCCTACGTCACCCTCGCCGAGCGCGCCTAGTAGCGGCCTGACCCCCGGGGGCCCGAAGTCCCCGGGGCTGACCCCGACTTCAAGGAGACGAACCCATGGCCTCCGGCCAGAACCCCGTGAAGCTGACCTCCGAGATCCAGCAGACCACGTACCTGCACGACCCGGCGGACGCCACGGTCGCCACGAAGATCGCCTGGGCCGACATGAGGGACTACGAGAAGCTCCTCGTGGCCGTCGTCTGCGTCCAGGCGGCCATCGTCACCTTCAAGCTCTTCGTCTCCGGCTCCCCGACGGGGGCCGACACCCCGGTCGAGATCCGGGCGCACGCGGCCCCGACCACGGCCGACGCCGTGGGCGACACGCTCTACCTCGAGTGCACGGCGGAAGAGCTCCCCGCGCTCGGCACGGCCACCTGCGTGCATCCGCGCTACGTCTCGGCCGAGGTGGACATGGACACGAACACCGACACCGCGGTCGTGGTCTACACCCGCGCCGGCGGGAAGCAGGCCAGCGGCCTCACCGCCGACCAGATCGCCCCATAGCAGCACCCCGCGGGGCCGTGAGGCCCCGGGGACAGACAGACAGGGTCGCAAGGCCGAAAGGACCGAGCCATGGAGCAGGGCACGCTGCTGTTCTCCCGCTACCAGCCGGGCGGGGCCATCTCCGTCGTGGACATCGCCGACACCCAGGGCGAGGTCTTCTTCGTCGGGTCGGTCGCGGTCTTCGGGGGCGTCGTGGGCTCCGACGCGACGGGCTTCGGCCGGTCGCCGCTGGCGCCCTTCGCGACCCTGGACTACGCGGTCGGGCAGTGCACGGCGGGCCAGCGGGACACCATCTACCTGCTCCCCGGCCACAACGAGAACATCGCGAACGCCCAGATCGACATCGACATCGCGAGCACCCGGGTCATCGGGCTCGGCCGCGGCACCCTCATCCCGCGGTTCGACTTCGACCACGCCAACGCCTCCATCGACATCGGGGCGAACGACGTCCTGCTCCGCAACATCCGCCTCCTCCCGTCCGTGACCGACGTGCTGATCGGCATCGACGTCGAGACGCTGTTCACCGACGTGCTGATCGAGGACGTCGAGGCGCTGCCGGGCGAGGACGGGGCGGGCGTGGACGACTTCGCGGCGGTCGTGGAGTTCAAGGTCGGGTGCACCCGCGGCACCGTGCGGCGCCTGAAGGTCCGCCAGCACGCCAGCGGGGCCGGGTACATCGCCGGCGTGCGGCTCAAGGGGGCCAGCGACGACATCCTCATCGAGGACTGCGACATCAAGATCATCGGCGTCGGCGTCGTGGCCCCCATCAACGGGGACACGACCCTCTCGACGAACCTCCGCGTCCGGCGCTGCGTCCTGACGTCCGACGCGGAGCCCGGCGTGGAGATGGTCACCGGGACCACGGGGACCATCGAGGACTGCTACATGTTCACGGACCTGGCGACCATGAACGCCGCCATCGTCGCCGACGGCTGCGCGTCCTTCAACAACAAGTACGTGGAGGTCGGCCCCGAGTCCGGAGGCGTCATCGGCACGGCCTCGGTGGACGACTAGCAGGAGGTCGTGCCCCTCACCATCACGGAGCGCGGTCGCAGGAGGACGGTCCTTGGCGAGACGCTCCAGATCAAGGTCTTCGAGGCGGGCTTCCGGCCCCTCGGCTGGCGCGAGGTCTGGGAGGCCTTCGCCGCGGCGTACCCGGGGAAGTGGGCCGTGCAGGTCTTCCCGCCGGCCGAGGAGCTCGTGGACGGAAAGGCCGTCTACCATCTCTTCGTCTGTGACCAGGAGCCCGAGGGCTTGAACCTCAGGAGCTGAACATGGCGCTCGCGCAGGACGGCTCGATCCTGGTCCAGGTCCTCTCGACGCTCTCCAACCCCCTCGACCTCTCGACCCCGCGGGACGAGCTGCGGAAGTCCTACCGCTTCCCCTTCGCCAACGGGGTGGGGGCCGACCAGGCCGACGAGGCCTGGCACGACACGCGGACCGTCGCCTTCGGGGCGACCGACTCGCTCGACCTCAGCGGCGGGGTCACGAACGCCTTCGGCCAGAGCATGACGCTGACCAAGGTGAAGGCCATCGTGCTCAGGGCCGACGCCGCGAACCCGAACGACCTGGAGATCACGCGGCCCGCGGCCAACGGCCTGCTCTTCATGAAGGCCGTCAGCGACGCGATGCTGCTCAAGCCGGGCGGCTGCCTGGTCCTCATCGCCCCGGCCGCCGCCGGGATCGCGGTCACGGCCGGCACCGGCGACCTGCTGGACGTCGTGAACCCCGGGGGCTCCGGCAACTGCATCTACGACGTCATCCTGCTCGGGATCGAGTAGGAGCCGCTGTGGCGCTGGAGGCCGCCCTCCCCGGCCCGGAGGGACGCGGGGCCCGGAGGTAGGCCGTGGCCCTGACCCTCGTCTCCGCGCCGGCCGCGGAGCCCATGGACGTCCAGGAGGCGAAAGACCACCTCCGCGTCACCCACGCCCGCGAGGACGCCTACATCACGGGCCTCGTCGCCGCGGCGCGGGGGCTTGCCGAGGAGTGGACGGGGCGTGGACTCATCACCCAGAGCTGGCAGCTGAACCTCGACTTCTTCCCCCGCCTCGGCGCCGGCGGGTTCCTGCTGCCGAAGCCCCCGCTTCAGTCGGTCACCAGCGTGAAGTACCTGGACACCGCCGGCACGCTCCAGACCTGGACCGCGACGGAGTACATCGTGGACGCCCCGGCGGGCCCCTACGCCATGCCGGGGCGGATCGATCTCGCCTACGGGAAGGTGCTGCCCTCGACCCAGGGAGTCATCAACGCGGTCCGGGTGACCTTCGTGGCGGGGTACGGGACGACCGGCTCCACGGTCCCGCGGGAGCTCCGCCAGGCCATCCTCCTCATCCTGGGCACCCTCTACGACCACCGGAAGGACACGGTCGTGGGGGCCGGCGTGAACGAGATCCCCATGGCTGCCAGGGCGCTGCTGGCGCCCTTCGACGCGCGGAGATTCTGAGGTGGACCGCGGCACGATGGACCGCTGGGTGGTCTTCCTGCGTAAGGAGAAGGCCCAGGACGCCTACGGGGCGGAATCCGACGACTGGAAGCCGCTCTTGGCCTGCTGGGGCGCGAAGATCCCGGTGAGCGGGAGGGAGGGGTTCGCCAGCCTCCAGCGCTTCGCCGAGGTCACCGAGCGGTTCCGGGTGGACTTCGACGAGCAGGTGACGCCGGTGCTGCGCCTCACCTGCGAGGGCCGGGCCTACGACATCCTCGAGGTCCTCGAGGTCGGGAGGCGCGAGGGCATGGAGGTCCTGGCGAAGGCGAGGGCGGCGTGATCGAGGTCTCCTTCCGCTGGGAGGGCCTGGACGAGCTGGAGGCGGCCTTCGCCGCGCTCCCGGCCGCCGTGCACCAGAAGGTCCTCGACCGGGCGCTGAAGAAGGTGGCGGAGCCGGTGGCGGAGTTCGCGCGGCGTCTCGCGCCCCGCAGCGTGTTCCCCCTGATGAGCCGGAAGCGCCTGAAGGCCCTCATGGTCTCGCCGCACATGGCCGATTCCATCAAGGTGCGCAGCGGCGGCCTCACCCCCGACGGCGTGACGGTGTGGGTGGGCCCCTCGCGCGGCCACTACTGGGGCTGGATGAACGAGATCGGCACCGTGAAGATGGCCGCGCGCCCCTTCCTCCGCCCCGCCCTGGACGCCTACCAGGCCCAGATCATGCAGAACCTCGGGGCGGAGATCTGGAAGTCCCTCCAGCAGGTCTCCGCGGGCCTCGCCCGCAAGGCCACCCGGAGCCGCGAGGAGGCCTACCGCTCGACCTTCGGGGGTGGGGCGTGATCGAGGAGGGCCTCCACGCCTGGCTCGCGGCCGATCCAGCGGTGGCTGTACTCGTCGTCGAGGGGAAAACCGCCCGCATCTACCCCTTCAACCTGCCCCAGGGGGCGAAGCTCCCGGCCCTCACCTACAACAAGATCTCGTCCGTGTCGGACCGCCACCTCACGGGGCGCTCGGGCCTGGCCCGGGCGCGGGTCCAGGTGGACTGCTACGGCGAGACGCCGGCCGCCGTGAAGGAGCTGAAGGAGGCCGTGCGCCTGTCGCTCGACCACAGGGACGGCCCCGCGGCCTCGGAGACCATCCGGGCCGCCTTCCTCGACACGGAGCGGGACCTGTACGAGGACGAGCTGACCCCCCCGGTCTACCGGGTCTCCCTGGACTTCACGATCTGGCACGACCAGCCCTAGCCCCGGGGGCGGCGCCCCCGCGCGGGGCCCCCCCGGGGGTGGCGAAAAGTAGTCCCCTACCATCCGGCCTCCTGAGGCCGGGTTCCCCGCGGGCGGTGCGACCGCCGCGGGTGGGCGCGGTCCCCTCGAGGAGGCAACCGCATGGCCGCGACCGAAGCGTTCGTCGGCAAGGGGACGGTGCTGAAGAGGGGGGACGGGGGCGGCCCCGAGGTCTTCACGGCGGTCGCCGAGGTCAAGACCGCCGACGGGTTCGAGTGGGTCCGGGCGCTGGCCGACGCCACCCACCTCACGAGCGACAACGACTACCGCGAGCGCAAGCCCGCGATGAAGGACGTCTCCCCGCTCTCCATGGAGATGAACCTCGTCCCGACCAGCACGGGCCAGGGCGTCTCGATGACCACGGGGCTGGGTCTCGACTTCGAGAACGGCACGCTCCGGAACTTCCAGTTCGTGTTCTCCGACCCGGGCGGGCTCACCATCCAGTTCGCCGCCTTCGTCACGAAGTGGAAGATCAACGGGGTCAACAACGACGGCGTGGTCACGGCCACCATCGAGCTGCACCCCCAGGGGAAGCCGACGGTCACGCTGTAGCCCATGGCCAACCCCGCGCGCGGCGAGGTGGAGTGGAAGGTCGGGGAGAAGATCTACACCCTGCGCCTCGGCATCGGCGCGCTGCTGGCCATCGAGGCGGACATGGACCGGCTCTTCCCCGAGCAGAGGCACGCGGCGGTCCGGGTCGTGCTCGACTTCATCAATGCCGGGCCCACCGGCAGCGTGTCCGAGCGCGTGCTCCAGGTGCTGCTGCTCCGGGCGCTCGGGGAGTTCCACCCCGAGATCACCGAGAAGGCGGTCCAGGCGCTGCGCGAGGAGGCGAAGCTCACCTCCTGCTGCAAGGCCGTGAAGGAGGCGGCGATGGCCTCCACCCTGGAGATCCGATCCGCCGGCGAGGGGCCACCCCCCGAGGACCCTACGGGGCCGCGGGGGGACTGAAGCGCCTCGTCTCCGCCGCGGTGAAGGAAGGGGCGACGCCGGAGCAAGTCTACGGCTGGACGGTGAAGGAGGCCGACCTGTTCCTGACCGCCAGCCGGCGCCGCCGGGTCGAGGCCGCGCTCGCGATCGGGTGGGCGGCAGCCGTCGCCGATCGCTGGAAGGGGAAGCTCCCCCCGCTCCAGGAGTTCCTGGCCGCCCTGCTGCCGCCTGAGGGATCGGCGGGGCCGGCGAAGGCCACGCAGACGCCCGAGCAGCAGCGCACCCTCCTCCTCCTGTGGGCCGAGGCGCTGGGCGGGAAGATCCCCCCGGGCGCCTGGGCCTCCAACCCGGCGAGGAACTGACCATGGCAGCCCCCATCGGGACGGTCCGGGCCGAGATCTCCGCCAACGCGGTGAAGTTCTACTCCGAGATGGAGAGGGTCCGCCAGACCACGCGGAGGACAGGCACAGACTTCAAGGGGATGGGCGAGGAGATCAAGGGCCTGGGCAAGGTCCAGGGGGTCTTCACGGCGCTGGTGGGCGGGCTCGGGGGGATGGGCGGGGCCGTGACCCAGGTGACTTCGAAGCTGGCGGCGCTCAGCGCGGGGGTGGGACCGCTGGCGATCGGCATCGGCGCCGTCGTGGCCGGCTTCGCCTTCTACATCCAGCGGGGCGAGAGGATCGCCGAAATCAACCGGGACATGGAGAAGACGCAGCTCGCCTTCGCGAAGAGCGTGGCGGTGACCGCCGCGGAGATCGAGGACCTCAGGAAGGACACGAAGACCGCAGTCGTGGTGAGCCTCGATATTGACCTCGAGGCGGCGAAGAAGGACCTTGCCGACGCCAAGAGCATGTTGAGCGGCACCGGCGCGCCATTGACGGACTTGCTGAGCTTCGAGCAGCGAGAGGCAGATTTCCAGAAGGTGCGCCTCAAGGTCATCGAGATCGAAAACCAGATTGTTCTGGCCAGGGCAAAGATCCAGCACGAGGCCGAGGAGAAGCGCGCGGAGGAGGAGAAGAAGGCCCTCGACAAGAGGAAGAAGGAGGAACTGAAGGCCGCCGAGGACGTCGCCGACCTCGAGAAGAGAATCACGAAGCAGAGGTGGGACGAGGCCGCGACGAGGAGGGAGTCGCTCGCCGCCGCGGCCGCCGAGGAGGACGCCACTGCCGAGCTCCTCTTCGAGGCCCAGAAGCGGTGGAACGACGACAGGCGCACGTGGCGTGAGCAGGAGTCCGCTGACTGGGTCGAGGCTGCGAGCTCGGTCAACAAGATCGTCTTCGCCCTCGAGGAGGAGGAGGCGCTCCGGAAGTCGCTGGTCGGCCTCCAGGGGCAGGAGCTTGAGATTGCGCTCCGGACGCTCGAGCACGAGAAACAGGTTGCGCAGCGCGATCTG
The DNA here is from genome assembly GCA_964555565.1 of uncultured Planctomycetota bacterium. Lineage (GTDB taxonomy): Bacteria > Planctomycetota > JAJSAM01 > JAJSAM01 > JAKLKS01 > CAZKTF01. Next base: position 36,201 of record CAZKTF010000001.1, on the reverse strand, counting down.
GCGGAGCTCGGCGCAGGTCCCAAATCCGAGGCGAGGGTGGCCGCTGTCTTCGAGTCGCGCAAGCAGGCCACCATCGAACTGCTGAAGTTCAGCAGGCTGAGCGCTCAAGTGTTCGAGCGAATGACCGATGGGCTCTCCAGCGACGTCGCCGGGGCCTTCATGGACGTCCAGTCCGGGGCGAAAAGCGCCGGGGAGGCCCTCGGCGATCTCGCCAAGAGCGTCATCGCGGACCTCCAGCGGATGATCCTCAAGGCCGTCGTCTTCCAGGCCCTCATGTCCGCCTTCGGCGGCGCGGCGGGCGGCGGCGCCTTCGCCGGCGCCCAGGCCAGCGCCCAGGGCACCGGGAAGATGGCGACCGGCGGTTCCTTCCAGGTTGCCGGCGCCGGAGGGACGGACTCCACCCTCGTGGCCTTCAAGGCAAGCCCTGGCGAGCGGGTGAGCGTCGAGACGCCCTCCCAGCAGGGCCGCGGAGGAGGCCTGACCGTGGTCGTCAACAACTACACCGACGCGCGCGTGACGGCCGAGGAGCCGGACTTCGGCGGCGCCCGCGAGCTCGTGGTCACCGTCGAGAAGATCATCGAGGGGAGCATCGCCGGGGGCGGCCGCGTCGGCCGGAGCATCGAGCGCACCTACGGGACGCGCCGCCAGCCGAGGAGGATCTGATGGCCGTCTCCTGGCCGCTCTCCCAGGCCTCCCCCCTGCTGGGGGCCTCGAGGACCCCCTCCACCGGGGTCGTCCGGACCCAGGTGGAGGCGGGCCCGGACCTCGTGCGGCGGCGCTACACGGCCGTCACCGTGACCTACGCCTGCCGCATGCTGCTCACCCAGGCCGATTTCGCCACGCTGATGCACTTCCACGACGAGGTCCTCGCCGGCGGCGCCATCTCCTTCAACTGGACCGACCCCATGACCGGGGTGTCCGCGACGGCGCGCTTCCTCCCCCCGGGGCCCGTGGGCTCCTTCGACAGCCCCGGCAGCGTCACGACCCGGCTCGTCTCGGTCTCCTTCGGCCTGGAAGTCCTGCCATGAGCCGCTCGCTCTCGGCCGCCGCCTGGGCCTCCATCGCCGCCCAGGAGACGGGGGAGGTCTGGCTGGCGCTCCTCACCATCGCCCACGCCTCCATCGCCACCATCCGCCTCGTCAACAACACGAAGGACGTCGTCTCAGGCGGCAACATCTACACGGCCTTCCCGTTCCAGGTGACGATCCCACCCGAGCATCCCGACCGCACCCCAGAGGTCTTCCTCACGGTGGACGCGGTGGACCGGAGCATCGTGGACGCCATCCGGGCCATCCCGGCCGAGCCCACGTGCACGCTCAACATCGTCCTGGCGAGCGCCCTGGACACCCCCGAGGCCGGGCCCTTCGCCTTCACGATGTACGACGCCGGCGGCGACGTCCAGACCATCGAGTCCAGGCTGGGGTACGAGCGGGTCCTCACCGCCCCGTACCCGGCCGACGTCTTCACCCCATCCCTCTTCCCAGGGCTCTTCCCGTGAGCCTCCCGCCCTCCCCGCCAGCCTGGGTGACGCCCTGGGTCGGCCGGCCCTTCGAGGAACGGGGCCGGGGGCCGGAGGCCTTCGACTGCTGGGGGCTCGTCCGGGCCGTCCTCCAGGAGCGCCTGGGAGCCTCGCTGCCGGCACTTGACGATCGGTACTCCCAGGCGTCCGACCGGGAGGACCTGGCGGCCCTGGTGGTGGCGGAGCGGGGCCCCTGGCGCCCCGTGGAGGAGGCCGCGCTCCAGGAGGGGGACTGCGTGCTGTTCCGGGTCCAGGGGTATCCCTCGCACGTGGGCGTGGTGGTCGCCCTGGGCTGGATGCTCCACTCCAGGCCGGCCACCGGGTCGGTGCTCGAGCGCTGGGACGGGCCCCGGTGGCGGCCCAGACTGTGCGGGTTCTTCCGCCATGGGTGACCCTGGGCCATGGCGCCTGGTGCTCCGCCCCCATCCCTTCTCGGAGGAGCGGGAGGACCTCCAGGTCCCCCCGGGGACCCCCGTGGGGCGGGCGCTCGCCCGGGCCGGCATCCCCGAGGCCGCCCTGGACTTCGCCCGGGTGGCCATCGACGGGGAGCCCCTCCCCCGGGCCCGCTGGGAGGGCCTGGCGCCCCCCCCCGGAGCCCTCGTGACAGTGCGGATGACTCCAGGTCTGGACATCGTCAAGAGGATCTACTACCCGTTCATCTTGATGTTCCAGCTCCTGGCTGGCTACTACAACCTGCTGGCCGGGGTCCGGGAGGGCTTCGCGACCGCGCGGAACTGGCTCGGCGGGGACCTCGCCGCGTCGGCCGCGGCGGCCGCCCTGGCGGGCGACGAGTGGAAGACCCAGAACCGCATCACCGGGAGCCAGAACCGGGTGGTCCCCTACGCCCAGGTCCCCCGGGTGCTCGGCCAGCACAAGGTCTACCCACCCATGGCGGCGGAGCCGTTCTCCTCCTACCGGGAGCGGAAGCAGTACTACAACCTCATCTTCTGCTTCGGCCGGGGGCCGCTCAAGATCGAGGACCTCCGCATCGGGAACACCCCCATCCGCGGAGGCGTGGAGGAGACCGCCGGGAAGCACACCGCCACCATCTTCGAGGGCCTGGAGTACGAGGTCTTCCTCGGCTACGACACCGACGCGGCGCCCACGCTGTACCCCGACGTCGTGGACGAGGACCGCGTCCAGTCGGAGCTCCTCGACGACGTCTGGGTGCAGAGGACCTCCGCCGCGGCCGCCGACCGCCTCTCGGTGGACATCGCCTTCCCGAAGGGGCTCGTGAAGTTCGACCAGGACGGCAAGGGGAAGGTCGAGGTCACCTTCGAGCTCGAGTACCGCAAGGTCGGGGACGCGAACTGGACCGCCAACCCCACCTGCGTCACGAACCGCAAGGCCAACGACGAGCTCTACGCCAAGGAGGCCTCCCAGGACCCGGTCTACCGGACGGCGGAGTGGATCCCCTACGCGGCGCCCGGGCAGTACGAGGTCCGGATCAAGCGGACGAAGAAGGACTTCGGCTCCTTCCTGAAGCTCGCCGACAGCACCTGGACGGTGCTCAGGACCTACCGGGTCGGGGCCCCGGTCAACCTCAAGGGCCTGGCCCTCATCGCCATGCAGGTGAAGGCGACCGGGAACCTCAACGGCGTGCTGTCCCAGTTCTCGGGCCTGGTGACCTCCATCGCGAAGGACTACGACTCGGGGACCGGGACCTGGATCCTGCGCGCGACCCGGAACAACGCGAGCCTCTACCGCCTGGTCCTCCAGGACGGCGCCAACCACGAGGCCGTGGCCGACGCCAGGATCGACCTCGTCTCCCTCCAGACCTGGCATGGGGACTGCGTCACGAACGCGTGGACCTACAACGCCGTCGCCGAGGGGGGCACGGTGCTCGAGCGCCTCCAGGAGATCGCCGCCGCGGGCCGGGCCTCCTTCACGATGAAGGAGGGGAAGTTCTCCGTGGTGGAGGACAAGACCCAGACCACGATCGTCCAGCACTTCACGCCCCGCAACTCCTGGGGCTTCCGATGGCAGAAGTCACTGGTCGAGCCCCCCCACGCGCTGCGTGTGCAGTTCACCGATCCGACCTCCGAGTGGAACCTCGTCGAGGAGCTCGTCTACCGGGACGGCTACAACAAGGACGGGACCGTGGGGAAGACCGCGGCGTCGAAGTTCGAGAGCGTCACGCTCTCCGGCATCACGAGCCGCCAGCAGGCGAAGGACCTCGGCGCCTACGCGCTCACCATCATGGTCCAGCGGGCCGAGACCTACGAGCTCCACGCCTCCGTCGAGAACGTGGTCTGCACCCGCGGGGACCTCGTCCGGGTGACCCACGACGTGCCCAGGTGGGGGACGGGGTTCGGCCGGGTGAAGGAGCTCCGGCTCTCGGGCGCGGCGCTCGCCGGCGTGGTGCTCGACGAGGTCCTCACGATGGAGACGGGCAAGTCGTACGCCGCCCGATTCCGGAAGGCCACCGGGGTGAGCGTCTACCGGGCCGTGAACACCGTCGTCGGCTCCTCGAAGGAGCTGACCTTCACGGTGGCCATTCCCGGTGGCGATCCCTGGCCCGCCGCTCTGGATCTCTTCATGTTCGGGGAGGCCGCCCTGGAGTCGAGGGAGCTGCTGGTGGCCGAGATCGAGCCGGCGCCGGACCACTCCGCGAAGCTCGTCCTCGTGCCGGCCGGGACGGACCCATTCGCCGATCGTTCCGCCAACGCCGGCCCCGCGACCTCCCAGAAGGTGCCGCCCAAGGACAACGTCGTCCCGACCGGGCCGTCCTTCTCCGTCAGCGGCAGCCCGTCGGGCTCCGGCCGGGGAACGGGCGGAGGGATCAGGGTGAACTTCGCGAAGCAGAGCTCGACCAGCATCAGGAAGTCCTCGGCATGAGGATCCAGCTCGAGCACCGGCTGAAGGCGGACGCCGGGGACCCGGCCCAGGACCGGGGCTGGACCCGCGTGGACCTGGCCCCCGAGACGGAGCAGCACACCATGCCCGTGGAGTGGCAGGTCGGGGAGACCTACGAGGTGCGGGCCAGGGACGTGACGGAGGACGGCCGCTTCACCGCGTGGGCCCTCCAGGAGTACACGGTCTCGCTAGAGGATCGGCCCGGCATCCTGCCGGTGGAGAACCTCGTCGTCTCCAAGGACCAGTGCCTCGTCTGGGCCCATCCCACGGCCCAGCCGGACCTCGCCGGCTACCGGGTCTCCCACGTGCAGGGCCATCTCGAGCTCGAGGCCTCGGCCGAGCCCGCCCACGAGGGCCTTGTCGCGGGGCCCCCGGTCCCGCTCTGCTTCGTGCCGAAGGGGCAGCGGACCTTCTTCGTGACGCCCGTGGCGAAGGACGGCCGCGAGGGCGTCCCGGCCCCCGTCGTCACCGAGCTCGCCGCCTTCGAGGACCCGCTCGAGCGGGTGGACTACAGGACCAACCTCCAGGATCACTTCAACCAGGTGACCGTCGAGCAGGGGACGGTCGTAGTGGGGCCCCCGGACACCGTCAAGGCCGACGCGGCCACGGGGCTCTTCTGGCCTGGCGGTGAGGAGGGGCTGCCGTTCTGGCACGACGCGCTGGGGATGGCGCCAAACACCTTCTGGGACGACCTGTTCCTCCAGTGCCGGGTCATCGCGCGGGTGGTCCCGAAGGCCGCGTACCTCAAGCCCGGGCAGCGCCTCACGGCCGCGGTCACCGCGACGCCCATCGGCTGGAGGTGCGAGTACCGGGTGGACGACCGCCCCTTCTGGGACGACGAGGACTCGGGGCTCTTCTGGGATGCGGCCGACGACAGCACCTTCTGGCCCCCCTTCGAGGACGCGGATCCATTCTGGTGGATGGGGGACGCCGAGGTGTTCTGGGAAACCGACCCCGACGGCTACTTCTGGGGGGATTCGACCTGGCGGCGCTGGACGGGGTTCGTCGCCAACCCCACGCGGCAGAAGTACGAGACCCGCCTCACGATGCACGGGGGCTGGCGGCAGGGGATCCTCAGCGCCATGTCTTTCCTTTTGACCAGCGACTACCTGGCGGGGGACGGGCCCCGGGGCCCGGCCGGCGGGGACCTCGCCGGCTCCTACCCGAACCCCACCGTGCCCGGGCTCGCGACGAAGGCCGACCTCGTGGGCGGCGTCCTCCCCTGGTCCCAGATGCCCATGAAGATGGACAGCGGATCCATCGCGGTTGCCGGGGCCCCGGGGCCGACGGCCATCGCCTTCGCCGCGGGCCGCTTCAGCTCGGCGCCGAGGGTGGCGCCGCACGTGCTCGACTCGGCGGGGACGGAGCTCGTCGCCATGGCGGCCGACGTCACGACGACTGGGGCCGACCTCCGGGCCTACGACGCCACCGGCGCCGAGGTCTTCACGGGGACTTTCCACTGGCTCGCGATGGGGGCGTAGCTCATGTTGAAGAAGGTCATCCTGGAGCTGCTCGCCGACGGGAAGGTCCTGGGGCGGGTCGCCGGGGCGCTGGCCGCCGTGGACCCGGGCGGCGGGAGCACGCCCACGGGGACGGGCTTCCGGCACGTCGTCGCCGGCGTGGAGGACGCGGCCGCGAAGCTCGCCGAGAACGCCGACGTCCACGCCTCGGCCGCGATCGCGCTCTCAAAGCTGGCCAACGTCTCGGCCACCGACAAGCTGCTCGGTCGCTCGACGGCCGGGGCCGGCCCCATCGAGGAGGTTCTCTGCACGGCGGCCGGCCGCGCCATCCTCGACGACGTGGACGCGGCGGCCCAGAGGACGACGCTGGGGGCGGCGGCGACCTCGCACTCGCACGCCGAGGCGGACGTCACGGGCCTCGTCTCCGACCTCGCGGCGAAGGAGGGGACGGCGAACAAGGCGGCCGCGAGCGGGTACGCCTCGCTCGACGCCGGGACGAAGGTGCCCATCGCGCAGGTCCCGACCGGCTCCTCCTCCACGACGGTCTGCATCGGGAACGATGCCCGGCTCTCCGATGCGAGGACGCCCCTGGCTCACACTCACCCCCTCTCCGAGATCACCGACGAGGGGACGATGGCGGCGGTCAATGACGCCCCATCCGATGGGTCCATCTACGGGCGACTCAACGGAGCGTGGGCCGTCGCCGGAGGCGGCTCCGGGCTCACCCAGCCGCAGGTGATGGCCCGTCTCTCAGTGGGGTTCTGACCATGATCCTGACCGGCGCTTCGGACATCGTCCGGGTCGTCACCGACTCGGCGGCCACGCTCGACGTGCTGGCCGACTGGGCAGACATGACCACGGCCGCCTTCACTCCGGGGAGGACGCCGACGGCCATCGCGTCGGTCACCACGACCACCGTCGTCGGGAGTCCCGCCGCCTCGACGCAGCGGCAGGTGAAGAACCTGAGCCTTCGCAATCGCCACGCCTCGACCTCGGTCACCGTGACCGTGCAGTTCTTCGACGGGACCACGAGCATCGACCTTTGGAAGGGCGTGCTCACCGCCGGCGAGCGGGTGGAGTACGACGGGGCCCACTGGCAGGCGTTCGACGCGGCCGGGACGCCGAAGACGATCAGCTCCGGCTCGGGCGTCTGGCTCGCTACCTTCGTGAAGACCACGGGCACGACGCACGTCGTGGGGCCGAGGACCAATACCATCTTCGTCCGCATGGTCGGCGGCGGCGGCGGCGGCGGCGGCTGCGCCTCGGTCGCCTCGGCCGCCGGCGCCGCAGGCGGTGGCGGTTCCGGGGCCTACGCGGAGAAGACCTTCACCGTGACGCCCTCGACCTCCTACACGATCGCCATCGGAGGCGCCGGCACGAACGGCTCCGGGGCGGCCGGGGGGAACGGGGGGAGCACGACCTTCGCCGTGGGCGCTACGACGGTCACCGCCCCGGGCGGGACCGGCGGCCCACTCTGCACCCCGGCGGCTACGCTCATCGCCGTCGCGGGCGGAGCGGGCGGCGCCATCGCCACGAACGGGGACCTGAACAGCGGCGGGCAGCCCGGGGGCTACGGCGTCTGCCTCATCGTGGCGACCCCCATCGTGGCCGCCGGGCACGGGGGGAGCGGGCCCTTCGGGCGCGGCGGAGTCGGGATCGTCGCCGTCGGTGCCGGCGTCGCGGCCATCGGGTTCGGCGCCGGAGGCGGTGGTTCGGCCACGGGAGCCTCAGTCGCGCGCGCGGGCGGCGCCCCCACGCCCGGGGTCATCATCGTGGACGAGTACGCATAGCGAGCGGGCCCGGTCGCAGGCCGCCCCTGGCCGCGTGAAAGTAGTCCCCTAGACTCCTTCGCCTCCGACAGGAGGCGCCCACCCGTGAGTTCCCTCCCCGCCGCCGGCTACCTCTCGACCGCCGCCCGCACGCGTGCCGAGATGAAGACGGCCTTCGAGGACGTCCGGGACGTCGTCGCGGAAGGGCCGGGCGGCGGGGAGGAGTCCACCCTCACCATCGCGACGGGCGACGTCACCCCCGGGGACGGGGCGGCGCGGCACTTCAGGGTCGCCACCGAGGCCGCGGCCGCCACCGACGACCTCGACCACATCCTCTACGGGGCCGTCGTCCCGGCCGGGGCGCTCATCCGCGTGAGGGCCGCCACGGCGGGCCAGGTTGTGGTCCTCAAGCACCAGACCGCCGGCAACGGGAACATGACGCTGGCCGACGACCAGGACGTCGCCCTCGAGACCGCCGACGAGTTCCTGGAGTTCGTGAGGTCTGGGACCACCTGGGTCGAGACCTTCAGGTCCCTCCTCAACCGGCCCCACAGGGTGCTGGAGATCACGCAGGTCGCCGCCTCGCCGAAGGTGCTGGTGCCCTCGGACAACGGGAAGTACCTGAAGGGGGACGCGGCGGCCGCGGCCACGAACTACGCCACCCTCCCGGCCGCGACCGCGGGCCTGCGGTTCCCATTCGGCACGGACTCGGCCCAGAAGCTCCGCCTGACCGCGGCGGGGACGAACACGATCCAGCGGCGCGGCACGACCTCCGGGGCCGGCGGCTTCTACGAGACGGCCGCCGAGGACGGCTTCCAGGGCGAGCTCCTCTGCTGGAAGACGGGGCAGTGGATGGTCCGCTTCGAGGAGGCGGCCGGGGCCGGGTCGGTGACGTAGGAGTGATCCTCATGGGCGCCCGGCTGCTGTACGCGCAGAAGTCCCGGCACGCGAGGGCCTAGCCAGTGCGGACCATCCGCGGCGGGAACTACTCCTGGCCCCGAGCGGGGTACGCGCGGCCGCTCCTCCCGCGCGAGGAGGTCCCCTTCGCCTTCGTGGTGGACGGGACGGTGCAGGTCGAGGTCGGGCCCCGCGACATCCGCTTCACGCCTGCGGAGCGGGCCATGGGGCGGGCCACCGTCCCCCGGGTCCGCTTCCCCGGCTACCCGATCCCCGTCCTCGAGGACACCACCTTCGTCGGGACGAACTTCGCCCAGGAGGCGCCCCACACCGCCGTGGTCTTCGCGATCGCTCCCGGGGTCCGGGTCGTCTTCGAGTCGGACCTGGATTCGGGCCCCTGCAACCTCCTGAACGTGACCATCCCGGACGAGGTGGCGCCGGAGGACATCGGGAACGTGCAGAACGCGCAGACGGTCCAGGTGGCGACGGGGAACCCCGACAGGCCCTACATTCCGTGCCACGCGGAGGACGAGGCGACGGCCACGTTCACGGCCGCACTCTTGGAGGAGATCGCGTCGGGGCGCTGGGCGACGCACCACCGCCTCGGGCTGGTGAAGGCCGCGGCGCGGGCCCGGCGGCGAGACGTGGCGGTGAAGGCAGCCGACCTCGCGGCGCTGGTCGCCTCCAACGAGGTGGAGCGGGCGAAGATCCGGGACGCGGTCGCCTCGGCCGCGGTGGTGGAGTAGGCCGTGGCGACCTACTACGTCAGGCCGGACGGGAACAACGGGAACACCGGGCTCGCGGACTCCGCCGCGGGCGCGTGGGCGACCGTGAAGTACGCCTGCGCCTTCGCATCGAACGCGGTCATCGTCAACGACGACATCGTCCACGTCGTAGCGGACGGCGGCGCCTTCACCGAGAACATGATCGTCGTGGACCGCCGGATCACCCTCTCTGGACTCCGCGGGCAGGCGATCATCGACGGGACGGGTGGCGCGGCCGGGTCCGACATCTTCACGACCGCCTCCGCCCAGCCGACCCTCGTCAACCTTCTCCTCCAGAACGCCGTTGACATGGGGATCACCATGGGCCAGCGGTGGTCGGGTGCCCGCGTGGGGATCGTGTCCTGCGGCGGCATCGGGGCCCACTACTTCGGGGACACGGGCGGCGTTTCGGGGGGGATCTCCCACTGCTACGTCCGGGCATGTGGTTCCCACGGGTGGGTCCCCGCCGCGGGGCAGGCGGAGACCAGCCCCCTGCGCTTCAGCGAGGGGAGCGACAACACGGGCGCGGGCCTGAGCGCCGGGGGCATCCTCCGGATCGACGGGTGCCTGTTCTACGACAACGGGGCCAGCGGGATCACAGCGACCCCAGGGACCGCCGGGTCGCGGGTCATTGTCGCCAACAGCACCCTTGAAGGGAACACCGGGGACGGGCTCAATCTCACCGTCACCAAGATCCACGCGGGGCTCATCCTCAACAACTCCTTCAGCAATAATTCTGGCTACGGGGTGAACTGCAACGCCGCCTTCCCCTCCTCGGCGGGGGTGGACTACAACAACTACTTCGGGAACGGGACGGCCGCCCGAAATAACTTCGTCACGGGCGCCGCCGACACCACGAACGACCCCGGCTTCGTCAACGCCGCGGGCGACGACTACACCCTCGACACCGGCTCCGCACTCATCGCGGTCGGGTACTCCCCCTTCAAGTCCCCCATGAAACTGAACATCGGTGCCACCATCGCGAAGGTGGCCGTCGCCGGCGGGGCCGGCGGGGGCCCCGCTCTTGAGAGGGGGCTGGCCGGGTGATCTACGGACCGAAGAAGAACGCCGCCTTCGCCGTCTACCTCCCCCTCGTCACCAAGGGGGCCACCGACTGGAAGGACGCCCCGACCATCGCGACCGGGGACTTCCAGGTGAAGAAGGACGCGGGCGCCTTCGGCAACATCACGACCCCCCCGGCCCTCGACGCGGCCGGGGAGAAGGTCGTGAAGGTCACCTTCTCGGCCGCCGAGATGAACGCCGACGTCGTCGTCCTGCGCGGCATCGACCAGACCAACCCCAAGGAGTGGGAGGACACGGGCCTCGTCATCCTCACCACGGCCCAGGGCGTCGGGCTCCAGTCCGGGGACGCCTACGCGCGTCTCGGTGCCCCCGCGGGGGCCTCCACCGCCGCCGACGTCGCCGCCGTCAAGGCGGACACGGCCGCCGTGAAGGCGAAGACCGACGCCCTCCCTCCCGACCCGGCGGACGCCTCGGATCTGGCCGCCCTGCTCGCGGCCGTCCAGGCCGACACGGACAACATCCAGACCCGCCTCCCCGCCGCCCTCACCGGGGCCGGGAACCTCAAGGCCGACGCCCTGGTGGTCTCCGACAAGACCGGGTACTCCCTCACCGCCGGCGAGCGGGACGCCATCGCCGCGGCGCTGCTCGACCTCGCCGCCGGCGTCGAGACGAACCTCACCCTCAGACAGGAGCTCCGTCTCCTCGCCTCCGTCCTCCTCAGCAAGAACTCCGGCGGCGGGACGGCGACGAACACCTTCCGGGACTTCAACGACATCAAGGACCGGATCGTGGAGACCGTGGACTCGGACGGCAACCGGACGGCCTTCGCCACCCGGGACGGGAACTAGCCGTGTTCGGGTCCAGGCACTTCGGAGCGCGGCACTTCGCCGCCAGGCACTTCCTGGCCACGGGCGGCATCCCCGACGCCGCCTCGAGGTGGGCCGTTGGGGCCGTCCTCCACGGCGGCTACGGCGTGGAGGTCCAGGGCGGCTTCGGCGCCCGTGTGGAGGGCGGCTTCGCCGCCTCGGTGCAGCCATGAGCGACGAGGTCCTCACGGTCCTGGCCGACGTGCCGGCGCCCTTCAGGTTCATCGTGGGCCGCCACACCGAGATCTCGCTCGGCGTCAAGAACTGGGACGAGCTCCAGGAGAAGTGGGCCGACTTCGACGTCGCCGCCGCGAGGTGGAAGGTCTACCTCCGGGCCTACGCGGCCCGGGACGCGGCCGCGCTCCTCGTGTCCGAGGAGCTGACGAAGAGCGCGAGCCGCGCGAACTGGATCCGCCACCCCTACTTCCCCGGGAGCACCGCCTATTCGGGGCTCTTCTGGGAGGTCGTCCTCGTGGACACGGACAACGCCCAGGCGGGGACCCCGACCGGGAAGCGGGAGCGCGTCCTGCTCTCCTTCGTGGCCGGCATTTCCGACGCCCCACAGGCCTAGCCCCATGGGAGGACCTGCCGCGGGGGGCGAAAAGTAGTCCCCTACCATCTCCTGAAGCCTGTCCCCACGTGGGCCGCATCCCAACCCGCACGGCCCTCGAGGGTGCAAGGGCGGGCCGCGTTCCTGAGAGCGCGGCCCGCCTGACCGGAGGGACGCGCGATGGATGAGGCGCTGAAGGAAGCCGCTCGTCAGGTCCCCTCCCTCGTCGTCCTCGTCGCGGTCGTCGTCGTCTTCCTGCGCGCAGGGAAGCAGCAGGCGGGAGACTTCGGCGAGATGCTTTCCGAGCAGCGCCGGACCTTCGTCGAGGCGTTGAAGACGCGGGACCTGGCGACGGGCGACATCGCGGAGCAGTGCCACGCCGTCACCCGCGAGGCGACGGAGGCCGTGCGGGAGAACTCGAAGGTGCTGGGGAGCGTCGAGCACGCGCTCGACCAGGCCGGGCAGATCATGGCCGACACCGGGCGCGCGCTGCGCGAACGCTCGGCCGAGAGGAGGACCACGTGACCGTGACCGAGATCGTGAGCCTCGCCGCGGCGGTGCTGAGCCTCTTCTACGCCGTGCGCAAGGCGTGGCAGGCCGGGGGCTGGAAGACGGCCCTGGGCGCGGTCATCAAGGGCGTGGAGGGGCTGGGGAACAACAACCCAGCCGCGGCCACGCTCGTCAAGAACCGCATCCGCGCCTTCAGTCAGGACCTCGGCGTGGAGGAGCTGCTGCACCGGGAGGTCAAGCGGCTGACCGAGCCCCAGGCGAAGCCCGTGGGCGGCGGAGCATCCCCCGTGATCCTCGCCATGCTCGGCCTCTCGCTGGGCCTGGGGGGCTGCGCCACCGGATCGGCCGGGCGGTCCGAGACCCCCGTCAACACCCGGGTCGGCTGGGTCCACTGCGAGACCTGGACGGGCGACCTCTACATCGGCTCCGGGATCGCGCCAGGGAACCTCGGCGGCATCCCGAAGGAGGTCCTCGAGGCGATCCTGAACGCCCCGAACGCGGCCGCGCTGCTCCCCCTCGTGGGCTCCTTCAACGTCGTGGGGGACGTGGCCGTGAAGCCCGAGAGCGTCGCCACCGACAGCGGCAAGGCCACGAACCAGGTCCCCATCGATCTCCAGGTGCCGGCCGGCGGCGGGGCCCTGAAGGTGCCAGGCGCAGCCGCGGCCGCCCTGAAGCCGCCCACTCCGGCCCCGGCCCCGCCGACGCCTGTCCCCGCGCCCGACCCGCCCACGCCGGCGCCAACTCCCGAGACGCCCCCCCGGTAGGGCCGTGGCCTACGCCGCCAGCCCTGGGGAGCGCGTGCTCGTGGAGGCGGACTTCCGCGGGTACCAGGCCGTGACGGGGAAGGCGCGCCTCGGGTTCGCGGGGGACGACAACGCGACCGTCCCGGCCTCACTGGTCGTGGGCAGCTCCTCCGACGTCCGGGCCGCGCTTGAGCGGCTCTCGCGCATCGAGGCCTGGGCCGTCGCCACCGGGGTGAGCCTCCCATCCTGACGGTGGCCCCGTGCCAGCTCAGGGGACTCCAGTCGCCTCGAGGTCGTTCCGGATGAGGCCCAGGTGGAAGTCCCCGACGCCGCGCTGGTGGAGGAGCCGGAAGGCGGCGATCCGGTTGTGGACCCCGCGGAGCTGGTGCCCGCAGAGAGCGCAGGTCACCCGGGCCCCGTACCCGCCGCTCCCCTTCCCGGAGGAGTCCCGGGGCCAGTAGAGGACCGCCGGCAGGTGGGGGTGGGGGAACATCACGCGGGCCCTCGGAAGTATATACTAGACGCAATTAGGCCCCGTCGGCCGGGCGGTCGAACTTCGCTTTGAGCCAGTCGTAGACGGCCCGTTGGTCGCCCACCCCCACGCGCCGGACCTGCCCCAAGAGCCAGATCAGGTCCGGCTTCATGGCCGTGATGTTCTTCGCGCCCTGGTTGCAGGTGGAGCAGAAGGTACGAAGGATG
>CAZKTF010000001.1:0-22535 GCA_964555565.1 uncultured Planctomycetota bacterium | reverse complement strand
TTATTCACCTCCCGAATGTGCAGCGCGTACTCCCCGGACTCGTCGGAGAAGTAGCCCCGTGCGGCACCCCGGGATCAGGCCCTCGCCCACGGGGTTGCGTCTAGTATATACTTCCGCGGGCCCTTCTCCTTGGCTCATCGGCGCCCCCTGCGCTTCTCGGGTCGTGGCCCGCCCACCGCCTTCAGCAGTGCGTCCGCGTCTTCCACGACCTGCCTGGCCCGCTCACCGATGTAGGTGGCCGAGTCGCGCACCTGGCTACGGAGGCGGAGCATCGCGTGGACCGCCTGGCCCAGGTCCTTCATCTCGTCGGGCCATGGGGCTTCCAGCTTCAGACCGGCGTGCCGTTCGAACTCGGCGACCCGCTCCTGGAGCCGGGCCAGCGCGACGGGCGCCCCCTGGGCCCGGTACTCGAGGTCCCTGCGGACCTCCGCCTCGAGCGCCGTGCGATCCTCGCCGGCTTTGGCCGCCAGCTCCTCGCGGTCCTTCTGGCGCTGGTCGTTGAGGTAGTCCTCCATCTTGAACAGGCATCGGAGCAGGAATTCGCGGTCCATGGGCACGGGGGCCTCGCGGTTCACGGGGGACCTGCGGCTCCGGCATCCGCGGGAGGTGGCCGTCATCCACCCCCAGCCCGCCGGCAACTCGGCCTCGCGCACGACCTCTGGCTCCTGGGGCGAGACCACGATCCATGCGTCGACCCGGCTCCACAGTGGTTCGGCCTTCGAAGGCTCGGCCAACTCCCGGAGCCAGTCCCCCCGGTCGACCTTGACCTCGAAGCCGACCGTGGACCATCCGCGTGAGGCGTAGCAGCAGAGGGCCAGGGCGTCCATCCGGCTCCCGCCGAAGGACGCCTCCCGGAAGAAGAAGAACTCCGGCCGGGAGTAGCGCAGTGCCAGGGCGGCAAGGACCTCGTCGCCGGTCATCGCTTCCGCTCCTCGAGGCCCTGGAAGCGCGGGTCCACCCCGTACCAGGTCCTGAGGTCCCCGGCCCGCGGCGTCCAGTCCCGGGAGACCCGGTTCGGGTCCTTCGCCTCGACCGCCTTCCACCGGCCGTCCGGCCAGACCGCCAGGAAGTCGACCCGGATGGTGAAGGCCCGGCCCGGGGGCACCGGCCGCTTCCCCCGCTTCGTGGACCCCGGCTGGGGCCCGCTGGCCGGGAGCGGCAGGGAGACCTCGTGCAGGACCCATCCGCCAGTCGACTCGACCTCGGCCCGCAGGTTCATGCGCCACAGTCCCCTTCGCGCTCGGGGAACTCCCTCACGCGGAGATCCTCGGGCCACTCCGAGGGGTCGCCGCCCTTGTAGTCGCTCAGCCTGACGCCAGCGATGGGGCCAGTCTTTGCCGCGAAGTCGCCACCCTCGATGGGGTGGTTCCCCAACTGCTTGATGAAGCAGGGGACTCTGGCCTCGGCGCAGTCGTCACGAATTGACCGGACCCAATGGAGGTTGCACGGTCGCGCCCCGGGCCCGGACTCCCCGCCGACGATGACCCAGGAGAGCTTCGAGCCGGTGTGGCCCTCCAGCGGCTCCAGGAAGAAGTTGTCGTCCATCCCGGCCTTGTCCCGGTCGGAGTAGAGGTACTCCCGGAGATCGAGCGGGCCAAGGAGCGGCTCCGCACTGACGAACTTCACCGTGGCTGGCACCCCGAGGAGAAGCGGGATCCTCTCGTCGGCCCGCTGCTGGTCCTCGGCCGAGATGCCGAGCCAGACATTCGGCAGCGGCCATGGCCCCGCCGGGTCGGCGCAGCGCTTTCGGTGGAGCGGCCCAGCGTCCCCCTTGGGATGGATGCTGACCTCTGCTGCCAGGGCCGACGCGACGCAGTGAAGGAGGCCGTGCTTGCCATCGAGGCCGGCGTCCTGGTCGAAGACCCACCGGAACCACTCCAGCATTCGGGCCGGCCGCTTCGTGAGGACCTGGAAGGTGTGCTGCGGGCAGGCGGCCATCACGCCGAAGATGGCGGCGATCTCCTTGTCAGGCAGCCCCTCGTGGAAGAGGTCGCTCATAGAGTTCACGAAGATCCGGCGGGGCTCCTTCCACCGGAGCGGGTCGAACAGGTGCTCCTCCACGAGGGCGACCTTGCCGGTCCACCGTGGCCCCTGCGGCGTCGATACCGCGAACCCCGCGAACGGGCTCGCCTCCCGGATCACGACCTGCCCTCCGTCCAGGAAGGGGCCGCCGGAGAACCTCGCCGCCACGCGCTCGGCGTAGCAGTGCCGGCAGCCCGGGGAGACGGGACTGCACCCGCGCACGGGGTTCCAGGTCGCGTCCGTCCACTCGATCCCGGTGCGGGCGCTCACGAGGACGGCCACTTGAACGCCGGCGTCCCGGGGTCACGGCTGGCGTCGGAGGCCGGGATCCACCGGAGCTCCGCGGTGCTCCTGTCGGGCCTCGCCTTGCCCAAGTGGGTCATCGCGCGCTCCGCCAACACCCAGAACTTGTCGGAGACGAGGTCCCGGAGCTTCGTCTCGAGCCGGTGCCGGTCGCAGAGGGCGAGACCGAACGGGCACTCGGCTGGGAGATGGTCCTTCGCCTGGCTCGCCCAGAAGGCGATGACCGGGCGCCAGACGCCGGGCTCCTGGCAGCCCTTACTGGCGCAGGCCGCGGCGCCGGCGTGTCGGACGGGTACGACCACTACAGCGGCCTCCCGAAGGCGTGGTGGACCTGGGCCGTCCCGGGCGCGAGGACCTCGGGCTGGACCGGGCGGGTGACGTGGCCGTGGAGCTCGTGCGCGAGCACGAACTCAACCTCCCTCTCGCGGACGGAGGCCTCGCTCCCCACGGCGACCCAGCCGACGCCGCAGCTGCACTTCAACGCGACGTGCATCCGTGGCTCCCTCTTCTTCAAGGTCTCGGGTTCGGCTCGCCATCGACGGGGTGGTAGACGGCCGGGTGGTCCGGGTGGCGCTCGGCGTGCCGCGCGACGAACCACTCCAGGCCCCGCGCGAGCCTGAGGATGGGCGGCTCGGGCACCGTCTCGCCCACGAACATCACCCGCCCAGGCGCGTGGGGCCACACGCAGATCCTCTCCTCGAGGAGGAGGCCCAGGAGGGCGGCCATCGCGCGGTCCCATTGCGGCTGGTGGCGCTCCACGGGACGGCCCTGCTCGAGCGTGATGCGCTGCGCCAGGTCCACGGCCACCCCGCCGAGGGCGCCGACCGGGTCCACCGAGGCCATCGGGTGGTCCTGCCTCCCGAGCCGATCGAGGTAGTCCCGGGCCCGGGACTCGTGGTCGCAGCCGTAGAAGGCCGCCGGCCGGTGCTGGGGCGGCCCGAGGCAGGCATGGCCAGGGGCCCCCGGGGCGCCGCATAGCGGGCACTTGGCGTCTGTGGTCACGTGCTGGCCTTGCCGGCTGCCTCGCGCCTCTCCGTCGTGATGGCCGACTCCGGGATCATGTACTGCCCGCCGGTGCGGCCGTCACGGACCTTCCAGAATCTCACGCCCCTCGCTGCTGGCCCTGGCCCGAGGGCCACCCCATGGAACGCCCGGTGGGTGATGAGCCCGAACTCCCGCGTCCGCCACTCCCAGCGGTGGACGAAGACGGACACCCCTGGCCGGAGGAGGTGGTTGCTCACGGGCGAGGGCTCGCCTTCACCGGCAGCCGCAGGTAGGCCGCGAACTGGCACGAGCGGCGGCAGTCCGCCGGCGGGTCGGCGTCCCCGGAGCATATCGGGCAGTTCGCGAAGCGCGCGCGGCGGAGTGCCTCGGCGACCCTGAGTGCGGCCCGGTACCTGGCGAGCAGTCGGGCGTGAACCCTGGCTCTACCCACGTCGGCAGACCTCCTCGCGCTCGAGGACGCGGACGCACCAGGCACACCGTCGCCGGCCCCTCTCCTCGACGAACCACCGCCTCTCCCGCATGGCCCGGCCCTTGGCCGGGTGGCCGCACGAGGTCCGGGCCCGCGCGTCCAGGCGGAGCGGGAGTCCCGCGTAGGCGTGGACGACGATCTCGGGGCGCCGTTCGCGCGCATCAGCCACCGAGGACCAGGCGCCAGCCGGCCAGGAGCAGGGCGAAGAGGCCGACCACGGCGAGCCCGGCGAAGCACCAGGCCGCGACGGTGGCGCCCGCCTCGACCTCCCCGGCGTGGCGGCCCTGGCCGCCGGCGACGAGGGGAGCCGCGGCGGGCAGAGTGGGAAGCCCTGACCGGCCGCGGGTGAGAGGGGCGCCGGGGTCCCCGGGAGAAGTGGAGGGAGGACAATCCCTCGTGGGGCCCGGGGTGGCCGCCGACGCCCCCGTGAGATAGTCGAACAGTCCGTCCTCGAACTCGTAGGCGAGGGCGAGAGCGGCGATGCTACCCGCCCCCGGGAGGATGGGCCCATGCGCGAGTTCGAAGAGGACCCCCCTGCGGTCCGGGTCAGGCCGCACGAGGATCCCCCAGACGTGGAGACCGGAGATCAGCTCCTCCGCCTGGCTCTTCGTGAGGGTCACGAGGTCCTCCCCGAGTGGCTGTCCGAGGAGCCGAGTAGGCTGAGGGGGACGACTCGGGCATCGGTGCGGGCGCACCGGCCCTGGTCGAAGGCCACAACACGGAGGGTCCCGTGCGTGATGCCGAATCTGCCGTTCCCCCCCAGCCTCCTCAGCTCATGGACGTCGTCCTGGACGGCGAGTCGGTCGGTTCGGTGAGCGTCCTCAACTTCAACATCACCGCGCCCACCCGGATCCGCCTGTACGTCGGACCAGACCCCGAGGGCCGGCCGAACGTCCAGATCGAACTCCACCCGCTCACGAAGGAGTAGGCACCTCTCCACCATCGCACCAGCGCCCTTGCGGGGGGTTCCACCGTGGAGGTAGGCTTCGCGGCCTGAAGGAGGTGAGGGATGCTGGATCCGGCCATGCTCATCGGGATCGTGGTGGTCGTCGTCATCGGGTACGTCGTCTGGATGAACTCGAGGAACTGGGACGGCGTCCGCTGGGTCCTGACTCTGAAGGGGTACGACGATGAAGCCTTCCGCCTCGCGCGCAGCTTCGGGAGCGTGACCAGGGCCCTGCTGTTCGTCGCGGCCTTGCCAGACCGCGGGAAAAGGAAGTAGGCCTCTCACGCCGCACCGTCGAGGAGGATCGAGCGGCAAGAGGTCAGATCCTCTACGGAGGCCTTCAGGGTCAGCAGGAGGGCCCCGAACTCACTGGAGGAAGGGCTGTGGCCGCGCTCCCAGCGTGCGACGGAGTTCGGCGTCGTCTGGATGCCCCGGTCCGCGACGAGCTCCCGGATGCGGATGGCGAGATCGAGCTGGCTGAGACCCGCGGCGCGCCTGAGCCCTAGGAGCTTCTCGCCGGCGAAGGCCCTCGCCTCTACTCGAAGAGGTCGAGCGGGCCCACGCCGAGGACGGCGGCGAGCGCCATGGCCTGCGTGGCCGAGGGCTCCGTGCGCCCGGCTCGCCAGTTCCTGAGCGTGTTCGACTCGACGCCGGCGGCGGTCATGAGCGCGAGGGACCGGAAGGTCGGGTCGGCGGCCCTCTTCCGGGTCCACGCCTCCGCGAACTTCCTGGCCGAGAAGCGCAGGGCTCTCGCCGGGGGCGCTGGCTTCGACTTCCTTGGCAGGGTCACGACCTCCTGTACGCCCATGCGTTCTACCTCCGCTGTGCCCATGAGCCAAGGTCAAACCTCCAAGTTTCGTGGGAGTTCTATTGCGCATCAGCCCTCCTGTCAACAGAAATCGGAAAACTATTGCGCTTCTCAAAAGCGGACGATAGATTCCCCGGCCGACGTCTGGACCAGCGAGGGCATCAGGTGGCGCGCGCGGGAGCCGGGGGGCGGCAGGCGAAGGGGGCACGGTCCCCGTCGAGGCCTGCGGTCGCTCCCCCATCGGCGGCGCCTCCCGGGAGGAGACCGCCCCCCCCGCCCGGATCTGTCACACCGGCCGCGGTCCGGCGCCTGGTGGAAGATGGCCGCAAGGCCCAGGAGAGGGTCACCTGGGCGCAGCACCCGGAGGTGCTGACGGTGCGCCAGGTGGCGGAGCTGCTGTCGGTGTCGCGGAGCCGGGTGCACCAGCTCATCCAGGCAGGAAGGCTCCCGGCGGGGCGGCTGCCTGGGGCCCGGTCTCGCCTCTACGTCCGGCGGGAAGACCTCCTGCGCCTCCTCGGCTTCCGGACGGCGGCGGGCGGGACGGGAGGGCGCGCGTGACGGGAGCGCTCGAGCGCCTCCATGGCCTGGCTGTTGGCGTCCTCGGGGGCCCACTGGGCGTAGCGGTGGGTCATCTTGATGCCGGAGTGCCCCAGCAGCCGGCCCACGGTGGGGATGTCGGCCCGGGCGTCGCGGACGAGGGCGGAGGCGAAGGCGTGCCGGAGGCCGTAGGGGACGAGGCCCTGAAGGCCGGCCCGGGCGGCGGCGCGGGCGAAGTGCCGGCGGAAGGCCGCCTCGCGCAGCGGGAGGACGAGGTCCTCGATGCTCTCCCCCTTCCGCTTGCGCTGGAGGGCCTGCACCTGCTCCCGCGCCGCGGCGGAGAGGCGGAGCAGGCGCGTCCGGTAGGTCTTGCTGCGGGACACCTGGACCGAGCCGAGGTCGGGGGCCAGGTCGCCCCAGCGCAGCGCGAAAGCTTCCGCGGGGCGCAGTCCGGTCTCGCCGAGGAGGACGACGATGGGCCTCACGGCCGCGGCGGAGCAGGCGTAGAGGCGGCGGACCTGGGCCGGGGTCAGGTAGCGGCGGGGCTTCTCCTGGATGCGGGGCAAGTCGAGGTCGCGGCATGGGTTCTGGAGGCGGAGCCCGAGGTTGCGGAGCTGTCGGAAGGCGCCGGAGAGGATCGCCACGGTGGTCCGGACGGAGGAGGCCGCGTAGCCCCGGCCGGCCGTGAGCGCCCGGACCTGGTCCTGGACCTGCTCCCGGGTGATGGAGGCCACCGGCACAGCGCCCAGGCGCGCGGCCCAGCGGTGAAGCTCGGCCCGGCGCTGGAGGAGGGAGACGGGGCGGACGTGCGAAGCCCAGGAGTCGAGGATGCGCGGGGCGAGCTCGGTGAGCGTCTCCCCCTCGCCGGGGCTCTCGCCGCGGGCCAGCGCGCGCCGCCCGGCCTTCTCCTCGGCCAGAGCCCGGAGGCGCGCCTCGGCCTGCGGGACGGTGTCGCCGCCGCGGGCGTGGTGGCGGCGGCCGAGCGCGTCGGTCCACCGGACGTAGATGCCGAGCGAGGTCCCGTCTGGGCGGGTGCGGCGGTAGACGGAGCCGAAGTAGCGTTTGCGCACGCGGGCCTCCGCGCGGGGCGCCGGGCCCGGGCGGAGCGGAGGCGGCCTCCGGATCGGCACCACGCGCGGGCGGGAGTGTACCACGCGCTTTGTGGGCGGAATCTACTGGTCATAGATCATCCTCCGGAGGAGGTAGGCGAGGCTCAGCGGCTCGAAGCGGATGAAGGCGCTCCCCCCGGCGATGGAGTCGTCGAAGCCGACCGCCGCCTCCATGACGTTGGGGCCCGGGGTGTCGATGTGGTTCTGCGTCGTGAAGGACCCGGGGTCCTCGATGAAGGAGTTGTTCGGGTGGGCGTTCCCGAAGAGCCCGGCCTTGGGCGC
Source organism: uncultured Planctomycetota bacterium (assembly GCA_964555565.1). Classification (GTDB taxonomy): domain Bacteria; phylum Planctomycetota; class JAJSAM01; order JAJSAM01; family JAKLKS01; genus CAZKTF01. The sequence goes on along the minus strand of CAZKTF010000001.1, from coordinate 15,054 downwards.
CCCGTCGGGCACGAGCCCCGTGGAGTGCCCGATCTCGTGGGCCGTCACCGAGGAGGCGTAGAGGGCCAGCCGGTCGATGGCCGTCGTGATCAGGTCGAAGCGGGCCTTCTGCGCCGGTGTGGCGCTCCCGTAGACGAAGGCGTCGTCGAGGACCGTCCCGTCCAGGGTGTTCGACCCGACGGGACTTCCCCCGCGGGCCCCGATGAGGGGGTCGAAAGTGTCCCGGAAGGAGGTCCCGGCCCCGTCGTTGATCCGGACGCGGATCATGTTCGTGAGGAACACCCCGAGGTTCGTCCCGCCCGGGGCGGCCGTGTTGCTGTCGTTCTGCTGCGAGGTGTTCCGGAAGTCCAGCGTAGCGCGCCCCAGCGTCCCCGTCGTGGTCGAGCGCGGGCTCTCGTCCCCCGTCACCGTCATCATGGAGTAGCCGCTCCCCGAGGTCCAGGTGGCGGGGTTGGGGACGGACCCGAGGGAGCCCTGCTCCCCGGCGAGGAGGAACTCGATGTTGACGCTGTCCGTCCCGTGCGTGCCCCCGAAGGTGATCCCGTACCGCTCGTTCACGTGCCCCCGCACCGCCTCCCGGAACATCCGCTGCACGATGGCGCTGGTGCCCGTGTCGGAGCCGTTGGTCACCGTGGCGGCGCTGCCGCTCTCCGTCCCGTTGAGGCCCACGAGCGCCAGGTCCTCCCGCAGGTCCGCCGTCCCGTTCGCCCCGCCCGTCGAGGTCACGGTGATCGTCGTGGTCCCCGAGGGGACGATCGCGTAGATGTCCTGGTCGAACCGCAGCAGCCAGGACTGGCGGGCGTTGAAGGGGTCGCGGTCCGTGGAGGCCGTCCCGGCCCCGTTGCTGATCGTCTGCGTGATGTCCCCGACGTCCACCTGGAGCGTCTGCGTCGTCGCGGCGTTCAGGCCGTAGTCCGAGACGTTGGCCGTGAACACCGCGTTGTCGCCGGCCGCGAGGAGGTGGGCTCCGTCCACGGTCCAGGTCGCCCCGAGCGGCGTCACGGCGAAGAGGTTCGCGAAGTTCACCCCCGCGTTCACGCTCCCCACCGCCCGGTTGCAGGTGATGGTGAAGGAGGAGGGGTTGACCCCGCTCCCCCCGGCGTCCGCGAAGGCCAGGTCGATCCTGAACCCGCTCCGGGGCACGTAGGCGTCGAAGGCGGTGGCGGCCCCGGGGGCGCTCGCCGCCCCGCCGTTCGAGGTCCCGGGGATGAAGGTCCCCGACCCGTTCAAGTCCTGGGGGAGGCCGTCCACCGTGAGCACGGCCGTCGGGGCGGTCCCGTCGCTGGGCGCCGTGGTGAAGTTCCGCGAGAACGGGGCGGCGAGCGCGGTCACCGCGAGGTCGCGGAGGGTGGTCGCCACGCCGATCGTGTAGGTCGTGTTCGAGAGGAGCTTCGAGCGGGGGGTGAAGACGAGCGTCGTGCAGAGGTTGTCGAGCGCGAGGTTCCCCGGGACGGGGGTCACGCCCTGCTTCAGGGAGAAGGCCCCGGCCACCGACGTCGGATCGACGGGCTCGCTGAAGGTCACCGCGATCGTCGTGTCCGCGTCCACGTTCATGGCGCCGTTGCCCGGCGTCGTGGCCATCACGGTCGGCGCGGTGAGGTCCGTCCCCGTCCCGGTGGTGAAGGAGGACTGGTAGACGACGCCCGCGAAGGGGACGGGGTCCAGCGCGTTCCCGGCCGTGTCCGTCACGAACCCGCTCGTCTGGCCCGACTGGTGGATCTGGGCGACGTAGATCGAGTTCGTGGACATGGTCCCGCCCGAGGCGGCCCCGCGCTGGATCACGAGCATGCGCGCGTCGGCCCCCGGGGAGGCGGACAGGATCCTCGGCGTGGTGATGTCGTTGGCCCCGGACGCCGCCGAACGGAAGTAGTCGAAGTTGCCGACCGTGACGCCGGCGCCCGCGGCCCTCTCGCTGAGGATGAGTACGACACGCTGGAGGTTCGTCGCCACCCCCGTCGCCCCGACGGCGGGGACCGTGGAGACCACGGTCGGCCGGACGGGGTCCGCGTCGTAGGTGAAGCCCCCGGCCAGCGTGGCCGAGTCCCCCGGGGTGTTCTCCACGAACACGTCCACCGCCGTCCCCGCGCCGGTCGAGAGGCTCGCGGCGGGCGGGACCCTGCAGAGGATGTTGCCCGTGTCCACCCGGTTGACGGCGTAGGCGTCGATGCCCCCGAACTTCACCGCCGAGGGGAGGGGCACGAAGAGGGTCCCCTGGATGAGGACCGCGGTGCCGCCGTCCCCGCCGCCCGAGTTCGGCGTCACCGAGGTCACGCTGATCCCCGTGGGGGCGTCGGAGAGGGTGAAGGCGGCGGGGAGGGTGTCCGAGAGGAGGTCCGGGTTCGTGACCGTCACGGAGCGGGCGCCGGTGGCGGCCCCGGCCGTGACGTCGAAGGTGACGGTGAGCTGGCCCGCGTTGTCGAACTGGACCGCGAGGTTGGCGACGTTCGCCGAGGGGGCGATCGCGACCGTGCACCCGTTCTGGAAGCCGGCCCCGCTCACGGTCATGGAGTTCGCGGTGGAGGGGATGAGGAAGGAGGTCGGGTTCACGGAGGTCACGTCCGGTGAGCCCGGGGGCGGCGGCGGGTCCAGGTCGAAGTCGAGTGCCGGTGTCTTCGCGGGCTTGATCGTGAAGGTGTAGATCCCCGTGCTCCCGTCCACCCCGGTGACGAAGCCGCACCAGAGCCCCCCCTCGTCGATGACCAGGTTCTTGATCGAGTCCTTCGTGGCCGTGGTCTTCCGGGTCGTCCCCGAGAGGTCCACGTCCGAGTCGCTCGGGCTGGACACGCGTTCGACGAACGGGTGGATCGCCTCTCCCGCGACCGCGGCGGCGACGAGCGTCAGGACCGACCCCGCGTGCACGTCGAAGCAGACCTCGTCCGTGCTCCCGGTGTGGTCGATCACCTCGACGAGGACGTTCGCGGGCGCCTCCTTGCTCGTGAGGTCGTAGGTCCCCGTGCTGAGCTGGCCTCCCGTGACCCCGAGGACGTAGTCGCCGGTCTCCGGGAGGACCAGGGACTTGATGGCCGTGGTGGTCCCCTTCTTGTTGGTCTTGACCGTGGCCGCGGGGAGGAGGTCGGCCAGGGAGGGCGCGAGGAGCTTCGTGAACTGCGGGAGGAGCGTCCCGCCCTTGCGCTGCTTGACCGTGATCGTGAGTTTCGCCCCGACCGGGGCGAAGAAGTGGATCGCGTCCTCCTCGCCCGCGACCCCGATCACGCCGGAGGCGGACTGTCCCGGGACGATCCGGTGGTCCTCCTGCGCGGCGGCGGGGAGGGCGGCCAGCGCGGCCGGGACGGCCGCGGCCAGCGCCACGACCGTGCGGAGGAGTCGCTGCATGCGGGAGCTCCGGGGGGGCGGGCGCCGGGACAGGGACCGCCCCGCGGCGATCCCCCTCCGAAGACCGAAGTCTACCACCCGGAATCGGGGTGGGGGACCGCTACCGGCCGCGGCCTCCCGGCCACTTGAGGATGTTCCTCACGTTGATCATGATCTGCATCGCCTTCTTCTTGGGGATCTGCCTCTCGAGGCGGTCCCCGAGGTCGTCGGTGATGACCCGCTTCGACCCCTCGTCCTGGTGGCTGTTGGCGAGGCCCCAGTCCGCCCCGAACTCCTTCAGCAGCCTCTCGGCGGTCGTGCGCTCCTCCTGCTCCAGATCGACGCCCTCGAGGACGCGCCCCCGGAACCAGGACTCGGCGCCCTGGGCGCCCCCGCGTCCGCCGGGCGGGCCGCCGCCGCCCCCGGCCTCGCCGCCGGCGCCCGCGGTGGTGCGCTGCCGCTGCTTCTCCTCCTGGAGGTTCCCGAGGAGCTCCTCGAGGAACTTCAGGGAGGCGGGGTCTGCGTCCGGCTTCGCGCGCAGCTCGCCGAGGCGCGCCTGGACCTTCTGGATCGCCTTGTCGAGGGGCGTGTCCGCGTCCTGGGCCCCGGCGGGGCCGGCCGCCGCGAGGGCGAGCCCGAGCAGCGCAGGGAGCAGCAGCTTGCGGAGTGCGGTCATCCGTTCTTCTCCTTCGAGGCCTTGGCCTTGTCTTCCTTCTCCAGGGCGTCCCGCACCGGGTACCACGCCTTCCAGACGGCCGGCATCGATTTCTTCCGATCGTCCGGCTGCGCCGCGGCGTTGTAGCCGCCGTCCTTCCCCACGAGGGCCCGGAAGACCTTGATCCCCAGGTCGCGCCCCGTCGCGTCGTCGTCGGCGTAGAGGAGGTCGATCATCCGCCGCGCGGCGCGCCGTTCCTTCGACGCGATGATCGCGTTGGCGGCCGCCTCGCGCTCGCCCCTGGAGGCCCCCGCGTCGGCGACCTTCTCGGCGAAGCGGATCCAGTCGGTCCCCGGGGCGACGGCCGGCGGCACGGGCGGCGCGCCCGGCGCGCCCGGTCCCGCCGCGGGCGTGGGCGCCGGGTCCTCGGGCGGGGGCTCCTCCGGGGCCTTCTCGTCGAACTCGATCCCCTCCTGCCGGAGCCAGGCCGCGTCGAGGGCGCCGGAGATCGTCGCGTCGTCCACGACCACGCGGGAACCCAGGGTGTAGAAGGCGGGCCACATCCTCGGTCCCACCTTCGCCTCGACGTCGTTCCCGCTGAGCCTCCCGGTCCCCGCGAAGAGGAACTCGTTCATCGCCCCCCTCTTGCGGACGTCGATCTTGATCGCCTCGCCCGTGAGTCTCGGGTCCCGGCCCGTCTGCACGTAGCGCCAGGCGGTCGCCCCGCCCGCGCCGCTGCCCGGGGGGAGGAAGGTCGTGATCATGTGCTCGTGGCCCAGGCGCCGGTCCTTGATGGAGAAGAACGCGTCCGCCAGGGCGAAGAGGTCGAAGGTCGCCCCCTCGGCGTCGATCACGAGCGCGCCGTAGTTCCGCGCGTCCTCGCAGGAGAGGGTGGCCCGGATGCGGACGTCCCCGTGGAACACGGCCCGGTGGCGGAAGGCCCCGTTCCCGTCGGCCCGGAGCGCCCCCCCCTCGACGCGCCAGCCCCCGCTCGTGGGCGGCTCGAGGAAGGGGTGCGCGGGGGTCCAGTCCCCGGCCTGGGCCGGGTCCGCGAAGTCGTAGGAGAGCTCGATGCGCCGGCCCTTCTGCGAGACGACCTTGCCCTTGAAGTAGGCGGAGGCCGCGACCCCCTTCGGCGCGGCCGTCGGGGCGGGACCCGGGGCGGTCGGCCCCTCCGCCCGCGCCGCGGACCCCTCCGGCCGCGCGACGGGGAGGGACGCGAGGCCGAGCGCGGCGGCGAGGAGGCACGCCGGCCGCGCGACGGGGCTCCTCAGGACGGCCACGGTCCCACCTCGCTCCGGGCGGGGGTTCGACGGGCGCCCCCGGACCGCCCGTGCCCCGGGGGCTCTCGATGATGATACACGCGCGGCGGCCCCGCTGCCGCGGGCGGAGCAAGGGGTCAGACCCCATTCTCCTGGCCTGGGCCAGGAGATTGAGGTCAGACCCTTACTCCTCCTTCTTCTTCTTCCCGTCGCGGAGGCCCTCCTCGAGGCGGTCGGCGATGGTCTTCACGACCTTCACGCGGGCCCACCACTTGTCGTTGGCCTCGACGACGGTCCAAGGCGCGTAGGTCGTGCTGGTCTTCTCCAGCATCTCGTCCACCGCCTCCTGGTACGGGGTCCACTTGGCCCGGTTCCGCCAGTCCTCCTCGGTGAGCTTGTAGCGGCGGAAGGGGTCCCGCTCCCGCGACTTGAACCGGCGGAGCTGCTCGTCCTTCGAGATGTGGAGCCACATCTTCACCACCGCGCACCCGGAGTGGACGAGCTGGCTCTCCCACTCGTTGATCTCCCGGAAGGCGCGCTTCCACTCCTCCTGGGAGCAGAAGCCCTCCACGCGCTCCACCAGCACGCGCCCGTAGTGGGTCCGGTCGAAGACGGCGATCCGCCCGAGCGGGGGGATGCACTTCCAGAACCGCCAGAGGTAGTGGTGGGTCTTCTCGTCCCCCTTGGGGGCGGCGAAGGTGAAGACCTCGAACCCGCGGGGGTCGAGGACCTCCGTGATCCGCTTGATGGCGCCGCCCTTGCCGGCGGCGTCCCAGCCCTCCATCCCCGCCAGGAGTCCCAGGCGGCCGCTCTGGTAGGCCTTCTGCTGGAGGCTCCGGAGACGGACCTGCTCCTCGCCGATCCGCTTCCAGTACTCCTTCTCCGTGAGGGCCCGGGTGACGTCCACCTTCTCAAGCATGGGCCTTCGCTCCCTTCCCCTTCGCCTTCCCCTTCCCCGCGCCGCGGCGCCGCCCCTTCGGGACCTTCAGCGCGGCCCCGGCCTCCTCGAGCGGGAGCCCGGCCGCCTTGGCCTCGCTCCGGGCCTTCTTCGAGTCCTCGCCGGCCCGCCGCTCGCGGGCCTTCCTCGTGTGCTCCTCGGCCAGCGCGGTGCGGGAGACCTCCTCCGGCTTGCGGAGCCGCCGCGCCAGGGCATCCTCCATGTGCCGGATGAGGGTCTGGAAGACCTCCACCCGGGCGAAGCGCCCGTCCTTGGCGGGGATGAGGGTCCAGGGGGCGTGCGGGGTGTCCGTGGCCTCGAACGTCCGCTCCGCGTCCTCGAGCCACTCGTCGTACTCCTTGTGGTGGCGCCAGTCCTCCTTCGTCACCTTCCAGCGGGTGAGGGGGTCCGCCTCCATCTCGAGGAAGCGCTTCTTCTGCGTCTTCTTCGCGATGTGGAGCCAGAACTTGACGATGACCTGGCCGTCCTCGGCGAGCCAGCGCTCGAAGTCCCGGATCTCCCCGAAGGCGCGGCGGACCTCCTCCTCGGAGGCGAGCCCCTCCCTGCGCTCCACGAGGACCCGCCCGTACCAGGAGCGATCGAAGATCGCCATCCGCCCGTCGTCCGGGAGGCGCATCTGCCACCGCCAGAGGAAGTGGCGGTTCTTCTCCTCCTTGGTGGGCGGCATGGCGGGGAAGACGCGGAACAGGCGCGGGTCGAGCTTCTCGACCAGCCGCGCGATGGTCGTCCCCTTCCCGGCGGCGTCCACCCCCTCGAAGACCAGGACCGTGGAGATCTCCGCCTGCTGCAGGTCGTACTGGAGCTGGCGCAGCCTGTCCTGGAGGATCGGGAACGTCTTCCGGTAGGTGGCCTTCGACAGCTCCTTGTCCAGCTCCAGCGTCTCGAGCACCGTGCCCTCCCCCCGGCCGAGGCCGGACCCATGCGGCGGAGGGGCGTTTCTACGCGCTCGGCGAGGGGGAAAGCAAGCCTCGCCGGTGGATGGGCTCGCGCCGGCGCCCGGGCGGAGCAAGGGGTCAGACCCCATTCGCCTGGCCTGGGCCAGGCGAATGAGGTCAGACCCTTACAACGGCGGCGGAGGGGTTCGGCGCCCCGGGCTGGGCGCGCGCGGCCGGGCTGGCGGCGGGGGCCGGAGGCGCCGCGGCGATCCTCCTCCTGGCCCCCGCCGACCTCCCCCCGCAGGCGCGCCGCGCCGCGGCGGTCACGGCGCTCGTCGCCGCCTTCTGGCTCTTCGAGGTCCTCCCGATCGCCGTGACCTCGCTCCTCCCCATCGCGCTCCTCCCCGTGTCCGGGGCGCTCGACCCGCGCACGACCAGCCGGGCCTACGGGGACCCCCTCGTGTTCCTCATGCTCTGCGGCCTGCTGCTCGCCGTCGCCATGGAGAAGTGGGGGCTCCACCGGCGCATCGCGCTCCGGGCCGTGGCCCTGGTGGGCGGAGGGCCGGAGCGGACGACGCTGGCCTTCATGCTCGTCACCGCCTTCCTCTCCCTCTGGGTGAACAACACCTCCACGACGCTCATGATGCTCCCCATCGCGTCGGCGGTCATGGGGCGGAGCGGGGGGGAACCGGGGGCGCTCCGCCGCTGGCGCACGGGGCTCGTGCTCGGGGTGGCCTTCGCCGCCTCCATCGGCGGCGTGGGGACGCTCATCGGGACCGCACCGAACCTCATCTTCGCCAAGGCCGCGCGGGACGCGGGGCGCTCCGTGTCCTTCCTCTCCTGGTCCGCCGCGGTCCTCCCCGGGATGCTCGCGATGCTGCTGCTCGCCTGGGCCGCGCTGGTGCACTGGCTCTTCCGCGTCCCCCGCGGGGCCGTGCACGTCGCCACCGAGGGCCTGGGCCGCGACCTCGCGGCCCTCGGTCCCCTCTCCCGCGGGGAGAAGGCGGCCGCGGCGGCCTTCGCGGCGGTGGCGGCCCTCTGGGTCCTCCAGGGGAACCCCGACGCCGGCGTCCCCGGCTGGGGGGACTGGATGCCGGACCGGCGGTGGGCCGACCCGGTGCTCCCGACGGTCCTCGCGGCGGCGGCCCTGTTCGCGATCCCCTCCGGGCGCGGGGGCGCCGTCCTGGAGTGGCGCGACGCGCAGCGGCTCCCCTGGGACGTCCTGCTCCTGTTCGGCGGGGGGTTCGCGCTGGGCGCGGCCCTCCAGGAATCCGGGTTCGCGGCGTGGGCGGCGTCCCGCCTCGGCGAGGACCTCCGGGGGACCCCGGCCCTCCCGGCGCTGCTGGCCATCTGCGCCGCCACGGTGCTCCTCTCCGAGGTGGCGAGCAACACGGCGCTGGCGGCCATCCTCCTCCCGGTCGTGGGGACGCTGGGACCCGCCACGGGGCTCGACCCGCTCGTGCCGATGGTGGCCGTGACGCTCGCCTGCTCGAGCGGGTTCATGCTGCCCGTGGCCACGCCCCCCAACGCCATCGCCTTCGCGACGGGGCGCGTCACGGTCCGGGAGATGGCCCGCGCCGGCGCGGTCCTGGACCTCCTCGGCGTCCTTGCCGCCGCGGCCACCGCGCTCTGGGTCCTGCCCGCGGTGTTCGGGTTCCCGGCGCGGACGGGAGGGTAGCGCCGTAGGACAGGGGACCCGGCCCGCAGCGCTTGACCCGGGATACCGCGCGCGCCTATACCGGGGGCCTCACGGCTGGAACCGGAGGTGCGCGTGGGGCTCGCGTCGATTTCCGCCTTAGTCCTCGCCGCGTCCGAGGCGGCCGGGGGAGCCGTGGAGCCGGACTTCACCGGCCTGGCGCGCCGGGGCGGCATCGCCATCCTCCTCGGGCTCCTCGTGGGCGCCGAGCGGGAGCACTCCCACACCGAGAAGGAGGTCCTGTTCGCCGGGATCCGGACCTTCCCGCTCATCGGGATGCTCGGCTTCATCGGGGCCCTGCTCTCCGAGGGGCGCCACCCGCTGGTGTTCGCGGCCGTGGCGCTCGCCTTCGGCGGCCTGGTGGTCGCCTCCTACGTCCTCACGTCGCTGGGCGAGGACAAGGGCGCGACCACCGAGATCTCCGGGCTCATGGTCTTCTCCCTCGGCGCCATGTGCTACTGGGGGTACGAGGGGATCGCCTCGGCGCTCGCGGTCGTCGCCACGCTCCTCCTCTCCATGCGCGAGGCGCTGCACGGGATCGTCGCGCGGATCGTCAAGGACGACATCTACGCGGCGCTGAAGCTCGCCATCGTGACGCTCATCGTCCTCCCGCTGCTCCCCGACGAGGCCTACGGGCCCTACGGCGCCTGGAACCCCCACAAGATCTGGAAGTACGTGGTCCTCATCGCCTCGATCTCCTTCGCGGGCTACGTGGCGGTGAAGGTCTTCGGGACGCGGCGCGGGATCGGCATGACGGGGATCCTCGGGGGGCTGGCCTCGAGCACCGCCGTGGCGCTCGCCTTCTCCCGGCGGAGCCGGGAGGAGCCCCGCCTGGCGCGGCACTTCGCCGTGGCCATCGTCCTCGCCTCCACGATCATGTTCCCCCGGGTCCTCGTCACGGCGGCGGTGATCTGCCCCCCCATCGTGGACCGCCTCTGGATCCCCGTGGCGCTGCTCACCGCGACCGGGGCGATCGCGAGTGGCGTCCTCTACCTCCGCCGCGAGGCGGCGGGCGAGGGGGGGCAGGCGGTGGTCCTCAAGAACCCCTTCGAGCTCGGCTCCGCGATCAAGTTCGGGCTGTTCCTCGCGGTGATCTTCCTCGTGAGCAAGGCCGCCTACGCCCGCTACCAGGAGAAGGGGCTCTACGCGGCGAGCGCGCTGGCCGGCCTCACCGACGTGGACGCCATCACGGCCCAGGCCTCGAGCCAGGCGAGGGACCTCCAGGAGGCGGCGCGGACGGCCGAGGCCGCGGCGGCGGCGCCCGGGGCCTCCCCCGAAGCGGAGGCGCGGGCGCGCGAGGCGCGGGGCGCCGCCGGGACCTTCGGGGGGAACGCGGTCATCGCCATCGTGCTCGCCATGATGGCCAACACGCTGGTGAAGGGCGCGATGACGTTCACCATGGGCTCCCCGGAGCTCCGACGGTACACGGTGCCCGCCTACGGCGCGATGGTGGCCGTGGGGGTCGCGTCGGCGTTCCTGCCGGGCTAGCCCGCCTACCGCGCCACGTACACCCCGCCGTTCTCCTCGGCGAGGGTCCGCAGGAAGTTCACGTCCTGGTCCTCGCCCACGCCGATCGCATCGACCTTGACCCCGCGGTTGCGGTTCCAGCGGCGGACGTACTCGAGGATCACCTCGCCCCGCGTGAACTTGCCCACCGTCGGCGCGCCGTCGGAGACGAGGTAGATGGTGTCGGGGGAGCCGGCGGAGCGGCGCGCGGCCTGCGGCGCCCTCGGGGTGCCAAGCAGGAAGGCCGCCTCGAGCGCGTCGTAGACGTTGGTGGCCTGGTGCGTCCTCAGCGCGCCCACCCACTCCACCGCCCGTTTCTTCGCGATCGCGTCGGCGGGGACCATCCCGGTCTCCCACAGCTCCGCCGTGGCGGAGAAGACCAGGATCCCGAAGGTCGCCCCCTCCTCGAGCGCCCGGATGGCCCGGGTGAGCTCGGACTTCGCGACCTCGATCTTCTTCTTCGACTCCCGCTCCCCCTTCTTCGCGGGCTCCTCCATGGAGAGCGAGCAGTCCACGACGAAGAGCACCCGGTCGGTGACGAGCTTGAGCCCGTAGAAGTTGCGGTCGCGCCAGGTCCCCTCGAGGTCGTCGGCCCGAGGCCGCCGGCCGGCCGCCACGTCCCGGGCGCCGAGGCGCGTGAAGCGCTCCGCCACGCGGTCCCGGTTCTGGTCCCACCAGCGCTGGAGGGCCTCCTTCTCCGCGGCGGCCGCGAACTCCTGCTCCCCCCCGGGGACCGTCCAGAGGGTCCGCAGCGCGCGGTGGATCGCGCGGACCTCGTCCGCGTCGGCGGGGTCCACGCGCCGCATCAGCTCGCCGGGGACCGAGACGTGCCGGTAGGCGGGGTTCGCCAGGTAGTTGACCGCGGCGATCCGGATCTCCTTCGAGGGGTCCCAGAGCGCCTTCACCAGCGCGACGCGCGCCGAGGGGGACGGGTGGATCGAAATGTTCCCCAGGATCTCCGTCCGCACCTCCCCGTCGGTCTCGGTCTCGAACAGGGCGGCCAGCTCGGCCGCGACGTCGAGGGTCTTCGTGTCGGCCAGGGAGATCCTCTCGACCTCGTCGAGCCTCTTCGACTTCTCCGGGCTCCACCGCTCGAGGAACTTCTCCCCCTCCGCCTTCCACCACCCCGCCCAGGCGTCGGCCGTCTCCGGGAGGTGCTTCCCCGTGAGGTCGAAGAGCGCGTCCACCACGTCGGAGTAGATCCGCCGCTCCGCCTTCGCGAGCCTCGCCACGAGCGCGGGGATCACCCGCGGGTCGCGGTAGCGGGAGACCCCGCGCACCGCGGCCGCCGCCACGGTCCAGTCGGGGTCCTCGAGGCGCTTGAGCAGCCGGTCGAGCCCCGGCGCGGACCGCTGGGCGGCGAGCGCCCCCAGCGCGGCCACCACGACCTGGGGGTCGGGGTCGGAGGACTCCAGGCCCAGGAGGGCCTCCTCGGCGTCCCTCCCGACGATGGACCGCAGGGCCTCGCAGAAGGCCGCGCGCTCGCCGGGGTCCCTCGACGAGGTCGCCGCCGTCACGGCACCCTTCCAGACCTGCTGCCGGTCGGGGCCGAGGGCCAGGAGGTGCTCCCCCATCCCGGCGGCGACGGCGTCGCGCACGCGGACGAGGAGGTCGTAGGCGGCGGCGGCCTCGGTCTGCTTCGCTCCCAGCGTTTCGAGGGCCTGCTGCGTCGAACGGAGGATCGTCTCGGGCCACTTCCCGGTCCGCCGGAACTCCTCCTCGGCCTGCTGGAAGTGGGCGTTGCGCACCTGCTCGAGGCGCTCCGTGGCCTCCCCCAGGACCGCCTCGGCCTTCTCGATCTCGCGGGCGAGCGGGGAGAGGCTACGGGCGAGGTCCTCGAACACGCGGGCGTCCCGCGTCCTCGCGAGGGCCGCGACGGCCGCGACCCGCTCCGAGGCCGGGGCCCCCGGCTCGCCCTTCGCCGGCGGGGGCCTCAGGGCCTTCCGGAACGCGACGGCGCGCGCCTCGTACTGCGGGTCCTTGAGCGCGGGAGGGGCCGCGGCCGCCGCCGTCCCGAGGAGCAGCGCCGCCGCGAGGGCCGCGCGGAGGGGCCTCACTTCCCGTCCCCCTCCTTCTCCTTGAGCCCCGGCTCGGCGGGCTTCGGGCCCTCCCCCCCGGTCCCCGCGGGCTTCGCGCCCGGAGCCGGGTCCTCCCCCGCGGCAGCCCCCTCCTCCACGATCGGGCGGAGCATGAAGGAGTCGGGGAAGGCCTTGAGGCCCTCGGAGGCGATGCGGGCCGCGCGCTTCTTCTCCCCCTTGCGGCTCACGATCGTCGCGTACATGACCCACTCCTCCTCGGAGACCGGGGGACGCCTCTCGAACCAGGAGCCGCAGGCGTAGGCTGCCTCGACGTACTTCTCCCAGGCGAAGCAACGCTCCACCGCGAGGGCGAGGACGCGGGCGACGACCTCGCGCGCCTGCTCCGGCGTCATGGCCGGCGGGGCCCCCGCCTCGGTCTCCCCGGGCGCGACGCTCGTGCGTCGCAGGAGCAGCTCCATGCGGCGCAGGAGCTTCGCGAACTTCTCCGCATCGCCGAGGACGGCGTGGGCCTGGGCGAGGTGGAAGATGTAATCCTTCTCCTCGGGGCTCATCTCGACCGCCTTCTCGGCAGCGTCCCGGGCCTTCTCGAAGGACCCGGTGCAGAGGCGGAGCGCGGCGAGGGTGTCGTAGTCGCGGTGCTCGGGCTCGAGGGCGACGGCCCGCTCGGCGAAGCCGATGGCCTCCCGCGCGGTCGCGAGGTCCTGCTCGGAGACCGCGCGGACGTGCTCGCCCATCCGGTGCTCGTAGAGCATCCACGCGAGGTCGCCGAGGGCGCGCGCCCTCCCGGGCTCGATCTCGATGCAGAGCCGGAGCTCGCGGATCGCGTCCTCCGGCGGGAGGCGGCGGGACAGCCGCCAGCGCGCGACCACGTCGAGGGGGTCGGCCTCCAGGGCCCGCCGCATCATCTCGGCCACGTCGGCTTCCCTGCCGGGGATCCAGGAGAACACCCGCGCCATCTCCGCGAGGACCGACGGGTCCTGCCCCCCCTTCTCCAAGGCCGTGCGGAAGTCCTCCTCCGCCCCCTTCGCGTCCCCCTTCTCGAAGCGCATCTCGCCCCGCATGGCGTAGGCGCGGGCCGAGCGCAGCGGGAGGGCCTTCGCGTACTCCACCAGCTCCGCCGTGAGGCCCTCGAAGTCCTTGAGGCCCAGGCACCGCAGGAGCAGCGGCCTGTCCTCCTCGTACTCGATGTACCGGGTGTCGGCCCCCGCCCCCGCCACCACGTGGTACTTGACCCCCTTCCCGCCGAGCCAGCGCCCCACGTAGTCGATGAACCCGGCGCGGTACTTGCCGTTCCTGCCGTGCAGGAGGAAGTGGACCAGGGTCCACGCCTGCGCGTAGTGCTCGCCGGCGAACTCCACGTGCTGCCCCGCGGCCGCAGGGTTCCCCGCCCGGAACAGCTCGTCCATGGGGATGACCTTGTCCCGGGCGATCATGTCCTGGAAGTGGAGGAGCCGGCCGTCCTGGACCTGGCCCGGCTGGAACTTCTTCCCCGCGTGGAGGGAGGCCCCGAAGTACTCCGCGCACCCCTCGTGGACCCAGCGCGAGACCAGGACCTGGGGGTTCGCGAGGTAGATGATGAAGTGCGTCCCCTCGTGGAAGAGGACGTCGAGCGTCTCCTGCCGCCCGTCGGGCGAGTCGAACATGACCAGGCGCTCCGACCCCTTCAGCGGGACGAAGTAGCCGAGGAGGTGCTCGCTCTTCCCCCCCGTGTCCTGGTCGTGGAACTTCCGGAACTCGTCCCGCTGGCGGAACAGGTAGACGGGGAGCTTCTGCCTCTTCTCCCGCTGGGTCAGCTTCACCTGGAAGACCTTCGTGAAGAAGTCGTAGAAGTCCTCCAGCGTCGCCGCGTAGAAGTCGAGGCCCTCGGCCCCGATGTCCGCCTCGATGGCGAAGTGCTCCGTCTCCCGCTTCCACCGCTTGTCCCAGGTCGCGTGCCGTGCGTCCTCCTCCTCCCGCTTCCGCGCCGCCGCGTTCTCCGCGGCGCGGGCCTGCTCCGCGCGGGCCCGGTCCACCCAGCGCCCCTCCCACCGCACCAGGCCCCGCGCCAGGAGCGCCTTCTCCTCCTCGGTGCGGGCGCCGGGGTCGAAGTCGGCGAACCGGCGGACCTCGCGGATCCGCGACCTCCGGACGGCGAGCGTGCCGCTCGGGAACTGGAGGGAGACCTTCCCGTCCTTCTCGGGCCCGACGACGCAGCGGACCACCCTGCCGTCGTCGAGGCGCGCGAGGTCGAGCCCGTCCGAGGGGACCCCCACGTCCGAGGCCGCCGCGGGGAGCGCGAGGAGCGCGAGCAGGGCCGCGAGGAGGAGGTGCGACCGGCCCCGGCTCTCGTGGTGCATGGCTCCTCCCCCTCGCGCGGGCGACATCCCCCATTGTAGGACGGACGGCGGCGCCCCCTCGCACCTCTCCGCCCGGGGGGTCCCCCTTGCCCGGGGGGCCGTCCGGCCCGAGAATGCACCCGATGCCCCGCGCCCGGCTCCTCCTACTGCCGATCCTCGCTGCCGGCGCGGCGCTGGCCGGCGAGGACGACGCCGGGAAGGCGCTCCGCTCCGCCGAGGCGAAGGAGCGCCTCGCCGCCGTCCGGCGGCTCGGGGAGGCGGGAGGCCCCGACGCGGAGGCCCTGCTCGTGGAGGCCCTCCGGGACCGGGACGGGGAGGTCGCGGAGGCGGCCTGCGCGGCGCTCGCGCTGCGGGGATCCCCGCGGGCCGCGCGCCCGCTGGCGGAGCTCGCGGTGGCGGGCCCCGCCCGGCGGAT